>NZ_CP034570.1:1853652-2162594 GCF_003970695.1 Maribacter sp. MJ134
AAGGCATCATTTTATCCACAGGTAATGCTGCCGATGCAGTGGGCCCTAACGATCAAATCTATACTACTGGAGATACGGACTGGCCAGGAGATAATGATTTAAGATCAGCAACGGGAACAGGAAACCTTTTTAACGCCTCCTATATACAATTCGACTTTGTGCCAAGCACCAACAGTATAAGCTTCAATTTTCTGTTCGCCTCGGAAGAATATTCCGATAATTTTCAATGCACGTTCTCTGATGTATTTGCTTTTATTCTCACCGATGCGAATGGAATTTCTTCCAATCTAGCAGTTATTCCTGGTACTGATTCTCCTGTTAGTGCTACAACTATACGACCCGGAGTTGAAGATGCCTGTGAACCTGCGAATGAGGATTTTTTTGGTGGTCTGAATGGCGAGAATTCTGGAATTTCATTTTTTGGACAAACGAAAAGCTTAGTTGCATTCTCCGAGGTAAATCCTGGAGAAAATTACACGATTAAACTTGTAATTGCCGATAATCTAGACGCTGATCTAGACTCCGCTGTTTTCCTCGAGGCCGGTAGTTTCTCCATAGATGTTAGTTTGGGAGAAAATAGAACGGTTGCCAACGGCAAACCACTCTGTATCGGTGAAGAACTAATACTGGACGCTACTTCACAAGGAGCGCAAAGTTACGTTTGGTATAGGGACGGAACACAACTAATGGCATTCGACGATATTCCTGTCATAACCGTGAATGATGATGGATTATACGAGGTAGAAGTGGTATTTTCAGCAGTATGTATTTCAAACGGAGCAATTGAAATAGAATATATTGAACCACCGCTGATAGCCGAGCAACCCTTGGATATAAACGCCTGTGATTTGGACGGGAACGATATTGAGCCTTTTGATTTTACGGCGAATAGAAACAGGATTTTAGGAAATCAAAATGATAGAATCTATAAAGTCTACTTTTTTGAAACACAGGAAAATGCCGAAAATCTCGAAAACAACATCACGCGCACCAGCCCTTACTTTGGAACCGAAGAAACCAAAACTATCTTTGCTCGCATATCTTCTGGTGAAAGTTGCTATGAAATTACTTCGTTTGAAATTTTCCTTCGAAAATTAGAATTTGTCTCTCCGCTAGCTGAAGAGTATCCCCTATGTTTGGATGAAGATAACAACCCCTTGACACCCTTACCGTTATTAGATACCGGATTGGCGACATCAGACTACAATTTTCAATGGTACAAAGATGTCGTTAGGGAAGAAAATAGGATACCCAATGCTACAGCGAACAACTATAGTCCAACCACTCCAGGTACTTATTTTGTAGTCTTAGAAAATTTACAATTTGGTTGTGAATTCACGATTTTCACAAAAGTTGTTCCTGTTAGTCCTCCGACCCTTTTTGAAATCGTTCCCCTGAACGACCTGTTCTCTGGAAACAATTCCATAGCTATTGAGGTCGAGGGAGGTAATGAATATTTATTTGCAGTTGACGATTCTGATTTCACTACTAATTTCAGGTTTGATAATTTGGAAGCAGGTGAACACATAGCATATGTTACAGATACTAGGAATTGCACTGTGTTGTCCCAACCCTTCTTAGTGGTTGACTACCCCAAATTTTTTACTCCTAATGGTGATGGAACCAATGATACATGGAAAATTATTGGATTGTCAGAAATTGAGAATGCCCAAATTTATATCTACGACCGCTTTGGAAAGCTACACTTTCAATTTAATGATGAAGATGGCTGGAACGGAAATAGCAACGGAAAACTCTTACCATCCTCAGATTACTGGTTCAAAATTAGTTACACGATGAACGGAGAACAAAAAGAATTTAAAAATCATTTCTCTCTAAAAAGGTAGTTATCTTTCTTTATCTTTCACAAAAGCAAATAACGCATCATGAAAACCTTAAAAATTACAGGAGCATTAGTCCTTCTATCAGTACTTACAATGTCATTTTATTCATTTGAGACTACTAATAAAAATAACCAGATAACCCATATAAGCGCGGATAGTGTATTAAGACATGTGGTTCTTTTTAAATTCAAGGATGGCACTGCTCCAGAAGATATCAAAAAGGTTGAAGACGCCTTTAGCGCCTTACCCAGCAAAATACCAGAAATCAAGGGCTACGAATGGGGAATCAATAACAGTCCGGAAAGCCTTAATAAGGGATTGACCCACTGTTTTTTCTTAACTTTTGAAAATGAAGAAGACAGAGGTATCTATTTACCACACCCGGATCATAAAGCGTTTGGTGAGGTTTTAGGGCCGCATTTAGATGATGTGCTCGTATTGGACTATTGGACGAAGTAAAATGATTGACTCCTTCTACTAAGCAAAAGGAGAGGGTTGATGTGAGGAAAGTAAACTACCTTGGGTATACCCTAGGCGGCGCCAATAAATAGACGAAAACTTCTTTTATGACTTCTTACAGCGTTGAGATTTAATCTTGCACATCGGCTAAAATGGCCTTGTTTATTTTTTTAATTAGACCCGGACCTTCGTAAACAAATCCAGTCCATAATTGAATTAGGTCCGCACCGGCCTCTAATTTTTCTAGAGCGTCTTCTGGTGAATGTATGCCGCCTACGCCAATTATTGGAAACGCCTTATTACTCCTTTCAGACAGAAAACGAATGACCTCCGTGCTTCTATCTTTTAAAGGTTTTCCACTTAGACCTCCGGCCTGTTCCACTAAAAATAAGTCCGATTTAAGATGGGCTCTAGATATTGTCGTGTTCGTGGCGATGATTCCATCAATTTTAGTGCTTGCCACGATAGTGATGATATCCAGTAATTGGTCATCCGTTAAATCGGGAGCTATTTTTAGTAAAATCGGCTTTCGCTGAACACTTTTTTTAAGTGCATATTTATCGTTCTCTTTTTGAAGTTCCTTCAATAATGCCGTGAGTGGTTCTTTGTCTTGCAATTCCCGTAAACCTGGGGTATTCGGTGAGCTTACGTTTACGACAAAGTAATCCACATGATCAAATAATGCATCAAAACAAATGAGGTAATCCTTAATGGCCTCATCATTGGGAGTCACTTTGTTCTTGCCTATATTACCCCCAATAAGTACGTTGTGCTCTTTTTTTAATTGCTCAACAGCATCAAAAACACCATTGTTATTGAAGCCCATTCTATTGATAATAGCTTTATCTGCCTTGAGTCTGAATAATCTCTGTTTTGGATTTCCATCTTGGGGCTTGGGTGTTAAGGTTCCTATTTCAATAAAACCGAACCCAAAATCCGACAGCTCATTGTATAACAAGGCATTCTTATCAAAACCTGCGGCCAAACCTACAGGATTTTTAAATTTTAACCCGAATACCTCTCGTTCCAATCGTACATCTTCATGCGTAAAGTGATTTTTTATAAGTCCGGAAAGACCAATTTTTGAAGCAAACTTAATGAGGGAAAAACTTATATAGTGCACCCTCTCAGGGTCCAATAAAAAAAGAATTTGGCGGATAATTAGTTTATACATAAAGCATAGTGAACTACAAAAATACAAACTGAAAAGTAAACGAACCTTCTATAGCAATCACAAAAATCAGATGTACATTAATCCTTTCTTGTAATGCTATCATTATAAACCGTTGGCACTACTATGAAAGGGGACCGAGAAGCCTCTTTACAGAGTTCCAGATAAAGCTCGTACTGCTTTTCGTTAAAGAGCCGTAGCACTTTTTTATCTATGAACGCCTGTATCATCTGCATGCTATCCATGACCGCTTTATATTTATCAGCGAGTTGACCTAATTCTGTTGGTGTGCTTTGTGGATGCCGTTGCATGATATTTTCTAATTGATTATTTAGAATTTCATTTCTATATTTCAATTCCGCACCAAAATTTACCAGATTCTCTTGCTGCATTTCATTCATTTGAAAAATAGTAATCAATGTTTCGTCCTCTGTTATACCTACCCCCAGAACACAATCGGCTTGGCTTCTAAGATCAACAGAAAAAAGCATAATCAATAGTAAGTAAATAAGAACACTACATTTTTTATGTATCATCTAGGTAATTTAAAACTAAGCTAAAATACAATTTATAACCCTATTTTTGATTAAAACACGACCTATGCAACAACTTATTGACCGTTTTATAAGCTATGTGAAAATTGATACACAAAGTGATCCTAACTCGGAGACGACACCGAGTACGGAAAAGCAATGGAACCTTGCCCACAAACTAGTTGCCGAGCTTGAAGCAATTGGCATGCAGGACGTAAGCATAGATGATAACGCCTATATCATGGCCACCTTACCCAGCAACATTACGCAGAAGGTACCCGTAATCGGGTTCATTTCTCATTTTGACACCACACCCGATTTTTCCGGGACCGATGTTAATCCACAGATTATTAGAGATTATGACGGTAAGGACATCATTTTGAACAAAGAAGGAAATATTATACTCTCACCAGATTATTTCGAAGATTTACTTCAATATAAGGGGCAGACGTTAATTACAACGGACGGCACCACCCTTTTAGGGGCCGACGACAAAGCGGGGATTACGGAGATAATAACCGCTATGGAATACCTCCTTCAACACCCAGAAATAAAACATGGTACCATTAGGGTAGGTTTTACCCCTGACGAGGAAATAGGTAGAGGCGCACATAAGTTTGATGTAGCAAAGTTCGGTGCTGCATGGGCCTATACTATGGACGGTAGCCAAATAGGTGAATTGGAGTATGAAAATTTCAATGCCGCTGGCGCGAAAGTAAGTATTACAGGGAAGAGTGTCCACCCTGGTTATGCAAAAGGTAAAATGGTCAATGCCTTAGGAATTGCAAATGAGTTTTTGGGGAGACTACCCAAAAACGAAACTCCTGAAAGAACCAGTAACAGGGAAGGTTTTTTCCATGTTTATGAACTCCATGGAGAGATAGAAAAAGCCAACATTGAACTCATAATTCGTGATCATGACCATGGTAATTTTCTAAAAAGAAAAGAATTACTAAGGGAGGTTACAGATCAATTGAATAAAGATTACAATGACTGCATAGAATTGAAAATAGCCGACCAGTATTTTAACATGCGCGAAAAAATTGAACCTGTGATGCATATTGTAGACATAGCAAAAAAAGCGATGGAGCAAGTTGGTGTTTCGCCCATTATTAAACCCATTCGTGGTGGAACGGATGGGTCACAACTTAGTTTTATGGGCCTCCCCTGTCCCAATATTTTTGCCGGTGGTCATAATTTTCATGGAAAATATGAATACGTTCCTGTGGAAAGTATGCAGAAAGCGGTAGAAGTTATCGTAAAAATTTGCGAACTTACTGCTAAAGAAAAATAAGTGCAGTGGATAAATCCGAAAAAATAGAAGCCTATTACGAGGAAGAACACCTCTTTAAAGAGGCCATAACCCAACTCAGGGAATTGGTAATAAAAACCGATTTAGAGGAAACTTTTAAATGGATGTTTCCAACCTATACGTTAAACGGAAAAAACGTACTGGCGATCTGTAAATTTAAAGGGCATTTTGGTATTTGGTTCTTTAACGGCGTGTTCTTAAGTGACAGCAAGAACGTGCTGGAGAATGCCCAAGAAGGTAAGACCCAGGCAATGCGCCATTGGAAATTTAAATCTAGGGACGAGATAAAAGAGAAAATGGTTTCCGCCTACATTAATGAGGCCATTGAAAACGAAAGAAAAGGCATACGATTGGCCCCCAAAAAGAAGCAAGCTATTGTTGTGGTCTTGCCAAAGGAACTCAAGATTGCCTTTGAAAATAATCCAGACCTCAAGAAGGCTTTTCATACGCTATCCCCATCCCGACAAAAAGAATATGCCGAGTATATCAGCGGAGCCAAACGGGAACAGACCAAAGAAGCTCGCTTACTTAAAATACCCCCGATGATTCTAGAAGGAAAGGGACTCAATGATAAGTACCGATGATTCTGTCATTACAGTGTTGGCAGCTTCCAACCGTTGTGATATTTTGCGCTTAATAATTGATTCGCTAATTCATTTTTAAATTTGCCTGAGGCGGCGTCCCAATAAATCCTATCACCTGTTTTAAAGGCAACATTACCCATATGCGAAACTAAAGCAGCATCATAACCAACCTTTATGGGTGCATTTAATTTGGCAGTATCTCTATTCTTTACTGCATCAATAAAATTGGCAGTATGTAAATCAAGCCCATTCGCTTCGCCCCTACTATATGTGATGGCCTTCATTTTTGGAATACCTTCTTTATCCCATCCTTGAAATTCTTTTTCAGGAATTACTTCCCATCCACCTCTATCCAAAACCAATGTTCCGTTATTGCCTATAAAGGCAATGCCGTGATTACGCCCGTAATTACCTCCATCAATTCCTGTAGCATGTTCCCATAATATGGAGAACCCATCATATTCATAAACGGTTTGAAGGGTATCCGGTGTTTCAGATGCATCATTCGGGTAAGCAAATTTTCCGCCTAAAGCCATAACGGATTTAGGCGTACCCACCTTCATTCCATATAAGGCATAATCAATTAAATGAACACCCCAATCTGTCATTAAACCTCCGGCATAATCCCAGAACCATCTAAAATTAAAATGAAATCTATTTACATTGAATGCACGTTGAGGAGCAGGTCCTAACCACATCTTATAATCTACACCTTTTGGTATTTCGCTATCCACCGTAACAGGCACTGGTTTCATCCAGCCTTGATACGCCCAAGCCTTAGCAAGGCGTATTTCACCCAACTTACCCGAATGTACATAATTGATGGCATCCACAAAATGAGGCTGACTTCTTTGCCATTGCCCAACCTGAACCATACGGTCGCTTGCCTGCACATGGCCCAACATTAGGTTTGCCTCCTCGACCGAATTGGCAATAGGCTTTTCACAATATACATCCTTACCTGCCTTTAGGGCGTCTGTTAATTGTAAGCAATGCCAGTGGTCTGGAGTACCGATTATCACTACGTCAATATCCTTATTTTCCAGTAACTTTCTATAGTCGCTATACCATTTCGGTTTTTTAATACCCGCCTTTTCCAAATCTACCGTTCTGGAGCGTAATACGTTCTCGTCTACGTCACATAATGCAATTACATTAGTGTCGTTCATTTTAAGGACGGATGTTAAATCCGAAAAACCCATGCCCTTACAACCGATTAAACCAACATTTATAGTGTCATTGGGGCCTAATTTTCTGCGCATAGCCCCTAATAGCTCCATTGGAAAAGTAAATGAGGCCCCTGTTAGAGCTAAGCCTGCCGCACCTTTTCGAATGAAATCTCTTCTACTATTTATCATCTTTATGTTCTTTGTGGTTATAAGTTAAAAAAATAAGACATAAAAAAAGCACCAATGTTTCCATTGGTGCTTCACTTCTGCTGCGCTGCAACATTATTTTTTAACGGGAGCGGCTAGTTTTCTGCTCATCTCCATAGATATGGCGGACCTATCGAACTTTAATTTTCCGGCCATTGTTTCAATGACACAGGAAGCATCCTTATCGTTCAAATCTACAACCTTACCGTGTAGTCCACTTTTCGTTATTACGCGATCACCACGTTTTAATTCCGCCGAAAATTTCTTCTCGTCCTTTTGTCTTTTCATTTGCGGTCTTATCATAAAGAAATAAGCCACAACGAAAATTAAAATCATTGGAAGAAACTGTCCTATATCACCCATTTGGTAGCTATTAAATTTTAAAATTATTTAACAGGCCCAAGTGGCGCTGCTCCTTTTGGGTTAACAAAAGCTTTGATTCTTAAAAGCTCAGAACCCTTTTCTGTATTTGCGGTCACTGTAATGGTCTTGGTAACCTGATTTTGACCAGACCCATTAAATTTCACCAATAACTCACTAGATTCACCAGGAGCAATTGGTTCTTTTGGCGGGTTTGGTACTGTACAACCACAGCTACTTTTAGCATCGGTAATGATTAGAGGGGCGTTACCAGTATTGGTAAATTTAAAAGCCGTCTCTTGTGGAGTACCTTGCTCAATAGTACCGAAATCATGCTCGGCTTTTTCAAAGGTCATTACCGGAATAGCCTTAGCAGCTTCATCCCTAACAGCTGCTTCCGCAACATTATCAGTGTTAATTTTACTTGAGGCATTTTCTTTACAAGAGGTGAATGCGAACAAGGAAATCGTACAAATTGCAACTACTATCTTTTTCATTATTTAAGGTATTTATTTTTTAATTAAACGTAAAATTAGAAAAATATTTTATAACAGCCCTCTACCCATCTTATTCAGTTTTCCTTCGGCCTTATATTCTTTAGTTAGCTTGTCTAGAATACCATTGATAAAAATACTGCTTTTAGGTGTTGAATATTCTTTGGCGATTTCTAAATATTCGTTAATTGTTACCCGCTCCGGTATCGATGGAAAATGGAGTAGTTCGCAAATGGCCATTTTAAGTAGAATGGCATCCACATCGGCAATACGGTCCTTGTCCCAATTGGGTGTTTTACCCTCTATCTCCTTCTCTAAAGCATCGTTCTTAAGCAATGTTTTAGAAAGAAGTTGATTGGCAAAATCCATATCCTCTTTATCTTTCAACAATTTGGGCGTAAAGTAATCCGGCTTCTGTTGTGCTTTTGCCTTCTTAAACAAACGAACGATAAAGGTATTTACAATGGGGATATCATCTATCCAAGTAAGTTTATCATCCTCAAAATATTCGTAAATTTTGTCGTTCGGGGCAATGACCTCTTTAAACAATTCTATAATAACTTGCTTATCGGACTCGTAGCTGTTATCGTTAGAGTTCATATAGTTCTTGTAAATGGTACTTTCTAAGATAGCATTATAGATGAGCTTTACATATTCCTCGTTAAGGTACCAGTTATCCAGTTTTCTATTGGTCAATTCTTCCTTTAAAGTCTGGCTCTGAATGAGTTGAAGTAAGAGTTTGTTCTTTGTAAATTTCAACTCGTCTGGGAATGCCGTTTCTTCTGTATTCAAGTATTTCTTGGAAGCTAAATCTATTTGATTTGCAGCACGTTGGTGAAGTTCTATAAAAAGACTTAACCATAACAAGTATAAACTGTACGTATTAGCTATACTAACTTTTAAAAATTTCTCCTGTTTGGGCAAGGAGTCGTCTTTTGATTGAATTAGGGCATAAATGCATTGCATTACTTTTACCCTAATGTGCCTTCGTGTAAGCATGTGAAAGAACTGTTGTTTTATGATTGATTTTCGCAGGGCAAAAGTAAGCATCTATTCAGACTGCCACAAAAGCATTAGCATTTATCTTAGGTATTTTATAACATTCGATTCTTTATCAAAAACTTATCTTTGGCAAATCTTAAATCAGAATTTTGCAACCGTAGGCTTTAATGAAGGAACTTAAGCATCTTAATAAATACTTCAAAAAATATTGGCTTAAACTCCTGGTAGGAATTATAATCACCATTATTGCCCGCCTTTTTCAACTCGTAATGCCTTCTTACGTCAACAAGATTATTTCCGTTGTTGAGCAATTCATAAGAGAAGAACTGCCCACCGCCACCGCAAAGGAGCTTTTACAGGAATACATTCTTATCATTGTCGGAGCCGCATTACTTTCTGGTTTTTTCACTTTCTTAATGCGACAGACCATTATTAATGTTTCCAGGTATATTGAGTACGACCTGAAAAATGAAATTTTTGATCACTATCAAATTTTAAGCCTCAACTTTTATAAAAAAAATAGAACAGGTGATCTAATGAACCGTATAAGTGAAGATGTTAATCAGGTACGTTTGTATGCCGGTCCTGCAATCATGTACGGGATGCAGACCCTTACGCTTTTCGCCTGCCTTATTCCATTAATGTTCATTAAAGCACCAACTTTAGCTGCTTATACGCTGTTACCCTTACCTATTCTTTCGGTTCTCATATATCGTATCAGTAAAATTATCCATAAAAGAAGTACTATCGTACAGGAGTACCTATCCTCCCTATCCACGTTTACGCAAGAGGTATTTTCCGGTGTTTCCGTAATTAAGGCCTATGCTTTAGAACCTCAGACGAACCGGGAACTAAGTGATTTGGCCAATGAAGGCAGGGAAAAGAGTATGAGCTTGGCTAAAGTAAACGCATGGTTCTTTCCTCTTATGATATTACTTATTGGCATTAGTAATATTCTGGTCATATATATCGGTGGTAAGCAATATATAGACGGGGAAATAGGTGTTGGTCTAATCGCAGAATTTATCCTTTATGTAAACATGCTAACATGGCCCGTGGCCATTGTTGGGTGGTTGACCTCTATCGTTCAAAGAGCGGAGGCAAGTCAAAAAAGAATAAATGAATTTTTGAACGAGTCATCAGAATTAAACACGGACAATGCCATAACACATGAAGTTAAGGGGGATATTGAGTTCAAGTATGTCACCTTCACTTATGAGGATACGGAAATAACAGCGTTAAAAAATCTTTCCTTCCATATTAAGCAAGGAGAAACTACGGCAATTATCGGTAAAACCGGTTCGGGGAAATCAACGATATTAGATTTGGTTGCGCGGTTGTACGATGTTACTTCTGGAGAAGTTCTGATAGACGGTATTCCTATTAAAACAATGAATGTAAGAAATCTCAGGGAGGCCATAGGTGCTGTTCCACAGGATGCCTTTCTATTTTCCGATACCATTAAAAACAATATTAAATTCGGAAAGCATGATGCTACGGACGAAGAAATTATAGCCACGGCCAAAAAAGCGGTCGTACACGATAACATCATCGGTTTTTCCAAACAGTATGAAACGGTATTAGGAGAAAGAGGAATTACCCTAAGTGGTGGACAAAAACAACGCGTGTCCATTGCCCGTGCTTTGATGAAAGACCCCCAGATATATCTTTTTGATGATTGTCTCTCGGCGGTGGACACCGAAACAGAAGAGGAGATATTAGCGAACCTGAAAAAGGCCTCGAAAAACCGGACTACACTGATTGTAAGCCATAGGGTTTCTTCTGCTAAAAACGCTGATAAAATATTGGTTTTGGAAGATGGGAAGCTTTTGCAAGAAGGAACACACGAGGAACTAAATGCTATCGACGGCTACTATAAAGAGCTCTATAATAATCAGCTTTCCGAGAAAGAAAACTAGAAAATTGTTGTTGGATAGCGTTTTTTTTTTCATTTTTGATAGAATAATCAGACATTATAACGACAGGAAATGAGCGACAGAGAATCAATGGACCAAGAGGAAATTCACTCTAAAGTTTTACGTGCGGGCAGAAGAACTTACTTTTTTGATGTGAGAAGCACAAAGGCCGGAGACTACTATTTAACCATTACAGAAAGTAAGAAATTTACTCATGATGATGGTTCTTTTCATTATAAAAAACATAAAATATACCTCTATAAAGAAGATTTTGAAGCCTTCAAAGAAAATTTTGAGGAGATGATGGACTTTATTATAGAGGAAAAAGGTACCGAAGTTATCTCGGAAAGACATCAAAAAGACTTTAAGAAAGAGGAGGATGGCACTGCCGTTAGTGAAGAAAAACCAAGTGGTAGTTTTACCGATGTCAGTTTTGACGACATTTAGATAAAAATACTCTTAAATAAATGATAACGACCCTTGTAATTAAGGGTCGTTTTCTATTTTTATACCATAGCTAAATTCAACCAAAATGAAGAAAATTTTACTTGCCTTTGTACTGACCACTTGCTTTTACTCCAGCGCGCAACAACCAGTAGCATTAGATTACTACTTACCACAGGGAATTACCTACGACGCATCTATCCCAACGCCTAAAGAAGTTATCGGTCACGAAGTAGGAGAATGGCACGTAACACATGATAAGTTAATGTTCTACATGCAGACCCTTGCCAAGTCTAGCGACCGTATCAGCATAGAGAACAGAGGGGAAACTTTTGAAGGCAGACCATTGTTACTACTGACCATTACCACTCCAGAGAACCATGGGAATATAAATAAAATAAGGGAAGACCATATTGCGCTCACCGAGAATGCCGGTAGCGGCGATATTTCTAATATGCCCATTATAGTGTACCAAGGATTTTCTATTCACGGAAACGAACCTAGTGGTGCAAATGCAGGTTTGGCGTATGCGTATTATTTGGCAGCAGCTCAAGGCCCCGAGATTGAAAAGATGCTGAGTGATATGGTAATTTTAATGGACCCATCTTACAATCCTGATGGCTTGCAACGCTTTGCTTATTGGGCAAACACCAATAAAAGCATCAATTTAGTAGCAGATAACAACGAGCGCGAGTACCATGAGGTTTGGCCCGGAGGAAGAACAAATCATTACTGGTTTGACATGAACAGGGACTGGTTACCGGTACAACTTCCCGAAAGTAGGGCCCGTATAGAAAGTTTTCATAAATGGCTACCGAATATCCTTACGGACCACCACGAAATGGGCACGAACTCCACCTTCTTCTTTCAGCCGGGAGAACCTACGAGGGTACATCCACTAACCCCAAAAATTAATCAGGAGTTAACCACCGAGATTGGTACCTATCATGCAAAAGCGCTAGATAAAATAGGCTCTTTATACTATTCCGAGGAAGGATACGACGATTACTACTACGGAAAAGGCTCTACTTTCCCAGATGTAAATGGTAGTGTAGGTATTCTTTTCGAACAAGGAAGCTCTAGAGGTCATGTTCAGGAAAGCGAGAACGGCTTACTGACCTTTCCGTTTACGATTCGCAATCAGTTTACCACCGCCTTGTCTACGATTGAGGCCGCGACAAACATGCGCGAAAAAATCTTGGGTTATCAGAAAAAATTCTATGAAGATGTAAAGAATGAAGCCGCAAGAAGCAAAACCAAAGGAATTGTTTTTGGAGATAGTAAAGATGGTGCAAAGGCGTGGCACCTGGCCGAGATATTGGAACGCCACAAAATGAAAATACATGAATTGGCAAATGATGTAACCATTAATGGAAAAACATATGTGAAAGGAAAAAGTTATGTTGTTCCCATGGATCAGAAAAATCCACGACTGGTCAAAGCGATGTTTGAAAAGCGCACCACGTTTACGGACAGTTTGTTCTATGATATCTCTGCCTGGACATTTCCGTTAGCATTTAATGTTGATTACGCCGAGCTTGGCTCACTAAGTAACGCAGGACCACAAATTGATAAGCTAGCCGCTTTACAAGGCACTGTTAGTGCTAAAAGTAACTATGCATATCTGTTTGAATGGAACGAGTATTACACTCCAAAGGCCTTACACGCTATTGTAGAAAAAGGCCTTAGGGCCAAAGTGGCAAAATCCCCATTTACCTTGGAAGGCAAAACGTATGATTACGGAACCATCATGGTTCCCGTACAGAACCAAGATTTAAGTGCTTCCGAACTGCACACATTCTTAGTCGACGTGGCCAAGGAAAGTAATGTAACGATTACCGCCGTAGGAACAGGACTTACAAGAGGAATCGATTTGGGAAGTAATGATTTTGACCCTGTTGAGAAACAGAAAATAGCTATTCTTGTCGGCGATGGAATTCGTTCCTATGATGCCGGAGAAATTTGGCACTTGTTCGATACACGCTATAACATGGAGCTCACCAAAATAGATGTGGGTTATTTTTCTTCTGTTGATTTAAGCAAATATACCGATATCATTATTCCCAGTGCTTATGGAAAGGCACTGAACAAGAACAACTCGGAAAAACTGAAAGATTGGGTCAAAGACGGTGGCACTTTAATTGGCTATAGAAATGTGGCAGAGTGGTTCAATACCAATGAATTTATGAAGTTAAAGTTTAGAAAGGATACTTTAGTCGCTAAGAACATCGCATTTGACCAGAAACGAGATTTTAACGGTGCCCAGGTAACCGGAGGGGCTATATTCGAGGCAACATTGGACCGTTCCCATCCCATAAATTTTGGCTACAACAACGATAAACTTGCTTTATTCAGAAATACCAATGTGTATATCTCTCCAGATGAAGATAGCTACAACAACCCCATCACATACACCAACGATCCATTATTAAGCGGGTACATCTCAGAAGAAAATCTAGCACTTCTTAAAGGTTCCGTTCCGTTTCAAGTGCAACGTTTAGGAAAAGGACGTGTTATCGCCTTCACGGACAATACCAATTTCAGGGCCTTTTGGTACGGTACCAATAAACTCTTGATGAATGCTATTTTCTTCGGGGAAATGATGTAAAACAATTTACCTAAGCCGCTATCGATTAAAAGGGGCTTAGGTACTTTACTAAAATCCAATTACATACAAATAACGCTACCACTATGCCCAAAGCGAGCGCTAATCCACTATAGAAGTATAATACAATAAAAAGCAAAGTGTAGTAGATTAAAAAACCTATTATTGCCGTAGCAAAGCGCAAGGTTCCCGTAAATTCCGGTTCCCAGACCTTCGGTTTCATGATACCTTTCCATAGCAAAAATACTGGTGCGTTTAGTAAAACCAAAACTGTTTGAACAGCTACACTTTTCCGCTTTGGCTTTTTATGCTGAATTTTTGAATTAGCTTCTGCATAGTTTGAAATCATTGTATTGACCTCTCTTGGTCTCAAATAATCCGCGCCTGCTCCATCCAAGAAACGAATCACCTTATCATATTCCGTCTCCGAGGCAA
This sequence comes from Maribacter sp. MJ134, assembly GCF_003970695.1. NCBI lineage: Bacteria > Pseudomonadati > Bacteroidota > Flavobacteriia > Flavobacteriales > Flavobacteriaceae > Maribacter > Maribacter sp. MJ134. The sequence goes on from NZ_CP034570.1 coordinate 1,868,188, forward strand.
CATGCGTAGTTAATTCCTTTAAGCAATCGGAGACTAGCGTCTTTACCCTATTGGTAGATGCAATTATATCTTCGCTATCATAATGTGCATTTAAAGGGATACTCTTGCCATAGTAAATAGCCACCTCGTCCGGAAAATTTGTAGCATCCTTATAGTTTAATCCAACAGGTACCAGATGAATATCCAAATCGGGGTATTTGTTCTTTGCCCTAAACAGAATTCTTGTAAATCCTTTACTCAAAGGACGCACCCGTCGCTTTAAATTATGGTTGGCTTCCGGAAACATTACCAATGCCTCTTTATCCCGAAGTACATCGGCACAGGCATCAAAAATCATATCGTTTTTAGATAATTTATCCTTACCGTCTCTTAACCTGTATATAGGAATCATTCTAAAATATCTAAAAATAGCGTCAAGAAGCGGTTTTCCAAAAACGTCTGAACGTGTCAAGAAAAAGGGCTTTCTATTACATGCGACTACGATAAGAAGCACATCTAACAATGCACTTTGGTGATTTGGCAAGAAAAGAACGGGTTTGTCCTTTGGTACGTTTTCTAGTCCGTGTACCTCAATTTTTTTATGATAGGCGTGCAACGCCAATTTCATCAAGATTTTTATGAAATAATACATCCTATTCTTTAAGCCAAAGTTTCTTTCTTTGTTATACTCTTATTTGACCAATACCCCGCGAGCAACAGGCCTGAGACCAAATGCCAAATACCCCAAAAGGCTGTAAGTAGCGCCATTCCGCCAAGACCATCGAAAAAAGTGAAAATCAGCAATAAACCCAATCCTGAATTCTGTATTCCGGTTTCAATGGTAATGGATTTACTGTTTTTCCGATTCAGTTTAAAAATTTTACTAATGGAAAACCCTGTGAAAAATGCCAATAAATTATGGAGTACCACAATCCAAAACACATAAAAAATATAGTCCATAAAAATATCGCTATTGTTGTATAATGCAAGAAATACGAGGGCTATAAAAAATAGTAGGGATAAGGGTTTTAAACCTTTTGCGAGTATTAAGGCCAACTTAGGCTTAAAATGATGCAAGGACATTCCAAGCAGTAGTGGCACTCCTAAGAGGAGCGCAACGAGTTTTACCATCTCCAATGGGGAAATAGCAACGGCCTCTAGAATCTTTGCAGTCGGTTGATAGAGTGATCCCCAAAATTCTAAACTTAAGGGCGTCATAATCACGGCCAGAAGCGTGGCTATGGCGGTAAGACAAACAGAAAGCGCACTATTACCTCCTGCCAAATGGGTAATGAAATTGGAAATATTACCACCGGGACAAGCGGCGACCATTATCATTCCTAAAGCAATACTGGGGTAAGGTTTCAAAATAAGAATCAGGATAAAAGTTGTGACCGGCAATAATACGAACTGACTTAAAACACCTATTAGAATGGGCTTGGGATTGGACCAAAGTTCTTTAAAATCCTTTATGGAAATCTCAAGGGCAACCCCGAACATCACAAATGCCAAGACTACGTTTAAAACCCATAGTGATCCGCTATCAAAATTAATATGTACGTTATCTAAAAGTACGTCCCTCAAAGTGTATCTAGTTGGTTAGCCTAAGCACATTGATGTTAAAAATATGGTTTATAAGTACAAACAACAATAGAATTACACTTAACTTTATGACTCCAGAATAAAAGCTATGGCAAGAACAGAGAGCAATATGTTGGCCCTTGGAACACAAGCGCCAGAATTTAGACTACCGGATACCGTTAGTGGTACAACCATGCACCTTTCGGAGATGGTAGGAAAGAATGGTACCGTTATCCTATTTATATGTAATCATTGTCCGTTTGTGATACATGTGAATCCAGAAATTAGCAAAATGGCCAAGGAGTACCAATCGAAAGGAATTCAATTCATAGGCATCTCTAGTAACGATGTCGTTAACTATCCCCAGGACAGACCGGAATTAATGCGCGTAAAAGCCATAGAGGCAGACTACACCTTTCCCTATCTTTATGATGAAACACAAGAAGTGGCCAAAGCGTATGATGCAGCCTGTACACCAGATTTCTACCTCTTCGATAAGAACTTAAAACTTGTATATCGTGGTCAATTAGACGATTCAAGGCCAGGAAATGGCAAAGAGCTAACAGGAAAAGATTTAAGGCAAGCAATGGATGCACTACTACAGAACAAACCTATTTCTCCGGACCAAAAACCGAGCATAGGATGTAATATAAAATGGATCATTTCCTAAAAATGAATGGTCCTTACAATTTTCGGGCAATTCTTCCTTTTTACTTATAGGATGAGAAATACAACAAAAGTAATTTACCTATTTAAGAGTGACATTAGTTTAGAAAGACCTAAGCTTATACCCCGTTTGCCCTAGTAGTACTATCATTTATGAAAGATATTATTCATTTTGAACCGCTGACCCAAGAGAAGTATGCCACTTATATTACCGTAGGAACCAAAGCCTACAACCAGCATTATAGTCACTTATGGCCAAAAGGAGATTCCGCACCGTATATTCAAAGTAGTTTTACCAAGGAAGTACTGCTTCAAGAAGAACAGGATACCAATACCCGATTATTTCTTATTCATCACAATAAAAAAACTGTAGGCATTCTAAAAATATCCTTAAAAAAAGCATTGGATTCTTATTCCAGAGAAGAAGCACTTTACGTTGATAAAATCTATATCATAAAACAGGCTACTGGGAAAGGTATTGGCAAAAAGGTATTACAATTTGTAGAGCTGAGGGCCAAGGAACTCAAAAAGCGTATCATTTGGTTGGATACCATGCAAAAAGGACCGGCACTACATTTTTACTTAAAAAATGGCTTTAAAAAACATAGCACAACTGAAATACCCTTTCCCCAAGCCATAGAGGAGGAAAAACCGATGTTTATCATGACCAAAACTGTCTCTAAGGTATAGGCTCTTCGATAATAGTTTAAAAAGATTACCAATCTTCCCGTTGGGCCAAATTTTTAATATGCGCAAAATGATGATTACCGTGCCATGCATATTTGGCAATATTTTCAGCTACGGAGACTTTAAAATTACCTTCTGGATGCAGATAGCATTTCTTCATATCATCTGCAGCAATGCCTTTGAGTAAAAATACCAACTTGGCATGTAGCGCTCTGATATAGTGGAGCGATAGGGAAATTGGTGCCGTACGCGCGTCAAAAAGGCTACTCCAATCTTTCTCCTCATAAGCTTTGATTAAAGGCTCATCTTCTGTAAGCGCCCATTTAAAACGGGTATAACTATGATGATGACTGTCTGCGATATGATGTACCACTTGTCTCACGGTCCATCCTCCCGGCCTATAGGGTGTTTCCAATTGATCATTGGAAAAATCCGTGACCAAATCTTCCAAACGACTTGGCAGCGTTTCCAATTCCAGAATATATTCAGAAATCTGTTCTGTAGTAAGCTTATCCGGACAATTGAATTTCCCAATAGGATAACGTAAGTCTCTCATATTTTCCATACTTTAAAAATACTAAACTTTAATACATTTTTAACCCTTGATAAAACAGAAGCATTAATTAATCTACTAATTTTGTAGAGTAATTTAAATAGATACTATTATGGCTACGATACGATTAGGAGATACCGCACCGAATTTTACTGCAGAAAGCTCTGTGGGAACTCTAAATTTTTATGATTACCTAGGAGATAGTTGGGGAATATTATTCTCACATCCTGCGGATTTCACACCTGTTTGTACTACAGAATTGGGTACCGCGGCAAAATTTAAGGATGAATTTGACAAGCGGAACGTTAAAATGATTGCCTTGAGTGTAGACAGTGCAGCTTCCCATACAGAATGGATAAAGGATATAAATGAAGTACAGCATACCGTTGTAAATTTCCCCATTATAGCGGATGAGGATAAATCCGTGTCTCATCTTTACGATATGATACATCCAAAGGCGGATAACAATTTAACGGTACGTTCCGTATTTATAATTGCCCCCGATAAAACCGTAAAATTAATCCTTACTTATCCTGCCTCGACAGGACGAAACTTCTATGAGCTATTACGTGTAATAGACTCACTTCAACTCACCGCCTACCATAAAGTAGCCACTCCGGCAAATTGGGATAAAGGACAGGATGTAGTGGTGAGCCCTTCTATTCCTACTGCAGAAGCAAAGACGATCTTTAAAAAAGGTGTAGAAGAAATAAAGCCGTATTTACGAATGACGCCCGATCCTTTGGCATAATTGTTGGTTTCCAAGTAGCTGTGAAGATGCAAATAAGATTACTTAACGGTAATATAACTTACTAAAAATCTTACAATTAAATATTTTAATAGTATCTTTGCACTTTAATTAATATATAATTTTTTCTATTATGAGTAAAGGAACAGTAAAATTCTTCAATGATTCCAAAGGATATGGTTTCATCACTGAAGATGGTTCAAACGAAGATCATTTTGTACACATTTCTGGCTTAATCGACGAAGTTCGAGAAGGTGATGTTGTGGAATTTGAACTACAACAAGGTAAAAAAGGATTAAACGCCGTTAATGTGAAAGTAGTTGACTAGGTAAAGATTTAACTTTTTTATAGTATAAGCCTGAACAAATGTTCAGGCTTTTTTTATATTTAAATTTTAAAACCGTAAGAAATAAGTTACTTTTTTCTAATTTTGTTTAACGTTTACGCAACCATTACTATTTTTCGCATCTAAAAAGTAAACATAAGAGTTCCCCAAGAACTTAAACCCAATCCATGAGTACTTTTTTTGCAGTTTTTCTTTTCTTAGTTTTCTTGAATGCCTTAATGCTTATAGGCAGTTTATGGAGCGAAAGAAAATAATTCACCTATTGCTTTTTTTAAAGTAGGGTTTTTCTTCTGAGGGTTGTTATATGACCAATAAGGATTATAAACCCATACCTATGAAAACTTTTTTAATTATCGTCTGTATTTTGTTGCTGGTCAATATTGTTCTTTTTCTGTTCAGTCTAACCAAGGCAAAATAAAAACACCCTGATAAAATCAAGGTGTTTTTTATTATTAAAATGCTACTTTTTAGCTCACTGCCGTTATCCCACGTTCATTAATTCCACATCGAATATCAGTGTTGCATTCGGAGGAATAACTCCACCAGCTCCTGCGCTACCATAGGCTAAATCAGACGGAATCACGAACCGCGCCTTGTCCCCTACTTTCAAAAGTCCAATACCTTCATCCCATCCTGGAATTACTTGACCAACCCCTAATTGAAAATCTATAGGAGAATTTCTTTTATATGAAGAATCAAATACCTGACCGTTCAATAAAGAACCCTCATAATGTACGGATACCTTTTTACCACTTTCGGCTTTTGCGCCACTACCCTTCTGAATCATTTTATAACGTAATCCAGAGTCGGTAGCCTCAAAACCTGCCGCAACTTTATCCAACTCGGCGGCTTGTGCTGCTTTTGCAGCTGCTATACGCTCTTTTCCAGAAGCTTCAAACTTATCAAAAGCTGCTACAGCATCCCAGTTCTTGGCCTCATCACCTACTCTTACAATTTCAACAGTGTCCAAACTATCCCCTTGGGCAATGCTATCCACCACTTCTTGTCCGGATGCCACATGTCCAAAAACAGTATGTTTGTTATCCAACCAAGGTGTAGGAACATGTGTTATAAAGAACTGACTTCCATTAGTTCCTGGACCTGCATTGGCCATGGATAGCACTCCCGGCTCACTGTGGTCTAGCTCTGGATGAAATTCATCATCGAACTTATAACCGGCGTCACCGGTACCGGTACCCTGCGGGCAACCCCCTTGTATCATAAAATCAGGAATGACCCTGTGAAATTTTAGTCCGTTGTAGTACGGCTCGCCTTTTCCCTTAACCGAATTTTCTTTATCCCCTTCGGCAAGACCAACAAAGTTACCTACTGTTCCCGGAGTTTTATCGTGTGTTAATTTTACTAATATTTCGCCTTTTGATGTGTTGAATTTGGCATAAATTCCATCTTCCATAGTACTAATTTTTAATGAGCGGCAAAGATATGGAAAAGTTGGGAGTTAACCTTTTGGGTTTAGAGTTTGAAATCTACTAGTGATATGATTTTAAAACAATACCTACTCCCCTTTCGAAACATCAGTACCATAGGCATCAAAAAGATAAATAAGACTGGTCATAGCGGCGGCGCCCAGTTCCAATTCTCTTTTATTTACGTGCTCAAAAGTATCGTTCTCTGCATGGTGGTAATCAAAATACCGCTGAGAATCCGGTCGTAGTCCGGCTAAAACTATATTTTCGTTCTTCAATGGACCAATATCCGCACCACTGCCTCCTTTGGTAAACAAGTTCGTCAGATAAGGTTCAAAAAGATGCGCCCAGGACTTTACTTGTTGAAAACTGTCATCCGTAGTATCAAATGAAAATCCCCTTGGGGTAAATCCCCCAGAATCACTCTCCAAGGCAAAAATATGGTTCTCCTTATTCGCTAGAGCTACCTCAGCATACTTCTTGCCACCTCTTAGGCCATTTTCCTCGTTCATAAAAAGAACGGCCCTAATCGTACGCTTGGGTCGATAATCTGTTTTCTTCAAGATTCGCAATACCTCCATACTCTGTACGCACCCAGCGCCATCATCATGCGAACCATCACCCAAATCCCAAGAATCTAAATGACCGCCTACGACAAGTATCTCGTCCGGATAGGTACTTCCCTTTATTTCTCCAATCACATTAAAGGACTGCACATCGGGAAACTGCTTGCAGTTCTGTTTAAAATAGAATAGTATTTCTGGATTCAGTTTTACCGCGGTACTCAATAGGTCGGCAGCATTGGTACTAATGGCCGCCGCGGGGATTCGTTCCGCTTCCGGCAAGTCTCCATAGCCCATACCTCCGGTATGCGGAAAATCGTCCAAACGAAGGTTCATAGAACGCACAATGACCCCAAGAGCACCGTATTTTGAAGCGGCTACAGCACCTCTACCCCTTTGGTCTACGGCTCCGGAATACGCAGAAAAGGTATTGATCAGTTTAGCATCCATAGGACGGTTGTAAAAAACAATTTTTCCTTGGATTTTTTCTCTTCCCAGAGACTCCAGTTCCTCTAGCCCTTGTACCTCTATGATTTTGGCCTTAATACCCTTTTGCGGTGTAGGTACAGAACCACCAAGTGCGGTGATAGGTACATTTGTTGTAACCCCCGGTGTGGTTTCAAAATAGGCGAATTCCGGTGTACCCCTTACCCATTTGGGTACCATTACCGGCTGTAACCATACGCGGTCCAAGCCTAGGGAATCTAATTGCGATTTGGTATAGTTTACGGCTTGTTCTGCCTGTATAGAACCCGAAAGACGTCCACCAATCTGATTGGAAAGGTAATTTAACCAATCATACGCCTTTCCATCTTCCAGTGCGGTATCGTAAATTTTACGAATCTGAATCTCGTCTTTGTTCTGGGCCTGGACTGTACCTGTTAAAAAAAGTAATAATGCCAGTAGACCTATCTTATTTTTCACCTTGTAGTTGATTTTCATAGGTTTCTAAATTAGCCATTATTTTAGCGTCCAAGGCTGGCTCCCTGATATCTTTGTATTTTTTTAACCTTTCTAACAGGATTGTAGCGACAATGACCCGAGCCGCTTTTTTATTATCGGCCGGAATGACATCCCAAGGCGCATGTTCTTTTGAAGTATTGTTGATGGCTTCCTCGTAACAAGATTGATAGGCCTCCCATAATTTTCGTTCTTTTAAATCTCCTGGAGAAAATTTCCAGTGTTTTTCCTTAATGGCCAACCTACGCAACAACCGCTGACGCTGTTCCTCTTTGGAGAGATGAAGGAAAAACTTAAAAATAATAGTACCGTTCTCGAACAAATGCCTTTCAAAATTATTGATCTGTTCAAAACGCTTGTCCCAGAATTCTTGTTGTATATCCACAACGGAATGTATGCCAGGTATACGCTCTCCCAAAATGTATTCCGGATGTACCCTGGTCACCAATACGTTTTCATAGTGTGTTCTATTGAATACCCCGAATTTACCTTTGGCCGGTAATGCTATATAGTGTCTCCATAAATAATTATGGTCCAGTTCCAATTCCGTAGGCACCTTAAAACTGTGTACCTCAACACCACTGACATTGAAATCCTTAAAGACCTCACGAATAAGACTATCCTTACCGGAGGTATCCATGCCTTGCAGACAAATAAGAACGCTATACTTTCCGTGAGCATAGAGCATATCTTGAAATTCACCCAGTTCTCTCCTAGTTATCTTAAGGTCTTTTTTTAGTTGTTTATCCGAAAGTCCAAAATCTTCTCGTGTGGGAACTTCTGAAATTTTCATCGGTCCCGTGACCCTATACGCACTACTATTTATATAATCCATACCGAAATATAAAAGATTTAATTTTTGAAATAGGTTAAAAGGTCAAAAAAAGATGGTCATTAAACCCTTGAAATATACATTTCAACCAATAAACGTAAATGGCAGCCTTTCCATCGAATAAAAAGTGCTACTAGGGCCTCCCGTGATTAACTTTATACTTGTAAAAGTCCCAAATTTTACGCCAAATCTTTTATAATGAACAAAACCTACATTTACTCATACGCTATTGTGGCGTTCCTCCTTTTTTCTTCTTTTAAAGGTAGTACGGAATGTGAATATGCCGGTGCCAATATTGATTTTGCAAGAACCAAAACAGAAAAAGCTATCGCGATTGATGATATCAACCAAGCGCGTTATTTGGCCTACAAAGCCTTAAATGCTATTGAAAAATCAAAAAAGCAATTGGAAATCTGTGGATGTGAGTTCGCAGAGCAAAATTTACTAGAGGGACTTAAGAATTTGAAACTGGCGACCAAAGCAACTACACTAGATGCTACGCGGATATATTTATTACGTTCTTTAGAGAATACCATGGGTAGTCTAAACGCCTTACAGGACCATCATTTGCACAAAGTAAAATTTAACGAAAGTATGGCAATCATTGATACCGTTGATACGGCCTCCAATGGTTCTGCTACAGCTAAGAAACCCGTAAAATTACTATATCAAAAGATAGACGCTTCTTTAGAAAAATATAGTGTATCCTTGAGCAAAGTTGTAGAAACGGTAAATTGTAAAGAAGCACGCGCCTTTACTTCTAGAATTATAGAACATTGCGAAAAGGAACTATTAAGGGATAACCTATCCGAAGGTAAAATATATTACAACCTTAGAACAAAAGAAATAACCCTTGCGGCGCATCGTCGTATTGGAACCTGCGCTGCCAAATAAGATTTCTTTATTTGCTAGCGAACAACTTTACGTCATCCTCAGAAACTTCATCACCACCCAATATAATAAGACGTTCAACAACATTTCGTAATTCACGAATATTACCCGTCCAATCATAGGCTTTAAGAAGTTTTACGGCGTCCTTAGAAAATGATTTGTCCGCTATTCCCTGCTCCTCCGTTACTTTCTTTGTAAAGTGATTGATTAATAAAGGAATGTCATCCCTTCTCTCGTTTAATGCCGGGACTTTAATTAAGATAACGGCCAACCTATGATACAAGTCTTCACGGAATTTACCGTCCGCTATTTCTTGCTGTAAGTCCTTGTTAGTAGCCGCTACGACCCTAACGTCTACCTTAATATCCTTATCCGTACCCACACGAGAAATTTTACTCTCCTGTAAAGCCCTAAGTACCTTGGCTTGAGCAGATAAGCTCATATCACCGATTTCGTCCAAGAAAATGGTTCCCTTATTTGCCGCTTCAAATTTTCCCGCACGATCTTTGACCGCAGAGGTAAATGCCCCCTTTACATGTCCAAAAAGTTCGCTTTCTATCAATTCAGAAGGTATTGCCGCACAGTTCACTTCTATAAAGGGTGCGCTACTTCTTGCACTTTTTTCATGTATCCAATGCGCAACCAGTTCCTTACCCGTTCCATTAGAACCCGTAATAAGAACCCGGGCATCTGTTGGAGCCACTTTTTCTATCATGTCCTTTATGGCTTCAATCTCTTGACTTTCACCAACCATTTCATAGTTCTTGCTAACTTTTTTCTTTAAAATTTTATTCTCTACGACAAGTTCTTTTCTATCCAGTGCATTTCTAACAGTAGTTAGCAGTCTGTTTAAATCCGGCGGTTTAGAAATATAGTCGAAGGCTCCCAGTCTCATAGTGTTCACTGCGGTATCTAAATCTCCATGGCCAGAAATCATGATAAAAGGTATCTCCGGTTTTATTTTTCTGGCAGCCTCCAGTACTTCGACACCATCCATTTTTGGCATCTTTATATCACAGAGTACCAAGTCGTAATCGTTATTCTTTATGGTTTCCAACCCCTTGAGTCCATCTTCCGCTTCCTCTAAAACATAAGCGTTGTTCTCCTCAGATAGTATTTTAACCAATACTCTTCTAATTGCGGCCTCATCCTCTATTACCAAAATCTTTGACATATTCCTATTTTAAATTCCTATTCTAAATCCTGTCCTGAAATACAACCCGGGTCCATTATTGAGTGTAAAAATATTCTGTCGGTCACTATCCCTTAACACTCCGTTTTGCGTTATGGTATGCCCCCCTAAAAGATAAACAGAAATATCTTTAGTAAACTTATACTGATAACCAAGGGTCAATAATAATGCCGTATGTGAAATATCCGTAGATAAATTATTATTTGAAAGAAGTATATTATTTTGAATATTCACATAATACCCGTCCAAGAAAAGCTCTGCCTGGAAAAAATGTTGTTTTTTGGTGTATAATTTAATGCCCGTTTTTGGCACACCTATGGTATAGGCCCAATTAGGCCTAAAACGCTTTTCGTAATACACAAAAGGCAGTGGCACCTGAATGGGAGAAGTAGCGCTATAGGAAAGGCCCAATACCAACCTATAGGGCTTCTCCACGTCCTTTTTTTCTTTATATCCTCCGGCGGTATAGTTAATATTAAAATCCTCTCTTTGAATTCCGTCCGTGAAAGTCGATGCCCAACGCGGTGTCACCACTCCTATAAAACGCCAATCCTCGTTCCACTTGTACACATACGCAAAATTTACGTCCAGCACATGAAAATTACTGAGGTCGGCCGCATTCGGCAAGGTGGTTTGGGGTACGGTATAATCAAACTTGTTGTACTCCGCACCTAGAACCACAAAATCCTTCTTTTCACGTACCGGTATAGGAACATTGGCCAATAATTTTATTCTGGTGGTCCTAACATCAAAGCTATTCTCTGGCATCAACATGTATTCCGCCCTAAAGACATCTGGAGTTTGAGCGATGGTAAGAGCGACAGAAAAAATAAAAAATACCAGTCCTAATCTTCGCCCATTCCCCATTCTTTATCTGTATTTTGAACATTACTATGTTGAAACGGTTTTTGCTGGAAAATATGCACATCTCGCTGTGGAAAAGGTATGACCACATTATTTTTTCTAAATTCGGCATCGATTTTATACCGAATTTCACTCTTTATCCTGGGGTCCGTAAAACTATCACTAATAAAGAAGTTCAGAGAAAACAGCAATGCGGAATCCCCAAAATCTTCGAATAATACAAAAGGTTTCGGGTTTTTAAGTACTCCCCTTTGGTTTTGAACCACCTCCTCCAATATTTTGGTGACCAATTGAACATCACTTCCGTATGCCACTCCAATAGTAACATCCTCTCTAGTGGTCTTGTGGTTTTGGGTATAATTATAGACAATATCACTAATGAACTTGTGGTTGGGAATTATAATTACCTTATCGTCTCTGGTAATGGCCCTAGTGGTGCGGAGTTTAATCTCAAAAACCTTTCCTACCCGATTGTCTACTTCTACAATATCTCCTACCCTGAGCGATTTATCCAAAATAATGAATATTCCCCCAATGATATCTTGGAACAGTTCCTGCAAGGCAAGCCCCAGACCCACGAATAAAGCGGCCGAAGCTGTAATGAGTATAGTGATATCTATACCCGCAGTACTCATGGTAAACAGTATAACTACGATATAGACCACGTACTTGATAAACTTGAAAATACTAACAAACTTCAGTTTATCATCGTTCTCCATTTTTCGGGTAAAAAACTGGCGAATCCATCTAAGAAAAAAACTGGTGACAATAAAAGCGGCGGTTAGTAAAAGTAATAGCCCTATGGTAATGTGGATTGATTTTTCACCTTCTCCATAGTGAAACCCTAAGTTCAAAAACTCCTTAATGGTACCCCAGATATCATCCTCGATAATTTCCTTTAGTTTCTCGGTTTCCTCCTGAATCATAGTTAATACTTAAGCCATTTAAAAAGTTCCTTATAGCTTGGTTTTTTACCGTACATAAGGATGCCCACACGGTATATTTTTGCTGCCAACCAAACGATACCAATAAAGGTAGCTATTAATATTAAAATGGATGTTATCAATTGCCAGACCGGAACACCTCCCTCACCTATACCTCCCGGTAGTCTCATTAACATCACAATAGGGGATGTAAGTGGAAAAAGGGAGAAACCCACGGCGATTGGCCCGTGCGGATTACTGAAAACCGAAAAGAAGCCAACATATATGGCCAGCATTAGGGGCAGGATTATAGGAAAAATAAATTGCTGCGTATCTGTCTCGTTATCCACGGCAGCACCGATAGCGGCATATATGGAACTATAAATTAAATACCCCAAAATAAAGTAGACCAGAAAGAAAGTGATTAGCATGACCCAGGGAATATCAAAAAGTTCTTGAGCATACAACTGCATGGTCATATCCGCAGATGGCATCCCTGTATCTACTCGGGTGGGGTTTAGACCTCCTCCGGAAATGGTGGCCGGGTCTATATCAAAAATGGTCATTGCAATAACCAATAATAGCGTACCGGATACTATCCATATTCCAAACTGAGTAATGCCAGCCAAAGAAGTACCGATAATTTTACCCAACATTAACTGAAAAGGCTTAACAGAAGATATAATGACTTCTATTATTCTACTGGTTTTTTCCTCGATAACACTGCGCATTACAAAGCCTCCGTAAATAATAATGAACATCATAATAAGATATCCGAACCCACCGCCAATAACAGCTTTTATCTCATTGATGCCTTTAAGGTTCTGTTCCCCCGAGAAAGTGGAGATATTCATTTCGTATGAGCTATCCATTTCTGAATACTGCTGGGCAGATATGCCAAGTTCTCGCAAACGCTCTTGCCGCAGTCTGTCCTTGAACAAGCCTTCTAATTTTTCCAAGACCGATGTACTAGGTGATTCCTTACTGTAGAAAAACGACCTTTTTGCTACCTTTTCCAAATCAGCTTCATTGGGGAGATAGACCAAACCATAATAACCCATGTTCAGGGTAGAGTCCTTTGCTTCTTCTAAACTTATATCCTTAAATCGTACAAAGGATGTAGTATCCGTTGTTAAAAAAGAATTGGAAAAATAATCGCTCTCGTTTAAAACCGATATCACTCTTTTTTCGTTATCGTTTAATTTGGTGAGATAGGCAATAAGCAAAATCATACCGACCATAAGGATAGGACTCAAAAAAGTCATGATCACAAAGGATTTATTACGGACCTTTGCCAGATACTCTCGTTTAATGATCAACGGTAATTTATTCATGAGAAATACCTTTACTTTTTATAGTTCGTATAAATATGTCGTTTGCCGATGGTATGGTCTCCACGAAACTATTTACATTGGCTTTGTCTCCTAAATAGTGTAGCAAGGGTCTTGATTCATTAGATTCTAATTGCACAGAAAAATTAAGCTGATTCTCATCGCTATCATATTCCGAACTTAGTATGGCAAATTTTTCCTTTAACTGGGTCAAAAAATTATCAGGATTCTCAATTTCCAAACCGACTTCGAAAATATTGTTCTTGTACGCTTTTTTAATGTCACTTAATTTACCGTCCAATATTTTTTCAGATTGATGTATAAGTGCAATATATTCGCATAATTCCTCAACAGATTCCATACGGTGGGTAGAGAATATTATCGATGTGCCTGCGTCCTTGAGCTTTAGTATTTCATCTTTTATAAGATTGGCATTAATGGGATCAAAGCCACTGAAAGGCTCGTCAAAAATCAAAAGTTTTGGCTCATGAAGTACGGTAACAATGAACTGTATTTTCTGTGCCATACCTTTGGAAAGCTCCTGGATTTTCTTGTTCCACCAATCTCCGATTTCTAAACGATCGAACCAAAATTTCAGTTTAGCCTTGGCATCTGCTTTTGACAATCCTTTGAGTTGCGCTAAGTACAAGGCTTGCTCTCCGACCTTCATACTCTTATAGAGACCGCGTTCCTCTGGCAGATAGCCGATTTGCGAAATATGTTCTGTTTTTAGGATTTCACCATCAAATAGAACCGCTCCCTTGTCTGGATAGGTAATTTGGTTGATGATACGTATTAGGGTAGTCTTACCGGCACCGTTGGGGCCTAACAATCCGTAAATACTATTTTTAGGAATTTCTAAGGAGATATTCTTTAAAGCAGTATAGTTTCCGTACTGTTTGGTAACCTCTTTAGTGACCAAAATGTTGTTCATGTAGGCAATTTGTCCAAAGATATTGAAATGTTTTAAAAAGCAGGGAACATGAAGGGCAACAACACAAACTTAATGCTGGTCGTATCAATTATTTAAGCACTTAATCTTTAAAAAATAAGATTACAAACTTCCTTAAAAGCAAAACCCACCCTCAAAAGATTAAGGATGGGAAAAAAATTGCTATGAAAAAGAAAATTGATATTAGTTTCCCAATATCAAATCAAATATACGTTTTTTATTTAAAAATCAATGATTTTAGTATTAAGAGAACATATCTTTAACTTTTTCAAAAAAAGATTTATCTGATTTTTCCGGTTTAGGTTCAAAATTTTCACTGCCCTGCATACGCTGAAAAAATTCTTTTTGCTCCTTATTAAGTTCTTTGGGGGTCCAAACATTAACGTGTACCAGTAGGTCGCCACTTCCGTAACCATTAAGGCTAGAAATGCCTTTACCTCGTAATCTTAAGATTTTTCCGGACTGTATACCCGGTTCTAATTTTATTCTAACTTTCCCGCCAACGGCATCTATTTCTTTTGAGGTTCCCAATACAGCTTCAGAAATACTCACATAAAGATCATAATGTAAATTATCACCTTCTCGTTTTAGGGTATCGTGTTCTTGCGTTTCTATAGCAACCAATAAGTCTCCAGGTACACCGTTACCGGGGGCATCATTACCTTTGCCCGGAACTTTGAGCTGCATACCTTCTTCAACACCCGCTGGAATATTAATGGAAACAGTTTCCTCGGCAACTTTTAATCCCTGCGCATCTGCATCTCCGGGTTTTCCATCTAAAATCTGACCGCTACCTCCGCAAGTACTACAAGCAGCAGCGGTTTGCATGCGACCAAGGATCGTATTTTGAACTTTGGTTACCTGACCTCGACCGTTACAGGTAGTACAGGTTTTATAGGTAACCCCTTCCGCCTGTATTTTTCGTCTTACCTTAACTTTCTTCTCAACACCATTAGCGATTTCCTCCAATGAAAGTTTAACTCTAATTCTTAAGTTACTTCCTTTAGCCCTTCTTTGACCACCACCGCCAAAGCCGCTAAAACCACCGAAACCACCGCCTCCAAAGGCACTGCCAAAAATATCACCGAATTGACTGAATATATCATCCATGTTCATTCCGCCGCCACCAAAACCACCACCACCTTCAAAAGCGGCATGTCCAAACTGGTCGTAACGTGCTTTTTTATCGGCGTCACTTAATACTTCATATGCTTCGGCAGACTTTTTGAACATCTCCTCTGCCTTGGCATCACCGGGATTCTTATCAGGGTGATACTGTAGTGCCTTCTTGCGATAGGCCTTTTTAATCTCAGCAGCGGAAGCGCCCTTACTTACACCAAGAATATCGTAATAATCTTCTTTCATACCTCTCTTTATTTTCCAACAACCACTTTTGGATGGCGGATTATTCTGTCCCCAAGTTTATAGCCTTTCTCGATCACGTCAATAACTTTACCCTTCATTTTCTTATTGGGTGCAGGAATCTGCGTAATGGCTTCATGGACTTCAGCATCAAAAGTATCTCCTGAATCTACCGCTACATTTTGAAGACCTTTAGATTTTAAAGTTTCGTTCAGTTTGCCGTTGATGAGTTCAACTCCCTTGAACATTTCTTTATCCTCGGATTTGGAAAGTTCTTTTAGGGCGCGATCAAAATCATCCAATACAGGTAATAAGGATACGATAACTTCTTGGCCCGCGGTTTTAAAAAGATCCATCCGTTCTTTGGATGTGCGTTTTTTATAGTTTTCAAACTCTGCGAACAATCTCAAAAATTTATCTTTTTCCTTACCCAAGTCCTCCCTTAACTGCTCTTCCTCGCTCAATTGTTCTTGTTCTAGGGCTTCGCCATCATTTTCAATGATTTCTTCCTCTTTGGAAACAGCATCCTCTATATCTTCAGCTTTATTTTTATCACTCATATCTATTCCTTATTTAAGACCGAATTTGAGGTGGCAAAAGTACTGCCAAATCTTTAAAAATGTCAAAATGTCACAAAGGAATATAAAAAAATCCGCCAAAAGCGGATTTCTATCTAAATATATCGGTACGCTCTTATCTATGAAGCGTATTCTTTTTCGATTACAGTTTCTTTTTGAGCACAGAAACCATTTAGTCCATAGATATCTTCCAATGCTGAACAAATATTTCTGAAAGTAAAATTAAAGCCCTCCTCCTCTATTTTTTTGCTACTGACCCTTTGGCTGGCAAAGAGAATATAGGACATTTCCCCGAGTATAGTCTTCATTACGAACTTTGGAATATTTGGCAGGAATAGCGGTCTTTTAAGTGCCTTGGCTATTTCCTTCACTAATTTGTTATTGCTAACAGGGTTTGGAGCTACACCATTAAAAGTACCTCTAAGATTATTTTCTCCTAAGAAAAGGAACATTTTAGCCAAATCCGATATGTGAATCCAAGATTGCCATTGGTCACCACTTCCAAAGGCAGCTCCTACATAATACTTAATGGGTTTTGCCATCTCTGGTAGCGCGCCACCATCATTGGATATGACCAGACCTACGCGGACCTTGGAAACATTGAGGTTCAAGGCTTTAAATGCATCTATTTCTTCTTCCCATTTGGAAACTACTTCTCCAAGAAAACTGTCATCTACTTGCTCACAGTCCTCATCATAATAATTACTTTGTGAAGATGGATAAATACCTATGGCCGACGCCGATACAAAAGACGCTATAGTATCAAAGGAACCTTTTTCAATAGCCTTATAGAGGGTCCTCAAAGAATTAACTCGACTGTTCAATACTTCTTTTTTGTAGCTTGACGTCCATCTTTTGGAAATACTGGCTCCTGCTAAATTGATAATCACAGAAACTTCATCCAGACAAGCATCGTCTATCAGGTTCTTTGATGGGTCCCAATAAAAACCTTGATAATTATGTTCAGAAACTATTTTATGCTTGCTTGTAGTGAGGTAATTAACGTCATATGCTTTATCGTGACATTGACGAACGATTTCACTTCCAACTAAACCTGTTGCACCAGTTATCAATACTTTCATAACCTAAAGATATTGCATAAAAAGGAAGCTGACAGACACTTTAATTTGGATTTAACACCTTTGTTTAACCTGTGAAGAGTTACTGTAATATAATTCAGGCTCTGGTTTATGGCTTGAAACCTCGTAACATTTCTCTTTTACCAGGCGGACCGGGAAGTCTTTCGACCTGAAAACCGACTTCTTGCATGGCCCTCCTAACGCTACCCTTGGCTGCGTAGGTAACAAGGTATCCATTTGTTTTTAAGGCATCGAACATTTTACCAAAAATTGAAACTGTCCATAGTTCTGGCTGAACTCTTGGACCAAAAGCATCAAAATAAATAAGGTTAAACAGGTTTTTAGCTTTGATATCCCTAAAATCCAATTGTTGCTTCTGCAAATGAAAATGGGGCGCAATTACTACCTCATTATTCCATTCACTATCGTGAAACTTCTTAAAGACAGTGTCCATTTCTGGAACCGCGAGGGCATCTACATAAGCCAATTGCTGAATTTCTTCCGCACTAACAGGAAAAGCCTCTACGCCCGTATAATGAATATTCAATTCCTTCTTTTTACTCTCTAAGAATGTGATAAAGGCGTTTAAACCCGTTCCAAAACCAATTTCCAAGATAGCAACATCGGTCTTTTCAAAAAGGTAGAGTCCATTTGTTATAAAAACGTGATACGCCTCCTGTATAGCACCGTGTTTGGAATGATATTGCTCATTCCAACCTTTTAACTGTATGGTTTTAGAACCATCACCGGTAGTGATTATCTCCCTTTCCAAATTAATGTTTCAACAACACACCATCAGCTTCAAAGCCAAGTGTTTTTTTAGGCGTCACAATTTTTTCAATTTCTTCATCGGAGGCTCCGCCGTCCTTAGCATAATGTCTTTGATCTTCAACATTCATTTCTTCAACAAAAGCTAAACCGTTGACTACAACATCCTTTCCTTCGATATCCGTAGGCATAAAAAATCCATAGTCCTTAAAACGGACCATAACTTCTTCACCATTTGCCATATCCAATTTCATCCAACATCCCTTGACTTTACAAACTTCCTTAACCCTAGCAGTAAACTTGGTCTGCAAGGTATCTGCGGCCGTCATAGTATGGTATGCATCCAACATATGTTTTGCCTCTTTGGTATTTTCTAGGGTAATTACAGCACCATAGTTCTTCAAACCATTTTCGTTACCCTGAGAATCTTGTCCCACGGAAGAAAACGAGACAAATAAAACAACAAGTAAAATGTTAAAACCTTTCATATTTTATAAAAATTAAGATTGTACTACAAAACTGGGCATTTTTGGACTTAAAAAGAAGCCTCAATCCGTATATTTAATTAATTTTATCCTTCTAATACGATTTTGAATGCATACTGAGACAAATAATATTATCGTAGAAAAAGCGGCCACCTCTAAAATTGACCAAATAGATTTTGACAATCTTGCGTTTGGATCCGTGTTTTCTGACCATATGTTGGTTTGTGATTATAAGAATGGTATATGGGAAACTCCAAAAATTGTTCCTTATCAACCTATAACATTAGATCCATCTTCAAAGATTTTCCATTATGGCCAATCCATTTTCGAAGGTATGAAAGCCTACAAGGACGAAAAAGGTGCCATCTTTTTATTCCGGCCTTTGGATAACCACAAGCGTTTAAACATTTCTGCAAAAAGATTATCCATACCAGAACTTCCTGAAACATATTTTATGGAAGGTCTGACCAAACTATTGCAATTGGACGAAGCATTTATTCCAACGAAGGAAGGCTCATCCTTATATATACGCCCCTTTATTTTTGCTTCTGGCAAAGGTTTTCATGCCTCACCAGCGGATGCCTATAAATTTATAATTGCCTGCGCTCCTTCCGGAGCTTACTTTTCCGGTAAGGTAAAGGTGCTCATTGAACAGACCTATTCTAGGTCGGCCAACGGAGGTGTGGGTTATGCAAAGGCAGGTGGGAATTATGCAGGACAGTTCTACCCTACCCAACTGGCCATAGAAAAAGGATACAACCAAGTAATCTGGACTGACGATACCGAACACGAGTATATAGAGGAGGCTGGTGCAATGAATATTTTCATTCGCATAAACGATACTTTGATTACCGGTCCTACGAGCGACAGGATTTTGGACGGGATTACAAGAAAAAGTATTTTGAAAATTGCTGCGGACCAAGGAATTGCGACCGAGGTAAGGAAAATATCCGTAACAGAAGTAGTAGAAGCCGCCAAACAAGGCACCTTAAAAGAAATGTTCGGAGCAGGAACTGCGGCAGTGATATCGCCCATAGCGGCATTTGGGTATAAGGACCAAGACTACGACCTGCCACAATTGGAGAACAGCTACGGTTCCAAGCTTAAAAAAATTATTACCGATATACAATACAACAAATCTGCGGATAAGTATGGCTGGCGATTTAAAGTGACAGCATAAAAAAAGGGGCAGTTTGCCCCTTTTTTATTTGTTTAAAATTGCCGAGATGTCCGGTTTAAAATAATTAGGTCCCTTAAGTACTTTTCCGTCCTCTCGATATATAGGTTTACCATCGGCACCCAATTTACTCATATTGCTGCGTTGAATTTCTTCAAATACCTCCTCTATTTTATACTGCATGCCGTGTTCCAAAATAGTACCGCAAAGTATATATAACATATCTCCCAAGGCATCTGCAACCTCTACCAAATCGTTATCCATAGCAGCTTCTAGGTATTCCTTGTTTTCCTCATCCATCAAATTAAATCGTAAGAGATTTTTTTCTTTACCCAAATCCGCTTTCATTTCCTCAGAAACTCCTAGTCCAAAAGACTCGTGAAACTGTTGTACTGCATTAATTTTATTTTTCATCTATCACCTTGGTTTTTGCCGTAGCTTTGCGTAAAAATATGAAATATGTTCAGCACGGGACAAATCGTTTTTGCAATCCTTTTTGCACTCGCTTTTATCATAATTATCGTTTTCGCCTACCGTAAAGACCTTAAATTGCATCAAAAAAATTACCAAGGTGTAAAATGGGTAGGAATATTCTTCGTAATCTTCTTGTTTACACTCTTTATTATTAAGTATTTCCTTAAAAATTAGCCAAAATTTTACGTACACCACAAAAATTGGCCTCTACACAACAAAAAACTACTTTTCCTCGTATAATATACCAAATAACGTAATTTTGCGTTATTCATCTATAAGGGGCAATAAATTATGATGACATTCTTTACAATTTTTTTAATTCTGGTTGGTTTAAATGCAATCATTTTGTTGAGCAGCTTACAGAGCATAAACAAAAAGACGAAAAAACCTACACCAAAATTTAATGATGCACCAACATCTATTATATATCCTATAGATTTACTTAGTACTAATTACAAAAAGGCAGTTTAGTTTTTTACCTTTATAAGGTATGAAACAAATAGTGCTTGTTTTTATTGGTGGTGGTTTAGGTAGTGTACTTCGCTATTGGATTTCAAAGATTCTCAACCCTTATTATTCAAATTTCTACTTAGGTACCTTTTTGGTGAACATCATTGGATGTTTACTCATTGGACTTTTATTAGGTATCACCATTAAGAATGACTTATTATCCCAAAACCAAACGCTCTTATTGGCCACAGGTTTTTGCGGCGGCTTTACAACTTTCTCCACTTTTGCGCTAGAAGGCCATTCCTTATTAAAGGAATCAACCCTACTTCATTTTTCAGTGTACACCATAGGTAGTATTGTAATCGGTATCCTGGCCGTCTCTTTAGGGCTTTGGATTTCCAAATTGTTATAATACTAACATTAAGCTATCATCTTTTTATATTTTGAATAATTTATATGGTTTTATCATTCTTTCTAATGATTCTTCAAAAAAATAAGGTTTTCTATATCTTATTTTCAATTTTCTGCTAATAATGACTGGGCAGTATCTTCATATCCTCAAAATTTATATGATTATTTAAGCATACCTCTAATTTTTAAGGGTATAAATTATAATAAACATAAAAATACACTTTGATACCCTCAAAAAATGAGGGTGTTAATTTTTTTAACATACATTTACCGCATTAAAACTAATATAAAATGAAAAAAATCGAGGCAATTATCAGAAAATCCAAATTTGACGATGTCAAAGAGGCATTGCATCAAATCGAGGTTAATTTCTTCAGTTACTGGGATGTAACCGGAGTTGGAAATGAAAAACAGGGACATGTCTATAGAGGAATATCCTATAGTACTACGGATATACAGCGAAGATATCTTTCTATAGTAGTTTCCGATGAGTTTCTAGACAAAACGGTCAGCGCTATCCTAGAATCGGCGTACTCCGGCAACGTAGGGGATGGTAAAATATTTGTTTCCGATGTCATAGAGGCCTATCGTATAAGAACGAAAGAAAGCGGTCAAGCAGGAATCAACTAACTCAGAAGCACTAACTAAAACTTTATTAAAATGGACGCAGGATTATTTACAGCGAATAATGTATGGATGATGTTGGCTACCGCATTGGTATTCTTCATGCATACTGGTTTTGCCTTTTTAGAAATTGGCTTAACACGACAAAAGAACACGATTAACATCTTATTCAAGAATATATTTATTATTACAGGGGGTCTCTTACTTTATTATGCCTTTGGATTTAACCTAATGTATCCAGGCTTTGAAGACGGAGATATGGGCATATTAAAATTCGCCGGCTTCGGTATTGGGGCTCCAGAAGGAGGAATGACACCAGATTACGCAGATGGTGGTTACACGTGGTGGACAGATTTCCTTTTTCAAGGAATGTTCGCAGCAACAGCGGCAACAATTGTTTCTGGTGCCGTAGCGGAACGTATTAAAATAGGTTCTTTCATGATATTTACCGTATTCTATGTAGGCTTGGTATACCCAATAGTAGGCGCATGGAAATGGGGAGGTGGTTTCTTGGATTCTTGGGGATTCTATGATTTTGCAGGTTCTACTTTAGTACACTCCGTTGGCGGATGGGCCGCTCTTGTAGCTGTTACCTTATTAGGCGCAAGAATAGGCAAATTCGGTAAAGACGGTAAGGCAAAGGCAATTCCTGGACACAATATACCTTTAGCAACGGCCGGGGTACTTATTCTTTGGTTAGGATGGTTCGGGTTTAACGGTGGTTCTGTCCTTTCTGCAGACCCTGAGTTAACTTCTCTGGTTCTCGTGACTACAAGTTTAGCAGCAGCAGCAGGTGGTTTTGGAGCTTTCATTCTTTCTACAATTCTTTATAAGAATTTAGATTTGACCATGTTCCTTAACGGTATCCTTGGTGGCTTAGTAGGTATTACTGCAGGGGCGGATTTAATGTCTCCTAACGAGGCAGTAGTTATCGGTTTTCTAGCTGGTCTTATCATAGTACTTGGTGTTGCTTTGATAGACAAATTAAAACTAGATGACCCTGTAGGTGCAATTACCGTACACTTAATTTGTGGTATCTGGGGAACACTTGCCGTAGGGATATTCGGTGCAAAAGCTGGCGGAGAACAATTCTTAACGCAACTGTATGGAATACTTATCATCGGAGCCTTTTGTATCATAACCTCAGGAATAATACTGGGCGTGTTAAAAGCTACTTTAGGTCTAAGAGTTTCTAAAGAAGAAGAATTGGAAGGCTTGGATATCCATGAACATGGAATGGATGCCTATTCTGACTTTAGAATGAATCAGCACTAAAATCAAAAAACGGAAAAGGAAACGGAGCGTTTTGCAGAACGCTCCGTTATATAACCTTTTCAAAAAAATTTAAATCACTCATTACAACAATCCTCAACAGGATTATAAATTCAAACTTATGAAAACGATTATTTCTACAAAATTCGTGAAAAATTTATTTCTTTTAGCATTTACTATTTTTTCTACCGTTTCTCTTGTAGCACAAGAAGAAGAGGAAACCTCAAAATTCTCCTTTAGTGGCTCAGTAGATGCCTATTATAGAGCCAACTTAAATGCCGGTAATGGTGTGGACGCTCAAGCCCCAGGCAGTTCGTTTGCTAATCTACCCGGCTTTGCACTTGGTATGGCCAACGTAATTGGTAGCTATGAAGGAGAGAAAGTTGGTTTTGTTGCCGATTTAGTATTTGGACCAAGAGGTACCGATGCTATTTTTGCCTCCCCAATGTATTCCGCAACAGGAGATATTGTAAATCAGTTATATGCCTACTGGAATGTAAGCGATAAGGTAAAATTGACATTTGGTAATTTCAATACCTTTTTAGGATATGAAGTAATATCTCCAGTTGCTAATTTTAACTATAGTACTTCATACCTATTCTCTTATGGGCCGTTTTCTCATACGGGCTTAAAGGCAGATTTCACCTTATCCGATGACCTAAGTTTAATGCTTGCCGTAATGAACCCAACAGATTTGACCGAGTTCAATCCTACAGGACAATATGCGTATGGTGTGCAATTAGGGTATAGCGGACAGTATGCTAACCTCCTAATAGATAATGGGTCTTTCGAGATAGACTATACAGGTGGCTTTGATCTTTCCGATTCTTTTTTCTTAGGACTGAATGCTGCGCTTTTCAGCGGTGATGAAGAAGACGGGATTGGAAGTTTCGCAGGCGTAGCGGTTTATCCACAATTGGCAACTTCAGAGAACTTCACTATTGGTCTAAGAGGTGAGTACTTTGCTGAAACAGATTTTTTCGGTGCCGTAGGTGCGGTTGATGCCGAAGGGGATGCCAGTGTTTTTGCAGTAACCCTTACAGGTAGCGCAACAATTGGAGACCTGATTATTAAGCCTGAACTTAGATTGGATAGTACTTCAGAAGATACAACGTTTACAAACGGAGACGGTGAGCCAATAAGCAGCCTTTCTTCTTTTGTTTTAGCGGCCATCTATTCTTTCTAAGAACAAATTACAGTGTTAATTTATAGTTTTAAACACCAAAAACCCAGCGGAGACGTTGGGTTTTTATTTTTTAAAAGCTTTAACGCCCGCCAAAATTTTAGTGCTCAGGTTGTTCACTGAAGGTACTAAAGGACATGAATATTTCTTGTTGTAGGCACAATAGGGATTATAGGCTTTGTTAAAATCGATAACAATAGTGTTCCCGTCAGGTATTCTCAAATCCAAATACCTTCCACCGCCATAGGTTTCCTTTCCATTGGTTAGGTCGGTAAAGGGCAAGAATAAATAGTCTGTATATTTTTCTTCAAGTATTAACTCCGGATTTTGATATACTTCCAACTCATAAGTCTTTCCTTTAAGTTGAAATTCTACTATGGCATAGACCACTTCTTCAGATTTTCTATCTGTACTGGTAGGCATTAAGAAAGGTAAAGCATCTGGTGTTCTCATGAATTTTGCCTGCACCACATAATTGGTATCGGGTTTAAAAAATTCCAAACCTTCAAAATTTTTGCGGTGCCTATCTGCCAATGGAGATACCTCCGGGTCCTTAAATTCCGAATTGAGCTCTTTTTGAAATTCTAGAATAGCGGCAAGTTTGTCGTTATTGGCGACTGCAACAACCTCTTCCTTAACATCATGATATCGTTTTTCTTGCCTACAACTTAAAATTAGTACGCATAAAACAAACCATATTCTTGAATTAAACATATATTCCGCTTTTTTTACAAAAATACGATATCTATATTTTTCATATTTCGTATTACCATTAACTTGTGTAGCATAAAAACATACCTAATGAAAATCAATTCACTTATCCTCTTAATACTACTAATCGCTTTTGGTTGTAAGCAAGAAAAAACAGAAAATGACACAAAAGCCGTCGCAGAACGTTTTGTGCCAGAACTTAAAGAAAATAGGTATAATGTTGCGTTCTTAATTATGGACGGTGTATACAATACGGAATTTACCGCGCCTTATGATATTTTTCAGCATACACAATATCGTGACAATATAAAGGCCATGAACACTTTTTCCGTAGCGAATACTCTTGAGCCTATCACTTCTTTTGAAGGACTTAGAATTTTACCGGATTTCGATTATACAAAAGATAGTCTACCACAAATAGACATCCTTGTAGTACCAAGCGCAGAGCATCATTTAGATACTGATTTAGAAGATGACGTTTTACTGGAATTTATCAGAAAAACCGACAAAACGGCCCTTTACGTTACCAGCCACTGCGACGGAGCGTTTGTTCTAGCAAAGGCAGGTGTCTTAAATGATGTTACCTCCACAACTTTCCCTAGTGATATTGACACCTACAGAAAGACGTTTCCCCATTTAAAAGTTAAGGATAGTATATTGTTCGTGCACGACGGTAAATACATTACCTCAGCGGGTGGTGCAAAAAGCTTTGAAGCCGCGCTGTATTTGTGCGAAAAACTATACGGAGAAGAAATAGCTATTTCCCTTGCAAAGGGGTTGGTCATAGATTGGGATCTAGATACCGTGCCCCATCTTAGTCTTCAATAATATCGTAACGGGCATTCTTAAGATATTTGTCGACTATTTTGTTGAATTCCGGTGTTATTCTCAGGAGAGCGGTGTGCTCCAGATCGTATAATGCTGCTCTATCCGTGTATCCCGCCTTCAGCAACTCCTCCAAGTAAAATAACGCTGTACCATAATCCTCAATTAACGAGCTATTGGAAATAACCTTCAAATACCCTTCATACTCATCAGGCTGCGTTATGGTTTTTAGCATATAGAGGAAATTCAGCGCCTGTACATCTACCACTTTATCTGAATTCACTACATCTATATTATCGTCGATTAAGGCATTTACATAACCTCTTAAACGTTTTGCCATTTGATTTTGGAAAAAAATGGAACTTTTTTCCATTTTAGTCAACTCGGACATCTGGTAGTTCCACCATCCAAGGTTGTTGTAATTATACGTAATTACATCCTCTTCCAAGTAATAACCGTAATCTGCCTTTATAAAGGATTCCTTAAGAAAGTAATTATTTTGTGCTCTATTTTTGGTCTTGAACGATTTACTACGTCGTAATTGTCTGCGACTACTCTTTAGAGAATCCAGACTTAAAAAAGGACGATAGGAACGCATCATCTCATTAAGAATATGATCTGTTAATAAAGGTTTTTCATCAGTAAACATCCTATTCGCCTTTGTAAAATCGGTTTCATATGCTTTTTGAATAAAATCCATATCCTTCTCTAAATGTCCTTTGGCCATTGCCGCAAGCTTTAGTTGTCGCATGGCGTTTGCCAGTTCTTCCTTTTTAGGCCATTCATGACCCACATCGGAAAAGTGAAGGTTATTGGGGAATTTGATTTCGTTCAGAATTTTTCTAGTTTCTAACAATTCCCTATAATTATAATCCTCTCGCCCGGCTATCCCAATAAAATGAAAGGGTTTTTTGGCACTAAGAATTTCAGCATTACCAACTGCCGCGCCACATGAAACAACTCCTTTTATCTCAGAAATGAACGTAGGGACAATGGAAGCAAACCTAGCACCATCCGAAAAACCACCGGTATAAGTCATATTTTTGCGTATGGGCAACAGCTTAGCTACGCTATTGAACATCCTACTTACAATTAAAACATTCTTTGATAGTGTTAGTGTATCACTAACATCATTAGAACTAGCCAAAATAAAACCTTCTTCCTCTGCCGCTGCTTTGAACATAGAAAGGGCTTGCTTTCCCTTACCCTCTAAATCCATCACAAAAATGATTGGCCAAGGCTTGGACGTGGTAAAATCTGTTGGAAGGTAGAGCGAAAACGTTTCGGCCAAGGTATCGTTAACCTTAATATTATCTGTTATGACACCTTTTGATATTCTCAGTTCTTGTGCAAGTACTATAAAAGGAATTATGAATAAAAGAAGCGTAATAGTTTTTTTCATACTTAAGACTTTATCAAAAATCTAGCCAAATTTTTCTTTTAAATTTAGTTATACTAATTAGCAATAGGAAAAAAATTAAATTATTCTTCGGAGAGACCACAAAAAGCCACAAGCTACTCTTTTTCAATAATCCTTTTGATAGGTGCATTTGAGATGACTTGGGACAATACAATATTGGTTCTGGTTTCCCCATATTGTATCAATTTATCTATAAATTGTTCTAAATGAAATTGATCTTGAAAGACCACCTCCATAACAATATTTTCATTACCTGTAATCCTGTAGCAGTTTACCACCTCATCTAAGGTATGCACAAGCGACAAAAAAGGTTTTAATTTTCCCATAAACGCTCTGAGGGTAATAATTGCCTTGAGTTGATGGCCTGTAAGCGAATGGGACACTCTGGCGTTATATCCGACCAGTACTCCTAAATCCTCCATTTTCTTTACGCGTTCTCCCACTGCAGGGGCTGTTAAGCCGACATATCTACCGATTTTGGCGAAGGATTCCCTGGCATTCAACTGCAAACGTTGAAGTATTTTCCAATTAAGCTCATCTAGCTTTACATTCAAAACTCTACAATTAAATTAATTTCGTTTTAAAGGTAAATTTAATAAATCTCTTTCGATTACAAAGATAAATCTTCAAAATACCAAAGTAACTTTAATCTAAGTTTAGTTGTAATGAGCAAGAAAAATTTAAGACATATTCCCATCTATAAAAAGGCTCTGGAACTCTGTTATGTGAGTAGAGAAATCGTTTCGTACGTTTCCTTTAACAAGGACCTATTAAAACTGTACGAATCCAATAGTCTTAGGGATAGTATTGCCAATGCCTTACTTACGGATACCATATTAATTCCCCAAAAAATCGCTAAAGCAGAGCGATCCATCTCCAATACTGAGCGTTTGGAACAAGTATCCTACATCAATATTATGATAAGAAATATGAATTCCTATTGTCTGGGCCTTGAAAAGGATGGCGTAAAGGAATTAGAGTATATAAATCTTCTCCGTTCAGAGATTAAAAGTTTTAAACGCTATTTTAAAAGGTGGAAAACTGCAATGAATTAATAGTTTCGCATCAAGTTTAAAAGTTTTGTTATATTAAGTGGTACGGCTTTAAACCTTAGAAAGAATAGTCTAATTTTACTAGCTTAATAAGACTATTTTGAAAATTTTTATTCTAATAAATTGTCCAGATCAATCCGGAATAGTTTGTTCCGTAACCGGCTTTATCCATTCCAATGGTGGAAACATTATCTATTTGGACCAACATGTAGATAAATCAGAAAATGTATTCTTCATGCGTTTGCAGAGCGATTTTGATACTCAATCATTTAAGTTAAAAGAGTTCCGTACAAGGTTCAAGAAAGAGCTAGCGCTTACACACGATATGGATTTTAGTATTCATAGTGCTGACTCCAAACCAAAAATGGCTTTGTTCGTGTCCAAGTACAACCATTGTCTGTACGATATACTTAGTAGGTTTAATTCCGGTGAGCTCAAAGTGGATATCCCTTTCATATTAAGCAATCATCCGGACCTGGCATATATTGCAGCACAATTCAACATTCCTTTTTACCATGTGCCCTTTACAAAGGACAAGCGTGATGCGGCAGAACAAGAACAATTGAAATTACTGAAAGAGTATCAAATCGATTTTATAGTCTTAGCCAGATATATGCAAATTGTCAGCTCAACTTTGATCGACAGATTTCCGAATAAGATAATCAATATCCATCATTCCTTTTTACCCGCTTTTGCCGGAGCCAAACCTTACCATGCGGCTTTTGCCAGAGGAGTGAAGATAATTGGCGCTACTAGCCATTACGTAACGGAAGAATTAGATGCAGGCCCAATCATTGAGCAAGATGTAACCACCGTATCCCATACCCATTCCATTGCAGATTTTATTACCAAGGGAAGAGATCTAGAAAAAATAGTACTGTCCAGGGCGCTTAAATTACATATTGAAAGGAAAACGATGGTTTACAACAATAAAACCGTAGTTTTCTCGTAAGTGAAGAAACAAGATATTAATACTTTGAAATAAAATTATGCTGAAAAAGATAGGAATAGCAACACTTCTGACATTATTTATCTCCTGTGCGGAATTACAACAAGTTGTAGATCAACTGCCCCAAGGTACGACACTGGGAAATGAAGAAATTGGTAATGGTCTTAGAGCTGCCTTGGACAAGGGTATTGCAAAACAAGTGAGTAAACTTACGCAGACGGACGGTTTTTATAAGAACGACCTGGTAAAAATTCTTTTACCGGAGGAACTTCGAAAAGTTGACAAAACCCTGCGCGATATAGGTCTGGACAATCTAGCCGATGAAGGGCTAAGAGTTTTAAATAGAGCGGCGGAAGATGCGGTATCAGAGGCCACCCCGATATTTGTTAATGCCGTTAAGGGAATTTCCTTCAATGATGCCAAAGCCATTTTATTAGGAGATGACAAAGCGGCTACCTCGTACCTTACCAATGCTACCCAGAAAGAGTTATACGACAAATTTAATCCGGTGATTAAATCCTCATTTGAAAAGGTAGGTGCCGACAAAATTTGGAGTTCTTTAATCAATAGATATAATTCGATACCGTTGACCAATAATGTGAATCCGGATTTAACGGATTACGTTACCTCTCAGGCCTTAGAAGGAGTTTATACCATGATTGCGGTGGAGGAAAAAGAAATACGCACAAAAGTATCTTCCAGAACAAGCGATCTACTTAGAAAAGTATTTGCCTTACAGGACTAATTTAATTTTTTAACATTTACAACAATATATTCGTTTATACGGCGTTAAAAAATTAAGTATCAATACATTGATAAAAGCATTTAAAACTTTAGATATTTATTTTCAATTTTTTTGAGTTAGTAATTTTTGAGTTAGTTAGTTAAAAACCGGTGGGAGCACCGGTTTTTTTTGTGGTCAATTTAAATGGTGAGACAGCAAAATGAAGTAGTCAGGTCTATCATTCTCTAAACAATTAGCTGATATACAGAGGTAAACTATTATCGGGGCTTACTTTTTTAAGGATGGAATCAGCGATCATACAAATTTTATGATTACTTTAATAGAACGCTAATTCATCAATCAAAACCAATGAGAACTTTAAGAATCTTCATCACATTCTTGTTTCTTAGTTTCTACTGTTATCCTAGTCCACCGATAGACTTTGATGACTACACAGACTATCCTCAACAACATTTGCATGAGGCCCAGAGAAGCACAGCCGAAAAACTATTCATAGAACAAAAGTATCCAGAGGCCATTGAAACCTATAAAAAGGTCTTGACGGCTAATGATCCAAATGATTCCAAGACGTTAAAAAAAGTAGCGCAGGGCTTTGCTGCGCTCCATCAGACCGAAGAGAGTGTTGCCTATATAGAACAATATTTATATGCTGATTTCAATACCGATGTTTTTGCAGATTCATGGTTTGATAACATAAGGCAAAATCCTCAATTTGAAGCTGCTACGGAAAAGTACACCCCTAAATTTAGTCTTTGGTCCTTCATGTACCTGTATGTTGCGCTTATCGGTTTTTATATCGCCATCATTGTGCAGTTTAATCGCAAGGTAGACCGCCCTGCCAAGGTATTGATAGGTAGTTTCATATTCATTCATTCCTTCTTTATACTTCATATCTGTTTGAACATTACAAATTATCAGTATAAATTTCCACATTCGTATTTAATGTCTACCTGTTTTTCCTTTCTATATGGCCCTCTATTGTATTTTTATTTTAAACGGATAACGCAGAAATATAAGTTTAAAAAATCAGACCTTTTACATCTTATCCCGACAGTATTATTTTTAATATACATATTCCCTACCTATATAATGTCCGCAGACGAGAAACTTGCCATGATGTTGGACAGAGCTAGCAAGGGACTTAATCCAGGCGACTCACCCGACGTGATTATTATAGTTATATTAAAATTGATTTCCCTTGTAATTTATGGGTACTTCATCCGCGAACTTTATCTCGCTTCTAAAAACTCTAAGGAACATACGAATAAAGAACACCGGATATGGCAGCGTAATATATATTTCATTCATATTGCCTATGTTTTATGCTATGCGGGCTACGGCATATTGATCAGCAACCATATCATATCAGGTTTTCTTTACCATTCACAGGTCGTTTGTATGGCATTAATGGTTATGTATATAGGGTACTGTGCCAACATTCAACCTAGTGTTTTTGGAGGTTCCTTTACCTTTAACAAACTCTTTTTTAAATATGAAAAATCTGGTCTTACCCCAAGTTTATCCGTAGAGCTAAAAGATAGTTTAATCTATTTATTCGATGAGGAAAAAATTTATAAAGAAAATGATATTAACCTGGAAAAACTTGCCGAGCGCCTAAATACAACAAGACATAATGCTTCTCAGGTCATTAACGAACACTTTCAAATGAATTTTCATGAGCTAGTGAATAAATATAGAATCAGTGAAGCCAAGCAAATATTTAATGAGGATAGTCAAAGAAATTTAAACATTATAGATGTGGCCTATGAGGTAGGTTATAATAATAAGGTAACTTTTAACAAAGCATTTAAAAAGGATACGCAAACCACTCCAAGCGAATACCAAAGAATGTCCATAGAGGCATCATAGTAAACCCTAGGGAATTTTTTATCGGATACGTAAACGTTTATAAGTCTTTCCCATAACTACATACAGAGCACGTTATTTTTGAGGTAATACATTCTAGTGTAAAGCAGCTCTGAAATTAAACTTCTATTGAAAAACTTCTTTTCTATTCCTTAGAGTTTTGTTTGAATTAGTCATCAAACCTGTTCAGGGCTGCAATTTACATTCTTCACTACGCATTATAAAAAACAGGCTGCATAACTTTTCAAAGAGCCCTGTGTTTATTTTTTCTCATTAACCGTACAGTCAAATTCTCAATTTAATAGGATAGGGCCATACTTTTTTAGATATCAAAATATATAACGCGTATGGCTCTATTTGTTACAAAAGGTAAAATGGGCGTAAACTTTCATCGGCTGCGTAAACGTTTATAAGTGTTTCCCTATTTCCATTCAAGAGCATGTTTCTTTGACGTGAATGACTAATGTAAAACAGCTCTTAAACCGTTACTATCTTAAAAACCATCTATTACTTTTTCAAAAAGTATAACCTCGCTACAGATACCATAACCATCGGAGCTCCATTTTGCATTCAACATTTATAACTAACTCATTTAAATTTTAAAGTATGAAAAAAAAATGTATTTGGTTGTTTATGCTTTTCCTGACCGGGATGACTTGGGCGTATGCACAACAAAAAACTGTAACAGGTAACGTAACGGATGAAGGAGGTGTTCCTTTACCCGGTGTAAACATTTTAATCAAAGGTACCACGACAGGTATCCAGACCGATTTTGACGGTAATTACGCAATTCAGGTATCAGTAGGTGAAGTCCTCGTCTATTCCTACATAGGGCAGGCTACCGAGGAGCGAACCGTAGGTCAAGAAAACATCATTAATGTTACCATGGCCGAAGATGCCCAGGCGCTACAAGAAGTTGTGGTAACGGCACAGGGCATCGTAAGAGAAAAGCGATCCCTTGGATATGCGGTAACGACAGTAGAGGCCGAAGCCGTAGAAGCAAGACCCGAAGCCGATATAGGCAGGGTTCTAAGCGGCAAAGTAGCAGGTGTAAATATTACGGCCAACAACGGGCTATCTGGATCAGGAACAAATATAATTATCAGGGGTTTTTCTTCGGCTACGCAATCTAACCAACCCTTGTTCATAATAGATGGAATTCCGTTCGATTCCGGCACCAATACACAATCCAATTTCTTGGATGGCAATACAGAATCTAGCCGTTTCTTGGATATTGACCCCAATGCAATTGAGTCCGTTAGTGTTCTAAAAGGATTAAGTGCTACGGTATTATATGGTAACAGAGGCCGAAACGGTGTAATTTTAATTACGACCAAAGGCTCTGTAACTGGTAATGCTCCAAGCAAGACCGAGGTTTCCTTGACCCAATCTGTCTTTCTTTCCAACGCGCTATTACCCAATTATCAAGATAACTACGGTGGTGGTTTTCACCAGGGTTTTGGTTATTTCTTTAGTAACTGGGGTCCTAGATTTGACCGTACGGACGATGACGGTATAGCTAACGCAGCACAATATGTAGGTGATTCTCCCAACGGAACAGCTATTTTAAGGCATCCTTTTAACTTTATTGCGGATCCTACGTTAATAGCAGGCTTTGAAGATCTGCTAGATGATCCATACCCTTACAAACCATATAACGGTGTAGAAGAATTTTTTAGAACCGGATATGTTTACAGTACCTCTGTGAATATAAGAGGTGGTTCTGAAAAAGTAAGTTTTAACGCTAATTATGGTCGTACAGAGGATATCGGATTTACACCAGGAAATAATTTGATCAGAAATAATTTCAGCATCGGTGGTAATGCCCGGTTATCTAACAAACTTACCGCATCGGGTGTTTTTAACTTTGTGAGAACAGGTTTTAAATCTCCTCCAAATGCGGTTAGTACAGGTAGTGGCGCAGCCTTTAATGGTGGTGCAATTTTCGGTGATATCCTTTACACACCAAGAAGTGTAGATTTAACCAACCTTCCTTTCCAAGCGGCAGATGGTAGAAGTGTTTATTACAGATCAGGTAATGATATTCAAAATCCGTATTGGACCGTTGCCAACGCCAAAACCTCTCAGAATACAGAACGTTTCATTGGTAATATGTCTTTGAGCTACGAGTTTAATGATTGGATGAACCTTACCTATAGACTAGGATTGGATAGCTATACCGAACTCAATAGCTACTCTCAGAATAAAGGTGGTGTAGACGGACCTGTTCTGGGTATTTTAAGAACGTCGGCCGCGAGAAACAGTATTTTTAATCACGATTTGATATTAAGTTCGGATAAGGACTTGAGCGAAAACCTGAATCTTAAAGCTACACTGGGCTTAAACAGTAGAAGGGACACCTTCTCAAGAGATGGTCTTGAAAGTACGGGACAATTGGTTTTTGGAGTACTGGAGCATTTTAATTTTACAGTGCCTTCTGCCATAAATTCATTTTCAGGAATTCCCATTAATAGGGATTTTGAAGAGAATCTAGTTGGTGTCTACTTGGATGCAACCTTATCCTATAAAGACTACATCTATCTAAACGCCGTGGCACGTAATGATTGGTCTTCAACCTTGGAGACAGAGAACAACTCTATACTATATCCCGGAGCCAGCGTTTCCTTTATACCCACCGAAGCCTTTGACGGTATGCAAGGAAATGTTCTTAATTATTTGAAATTAAGATTTGGATACGGGTCTTCCGCTGGTTTCCCTACACCGTTCAATACAAGAGATGTACTTACGTTAGGTGCAAGAAACTTTATTGACAGTAATGGAAACGTAATTTCTGGAAATACAGTCTCCAATACGCTTGGTAATAGAGATTTGAAAGCTGAGCGTATAGGAGAGTTAGAATTAGGTATGGATTTCCGACTTTTCAATAGATTGAACCTAAACCTGAGTATCTATGAAAAAACTACAAAAGACCTCATTACACAACAAACCTTGGATAGCTCAACAGGTTTCACGAATACCTTTGTAAATATTGGGGAAATACGTTCTCAGGGAGTGGAGATAGATTATGATTTAGATATCATTAAAAATCAGGGTAACGGTTTAAAGTTCAATTTAGCGGGTAATTTCACGACCAATGAGACCATTGTAACGGATTTAGCTGAAGGAACCAACAACATACTCTTAACTTTTGCCGTAGCAGGGGAAGCTGCTAACTACGCAGTAGAGGGCAGACCCTTTGGCGTATTTCTAGGCTCAACGTTTCTACGTGATGATAACGGAAACAGAATAGTTGGCGGTAACGGACGCTATTTGGTGGACAATACCATTTCAGAAATCGGTGACCCCAATCCAGATTGGACCACAGCACTAATTCCTTCAATATCGTATAAGGGCTTAACGTTCTCCGCAAATTTATCCTACAGACACGGTGGAGATATCTACTCGCTAACAGCAGCTTCCTTAATTGGTCGTGGAACCGTAGATGCTGATAATCCTATTGATCGTGAAGCAAACTACATCTTACCGGGTGTATTCGCTGATGGCACACCTAACAATGTGGCGATTTCGTCAACTGAAGTAGGTTTCAACTCCTTTTTTGGAGGTGATATCAATGAATTAAGTGTTTTTGATGGTACTACTATTAGACTACAAGAAGCTTCTTTAGGTTATGCCATTCCAAAAAAACTATTGGAGAAAACACCTTTTGGAGCACTATCGTTTACACTATCTGGACAAAACCTTTGGTTCAAGGCAGTTAATTTTCCTGACAATATTAATTATGACACGAACGCTTCAAGTGCCGGTGTAGGTAATGGGCAAGGAATAGATTATATCACAGGACCATCGGCACGCAGATATGGTTTTACCGTAAGGGCAAGTTTCTAATCGTCAAGAAATAAAACAAAAATTATGAAAGAAATATTAAATATAAGAAAATGGGCTTCCGTGCTCCTAGTCACCCTACTATTCAGCAGTTGTGAAACCACGGAACTAAGAGTAGTAGAAAGCCCTAACGACCTAAGTCCTAATCAAGCAAGCGTGGACTTTTTCCTAAACCAGATTCAACAAATGACAGCCCAGATACATTCTGGTGAAGAGGGCAGAAATGAAAATGGTCTCAGTCAATTTGGTATGGAACCCGTAAGGATACAGCATGGTTTTGGCCCTACTTATAGGGATATGTACAATCCTTCGGAATTTGACAGACTGTGGGACAACGTGTATGCAAGGGCATTAATAGATATCCGCACCATGAATCCATTAGCGGAGGAGGCGGAGCAGTTTACACATTTGGCTATAGGTCAAGTACTAGAAGCCTACATAATGATGTCCATGGTAGATTTCTTTGGAGATGTACCCTATTCAGAAGCATTGGTAGGTAGCGAAGGAATTCTTAATCCTAATGTAGATTCGGGTGCATCTATCTACGCTGCGGCAGATGCGTTATTACTAGCTGCGCTGGATAATTTTAACAAGGACGAATTGGTCTTACCCTCTAACGACCTTTTTTACGGTGGTGATGAAGACAAGTGGATTCGTCTTACCAATACCATGCGCTTAAAGTTATATTTGCAGACTCGTTTGGTAAACGAATCGGAGTCCATTGCAGTGATAAATAGTCTTATAGCGCAGGGTGAACTTCTGTTGGACGCTTCTGATGATTTCTTTTTCCAATGGGGAACGTCAAATGCCGCTCCGGACAACAGGCATCCATATTTCGATGCTAATTATGATGGTGCGGGGCCTAGCGCTGATTTTTATACCTGTAATTATTATATGGATCTTATGGCGAACCAATACGGCGAACCGGATCCAAGGATCAGATACTATTTTTATCGTCAACAAAGTGATTTTTCAGGAGCGGATGTAGTCACAAAAGAATGTGTTACACAGATATCAACACCATCTTGGTGGGCCGCTAACCAACCTTACTGTACCGTACCCAATATCAATGGTCTAAACGGCTATTGGGGTAGAAATCATTTAGATGATGACGGTATTCCGCCAGATGATGCATTTCGAACCTTACACGGAGTTTATCCTGTGGGTGGTCCTTTTGACGATGATTCCTTTAGAAACGTATCCGGTTCGGGAGCTGTTACAGAAGGGCTCGCAGGTGCAGGTATCTCACCACTGATGATGTCTTCCTACACCAACTTTATGTTGGCCGAAGCAGCATTGGAATTAGGCACAACAGGTGATGCCAGAATATACTTAGAAAACGGAATAAGAGCTTCGATTAATACGGTGGTTTCTTTTGGTTCTTCATTGGCATCGGGTTCTACATTTGTACCCTCAAGCGGCGCAATTGACGCTCATATTGCTGAGATATTGGCCTCCTATGATAGCGGAAACGATACCGATAAGTTAAGAATTATTGCAGAGCAGTATTTCATAGCGCTATGGGGCAATGGTATTGAAGCATATAATACCTATAGAAGAACGGGACAGCCAGATAACGTAACTCCAGGTTTTGTACTGCAGGATTCGGGAACATTTTTGAGATCCATGTGGTACCCACAAACGGCCACGGACAGTAATAACAATTTTACACAGAAGGCTGCGCCAGACACTCCTGTTTTCTGGGATACCAATCCTGAGGGGTTTGTTGAGTAGTATAATTAAATAAAGAAAATTAAGATGAAAATAACAATAAGATCAATTCTAGGATTTTTAGTGATGGCAATACTGTTTGCATCATGCGAAGACGAAGATAAGAACCCCCTTAACCTATTGGAACTGGATAATTCAAAATCTCCTTTTGTACGCATCATAGTAGATGAACCTATAGTTGCCGCAGGTGATATCGCATCAAGCTCGCTTGTAGCCAAGGTAGATGCGCTTGAGGACAATGTAGCTTCTTGGCAATTGGCGGTTAGTAGAGAATCTGGAGGAGTTGCTAGTGATGCCATTGTATTGACTACACTTACCGATTTTCCAGGTCAAATATCCATTCCCTACACGGAAATCGCAGATGCTTTAGGTATCAGCACCGATGAAATTTCGGGTGGTGATTTCATTCGCTTTTTGGGTACGGCGACAGGTACGGACGGCACGGTAGTAACATTCGATAATTTTAGCCCAAATGTTACGGGACAGCCAGAGCAGCGACAGGCGTTCAACTTTATAGTACTGGTGAAATGTTCCCCGATTACGGATGCAACTTTAGCAGGAACATGGGTCATTGATATGACCGACCTTTTCGGAGACGGATGGGACGGAGCGTTCGTAACCTTTGAAATAGACGGAGTAACCACAGACTATACCTTCACCGCAGGATCAGCGGCCAATTTTGAGGTTGATGTTCCCGCAGGTACTTCCAACTTGGTTATATCCTATACAAGTGGTGCTTTTGAAGAGGAACATATTTATACGATAGAAACGCCAGATGGTGATGTAAGAGGACCTTTTGGACCCAATCCGTCACCTTGTATTAATTAATAGATTTAGATACACTTTCCACTGCATCAATCTTTAATTTTAGTAATTAGAGTCATCCTTATCATGAAACAAATGATAGGATGGCTCTATTTTCGTTGGGGCCAATACCAAAACAAAATCGTTATATGCTCCGCCAAGATCCAGTAAATGACATCGGGGCAAGCCTACGAGGCATTATACGGAAAGCCAACATTTACTTTAAGGCAAGCGTTGGAGCTTTTTAATCCTAATAATGGATTGAAAATACGCTGATCTGAGAACCTCAACCAAGCCGCAAACAAAAACTTAGCCGATAAGGAATTCTATACCTATTGCCATTGACGGTTAAGAAGAAAAACCTAGGAACAGAAGGGTTTTTGCATGACATAACTATTATAGAAAGCTATCAAAGACTATGGTTTTAAGGAAGGCGTAAGCAAACAGAGTAAAAAATAGGTAAAAATTCATCGGTAAAGGGAAATGTTTATAGGAATTACCCGTTATACTTGGGTTAGTGTGTTTCTTTACAGCGTAATCTAAATCAAGAGTAATTAAAAAGCAGCTCTGAGTCTACCTTCAAAAAAAAGAACTTCTGTCTTATTTTTTAGAGTGGTTATTTGAATTAGCTATCAATATCCTCTCAGGGCTGCATTATTACGCTTATACTATCGATACTTGCTTTCAGTAAGAAATATCAAGTCAATAATTACTATCTATTTTCCATCCCGACCAGATAACCAATAACCATTCTATTAAACAATTTCGGCTGTTCTACGTTGACAACATGGCCACAATCTTCGATTATGAACAAATTAGAATTCTCATGGGCATTAGCTATTTTTCGTATCGATGGTAAAAAAAGATAGTCTTCTCCACCCATTACGTAAAGCGTAGGAATTTTAATGTCTGCAGACCTAAAGAAACGAAGTAATGGATTTATTTCGGAGGTAAGCTTAAACCATCTAATAAATTCTTTTTGATATAATTTCTTAGCTTCCCGTACGAACAATGACCTCGACTCCTTATGGTTTTTATTCGGCATTATAACAAATGCAAAAAATTTATATAGCCACAAATAAGGGATGATGGATTTGAACACTACTCCCAGTTTCATCAGAATTTGAGAACGGAGATTAAGCTTCATAATGGCACCGCCCATAATCATGGTCTCTACTCTATGAGGGTGTTTCTCGGCCAGATTCCTTATCAATATCGTTCCAAGGGATATTCCTATGTAATGGGATCGCTCTATATTCTCAAAATCGATGACCTCCACAATATCGTCGGTAATGGCGTCAAAAGTGTATTCACTATTAAAAGTGTCCTTTAAGTTTGGTTTTGAATTACCGTGCCCTCTTAAATCCAACAAGAGCACATTGAAATGTTTTTTAAACTCCCGTAACTGTTTAAACCATATAGATGAGCTACCACCCGCTCCATGAACGAAGGTAACCCAGCTATGGGCATTCTCATTGATATATTTGGTATAGTTTAGCAATGCTCTCTTTTGCCCAAAATAAGGGCTAACCCACAATGTATTGAATCTTTTCTAATTGTAGTACTATTACGAAGAAAATTAGTTATCCGTTTTGCTATTTTTAAAGAATTCCTATCACTTTTGTTAAAAAAAAGACAAATTACCTGATTATTAGTTGTATAGCTATCACCCAAACATCTAAACCCTCTTTTGCAACGTATCTTTGTTAGAACAAATCTTTATTATGGAAAAGCAATATTGTAAAGTAGGGTCGGTAACACCGATAGCAGCAAAGGCAGATGCCATTACTATGTTAGAGTATCAGTATCAAAACTTCTTGGATAAGGCCGCTAACATGAAGTATTCCGACACAAAATTGGGAGAATTTTTTGAACAGAAGGCAAAAAAAATTCAAAAAGCTTTAGATAGCTTGGTTTAGAGACTATTCAATTTTTGAAAGTTCTTCACTCATTTGGGTTTGAAGCTCTCTGGCCTTGTTTTGAGCTGCGCTCGCAAAATCCTTGTCTTTTGAGGCATAAATAATACCTCTAGAGGAGTTTACCAACAATCCTACGGAGGGTGTCATTCCATACGTACATACCTCTTTAAGGCTACCTCCTTGGGCACCTACACCTGGAACTAACAAAAAACTATCGGGAATTATTTTCCTTATTTCCGCCAAGTATTCCGCTTTAGTGGCTCCTACCACATACATTAAATTTTCTGAGCCTTCATAATGTCTTGATGTTTCAAGAACTTCTTTATAAAGTTCCACCCCATCGATTTTTTTGGTTTGATAATCGTACGCACCCACATTTGAGGTTAATGCGAGTAGAATCGTATGTTTATCTTCAAAAGCCAAAAAAGGTTCAACGGAGTCCTTGCCCATGTAGGGAGCAATGGTGATGGAATCAAAATTCAAATCTTCAAAAAAAGCTTTAGCATATCTCGTTGAGGTGTTTCCGATATCGCCCCGTTTTGCATCGGCAATGGTAAAAATTTCCGGATATTCTGCATTGAGATAGGTAATCGTTTTCTCTAGTGCCATCCAACCCTTTATTCCGTATGCCTCGTAAAAAGCAATGTTTGGCTTGTAGGCTACGCAAAGGTGGTGTGTGGCATCAATAATGGCTTTGTTAAACGAAAAAATGGGGTCTTCCTCCTGTAAAAGATGTTCTGGTATTTTATCTAAATCTGTATCCAGACCAATACACAAAAAGGACTTTTTCTTATGAATTTGGTCAATGAGTGCTTTGGTAGTCATATTGCAATTATGGGAGGAGATGTATAAATTATTAAAAAATCTCTGATGCTTCTTTTAGCTTTTCTGTATTTTCTACAAGACTAAGTTCATCAATGATTTTTTGGATGTCACCATCAATAATATTAGAAAGATCGTACAAGGTTAAACCTATTCTATGATCGGTAACCCTACCCTGCGGATAATTATAAGTTCTAATTTTTGCGGAACGGTCACCACTACTAACCTGAGAGCTTCTTTTGGCGGCGTCTTCCTCTTGTTTCTTGGCCAATTCCAGATCATAGAGTCTTGAGCGCAAAACCCTAAAAGCCTTATCCTTGTTTTTATGCTGCGATTTTTGATCTTGGCACTGTGCCACCAGACCTGTTGGGATGTGCGTTAAACGTACCGCGGAATAAGTTGTATTCACAGATTGTCCACCAGGTCCTGAAGAACAGAAAAAATCTATTCTAACGTCTTTGGGGTCTATTTGCACATCAAAATCTTCCGCCTCTGGTAATACCATTACGGTTGCAGCACTGGTATGCACTCTTCCTTGGGTTTCGGTTTGCGGAACTCGCTGCACCCTGTGGACGCCGGCTTCAAACTTTAAGGTTCCATAAACATCGGTGCCGGTAACTTCAAACTGAATTTCCTTGTATCCACCGTTAGTACCTTCACTTAAATCTATGACATTGGTTTTCCATCCTTTGCTCTCGCAGTACTTTGTGTACATTCTAAAAAGGTCTCCCGCAAAAATACTGGCCTCGTCACCACCTGTTCCTGCTCTGATTTCTACAACGACATCTTTAGCATCCTCTGGGTCTTTGGGAATAAGCATAAATTTAATCTCATCTTCCAGAATCGGCAATCTTGATTTTGCTTCTTCCAACTGCATTTTTGCCATTTCCAACATTTCGGCATCACTCCCGTCAGAAATTATCTCCTCCGCTTCCTCAACATTACCTGTCAACTCCAAATATTCATCTCGCTTGGCAACAAGTGCCTTAAGATCACTATACTCCTTCGTCAATTGCACATAACGCTTCTGATCCGTTATGATATCCGGCTGAATGATTAGGTCGGACACCTCATCAAAACGTTGTTTTACAATGTTTAATTTATCTATCATAGGTATGCATCACTTGTCCTGCGAATTTACAATAATTTTGTAGAAGCTTTAGGCTTGCTCAATCGTATTGTTAAAAAATCAATTTCAAAAAATCTTACTGAAAACGTCTCACTATTGCATTGAAAGGGAAAGCATTAATCAGTTACAAAAGTAGTTCCTAAAGTAAAAATAAAGGCGTTAAGACCATCACTTCTATCATAGGCATTTACCCGTAAATCTATCGTTTTAAGCCCGAACATAAATACTTTGGCCTTGGTAAAAATATCCTTGTAACGGGCGCCAATACCGTACTGGTGAGCATTGTAGTCCGACAGGTCGTAATCCGAAGTATAAAAATCCAACACAGAAGTTGCACCTTCTTTGGTATAAAAGTAATCTGCCGCAATCTGCACATAATACCTGTAGGAGGGATAGAGCGTAAAAGAATCACTTAGTTTAATAGGAATCTCTAGATTGGCCGTATGTGAGGTAATACCCCAATCATCTGTATAGAAACGGTAATAGGAGCGTAATACGAACCGGTCTCCTGCAAAATAATTTAAACGTGCGCCGATAGGGATTTTAAAACGACTATCCGGTAGTCTTTCTACATCATCCGCCAACTGAAAATCTTCAATGAAAAAATCTGCGACGTCACCAAAATACACTCTCTGAAAAGGGGTGCTCAGCAAACCTTGTTGCCAAACCAAATCTAAGAATACAGAACCCTGTAATCGCTTACCAAGAATCTGGGAAAAGAACAAGGAAAGGGCATAAGAGTTCCGGTTTTCGTTTTCAAAAACGGTAAAATTAGAGCTGTACGTGCCAGGTCCGGAAATTCTAGCATCTGCAAAGCCATTTCTTAGCTCTATAGGATATTGTGGATTCCATTGATCCAAAAATACATTTGCACTGAGCCCAATTTCCGTATTCTTTTCATTGAACAAACGTGTGTATCCCGCACCGAAACCAACGGAGAAATAATCGTATTCCGATGAGATGTAAGCATTTGCACTTACAATGGAATTTCGGTCTTCTGAACTGTGTTGGTAGGATGGGTTAAAATACGCGAGCACATCTTGTCTTGAAGCTCCGGAAGAAGCACTGAAGGGACTGGTATTATTGTTTGGATTGCCGTCCAAGGGGTTCACGTTGCTCGATGAAGCCGAAGTGTAGGCAGATATCCCTGCATCTACTGTTAGTACATCATCTGGATTGACGGGAATTTTTACAACAATAGTGGAAGTTGCATCGGTCAGCTGTTCGGTACCCTCTCCTCCGGTCACCGCAGCATTTTCACCGTCCTGACCGTAATAGTTAAAAAGCAGGTTAATCTCTGTGGCTTCCAAAACTCTTTTGGTATAGGTAGTGTTGTCCTGTCCAAAAATTGAAAAAGCACATAGAAAAAAAATCAGCGGAACAGTTTTTAAATTTCCCAAGGTACTTGATTAGGTTTCAGTAAAATTTTATTTAAAATTAAATAAGCCACTCCGCTTTTTCATACAGCTCCACTGCGCTCAGGGTAAATTCAACCAGCAAAGTTCTAAACAGAACTTTGGGTTATAGTTTCAGTGCTCCCCGAAACGCCGACCCTTCGACTACGCTCAGGGTAAATTCAACCAACAAAGTTCTAAAAAAAACTTTGGGTTATAGTTTCAGTGCTCCCCGAAACGCCGACCCTTCGACTACGCTCAGGGTAAATTCAACCAGCAAAGTTCTAAAAAGAACTTTGGGTTACAGTCTTGGTGCTTCCCAAAACGAGGACCCTTCGACTACGCTCAGGGTAAATTCAACCAGCAAAGTTCCAAACAGAACTTTGGGTTTCATTTAATTACAACCGCAGCCACCTCCTGTTTTGCCGCCGTTGGCGCCTGCAGAGGCTTCCCTGTATATTTGAAAATTGGTTTCAAATCGTTCTGCGTTTCTGGCGGATAATTGCATTTCCTCATCGTTCAAATACGCTTTATCATACTCCTTTACCGCAACGCAGGAAGTGCAAAACACCAAGAACATTAATAAAAAAAACAATCTGTTCATAGTTTGAAGTTAAGGATTATTGTCGAAAAGGATTCCACCACTTTTATGAATTTTGTTCGCGCTATCCACAATAATCACCTCTGTACCTCCCAATTGGTTCACAAGGGAAAGACCAGCATTTTTACCCATTATAAAAATTGCTGTAGCCAAGGCATCACAAAGTTCGGCACTTTTGGCAAAAACGGAAACACTATTGATACCCGCTGATGGATATCCAGTTCTCGGGTCTATGATGTGGGTATATTTTTTACCATTGATCGTTACGAACTTCTCGTAATTTCCAGAAGTGGCTACAGAAGATTCCAATATGGGCAGCCACGAGAAAATTTTGTCCTTACTTAACGGATTGGCTATCCCGATTAACCACTTCTCTCCACTAGCCTTAGTTCCCCATGTCGTTAAATCCCCGGACGCATTAATGATACCTGCAG
The DNA here is from genome assembly GCF_003970695.1 of Maribacter sp. MJ134. Lineage (NCBI taxonomy): Bacteria > Pseudomonadati > Bacteroidota > Flavobacteriia > Flavobacteriales > Flavobacteriaceae > Maribacter > Maribacter sp. MJ134. Next base: position 1,912,791 of record NZ_CP034570.1, read on the forward strand.
GCACTTGTTTAGAGACCAGGAGTTCTTTTGCCTTATCCGCAGCATATCCCTTACCGATCGCCCCAAACGATATTTTCATTCCTTTATACTTCAAAAAAACAGTGTTATCCAAACTGTTAAGAATAATATTCTTGTGGCCCACTTTGGAAACCGATTCCCTAATCTCTTGGTTCGTTGGCATTGTCGTCATAGAACCATCAAACTTCCAAATCTTATCCATCGAGGAATATGAAATATCAAAAGCACCATCCGTTATTTCCGATATCTGTTTGGACCGCTCTATCAACTTAAAAAGCTCTAAACTTACTTTTACCGGTTTTATCCCAGCGTTTTTGTTTATTAGAGTAGTTTCAGAAGACGCATCCCATGAAGAAATCATTTTTTCTATTCTTCTTATTTCTCCTATCGCCTCTTGAATATATATGTAACCCAAATCTTCATCAACTGAAACTACCGTAATATCAAAACGGCTACCCATAAGTTTCAATGACTTTTTAACCGTGACATAATCCTTACTTTGACTGAACACGGTTGTAACGAAAAATAGAACTACTATGGATAAAACAGTTTTCACTTTTGAAAGGAATTTAAAAGTGAAATGTATTCTTCGGCTTCTTGATTTTCGTAGGCAAAGCTTCCTAAAACAGTCTCGTCCTTATCCAATAAAAGGACCAAGGGAAAATAACCTTTGGAATTAAATTTCTGCGCTAACTGCTTGTTTACTTGTTCTTTCTGAAGTGGTAATCGGTTCTTTTTTGTCCTAGGAAAATCGGCCTTGAACAAAATCAAATTCTTGTCTGCATACTCCTTAAACTCTTGAGATTGAAACAATAATCTATCTAATTTTATGCATGGGGCGCACCAATCAGATCCGGCAAAAACAAGAAGAATTGGTTTGTTCGTATTCTTGGACCTAGAAATTGAATGCTCGTAACTTTCCTCCCAATCTTGCGATAACGCACAAAGTGGAATTACAAAAAGGCAGATGAGGAGCTTTAGTTTCAAAATTCAATAATTTGGGACGTTGTGTATACTATTCAAAAACGCGGAGTAAACTTCCGTTCAGTTCCGTGTTATATATCTTTAATGGCTTTGCGACACTATTGGGAATGGTATTTAAAGGTGCTCCCGTTTGGTCAAATCTAGATCCATGGACATCGCAAAAGAAAATACCTCCGTTCTGATTTACAAATCTTACTTGATCATAATTTTGATGACTGCAAACTTGGGTAGCAGCAACGAACTCCCCCTCTAAATTCTTAACCACTACGACCAAACTTTTAAGAATAAAGCCGCCGTTATTTTCTAAGTTGGCAGCCTCGGCAGAGTTTAAGTCTACCGTAAAATCAATGCCTGTTGGTGGATCTACCAGGTTTCCATCTATACCATCATCTTTACCACAACCTCCCAAACAGGGAAATGTAATGGCGAAGGCCGCACCGGCGCCTAAACTCTTTAAAAATTGCTTTCTTTCCATAACTACATATTTATAATAAACAACGTAGTATTACTTCTTATCGTATGCCTTAGTATATAAAGGTACCGTACGGGCTGGCAATAGTGAGTTTTTTTGTTGAGGAAGCCTCGACCCTACCAATTATCTTGGCATCCACATTAAACTCTTTTGATATTGTAATCAAATCCTGTGCCATCTCCGGATTTACATAAATCTCTAAGCGGTGACCACAGTTAAAAACCTGATACATTTCCTTCCAATCCGTTCCCGATTGCTCCTGAATGAGCCTGAACAACGGCGGAACCTCGAAAAGGTTATCCTTGATGATATGAAGATTATCGATAAAGTGAAGAATCTTTGTTTGCGCACCTCCGCTACAATGAACCATTCCGTGAATATCGTCGCTGGTATATCGTGATAGTATTTGCTTTACGATGGGCGCATAAGTTCTCGTAGGAGAAAGCACTAGCTTTCCTGCGTCCAGGGGAGCATCAGCCACGCTATCCGTTAGTTTGGTTGCGCCGGAATAGACCAAATCAGAGGGAACCTCGGCATCATAACTCTCAGGAAATTTGTCCGCCAAGTATTTTGCGAAAACATCATGTCGTGCGGAAGTAAGTCCGTTACTTCCCATGCCTCCATTATATTCTTTTTCGTACGTGGATTGCCCGTAGGAAGCTAACCCAACGATTACATCTCCCGCTTTAATATTAGCGTTATCAATGACTTTGTCCCTTCTTAATCTAGCGGTTACCGTAGAGTCCACGATAATTGTCCTGACCAAATCCCCAACATCGGCAGTTTCACCTCCTGTGGAGCGTATGGAGATACCGTAGGACGATAAGTCTTTAATGAGTTCTTCCGTGCCGTTGATAATTGCGGATAACACTTCTCCCGGAATTTTATTTTTGTTTCTTCCTATTGTTGAGGATAGCATAATATTGTCCGTTGCCCCCACACAGATTAAATCATCAATGTTCATGATAAGAGCATCTTGTGCGATTCCTTTCCAAACGGATAGATCTCCCGTCTCTTTCCAGTACATATAGGCCAATGAGGATTTGGTACCCGCGCCGTCTGCGTGCATAACAAGGCAGTAATCCTCATCTCCCGTTAAATAATCAGGAACTATTTTACAAAAAGCTTTTGGAAACAGGCCTTTGTCTATGTTCTTTATGGCATTGTGTACATCTTCTTTAGAGGCGGAAACGCCCCTTTGACTGTATCTTTCGCTCGTGGATGAGGACATATAATTTCTTTACGACAAAAATAGGAGAATTGATTTAAAATCAGAATTTAGCAAGCGAAAGTAATTGCTATTTAATGAACAATAGCTCCCTGTATTTAGTCAATGGCCATAATTGGTCTTCAATAAGCTTCTCTAGCTTATCGGAATGTAATCGAATTTTATCAAAATAAGGTTTTACGTTCTCACAGTAGGCTACCGCTCTCTTTTTACTTTCCTTAATAACATTTGCTTTCTTTCTGGCCTCGGTCATTGCATCTGTGAGTTTTTTGAGCTCATTTAAGTGCTCTCCAATTTCCTCTATCATGGTTAGTTGACCTACAGAAAAACTCTTATGGGCAGCTCCGTAAATTTCCTTAAGACCAGAAACGTTTGTTATCAATTTATTCTGATAGGCAATTGCGGCAGGAATAACGCTACTGTATACCAAATCACTATACACTCTACCTTCAATCTGAAGGTGTAATATGTAGGCCTCCAATTCAACTTCCACCCTTGCGCCCACTTCAACATCACTCATCACCTTCATCGTCTTAAATAAAGCCAGACTCTCTTTTGAGGTCAGTATATTTAAAGCATCCGGGGTATTTTTATTATTACTTAGTTTTCTCTTTTTTGCTTCGTTCTCCCATTCTTTACTGTAACCGTCGCCATCGAAACGAATCCGCTTAGAGGTCTTTATATATTCCCTAAGGGTATTGAATATGGCCTCATCCTTCTTAAGGTTCTTTTTATCTATTAAGACATCTACCTCCTTTTTAAAATCCTTAAGTTGCTTTGCAACAATGGTGTTTAAGATGGTCATGGGTTTAGCACAATTGGTCTTTGCCCCTACCCCGCGCATTTCAAACTTATTACCTGTAAAAGCGAACGGAGAAGTTCTATTACGGTCTGTATTATCCAATAATATTTCCGGAATCTTCCCAACTACATTTAGCTTCAGTTCCGTCTTTTCCTCGGGTGATAGTTTACCTTGGCTCACTCCTTCCAGTTCATCAAGCACACTACTTAACTGCTTTCCGATAAATATGGAAAAAATAGCAGGTGGTGCCTCGTTTGCACCTAGCCTGTGATCATTACTGGCCGAAGCTATAGAGGAGCGTAAGAGTTCCTCATAAGTGTTTACCGCCTTGATAGTGTTAATGAAGAACGTAAGGAACTGGAGGTTCTTCATGGGCGTAGAGCCCGGACTCAAAAGATTGACGCCGGTATCTGTAGCCAAGGACCAGTTATTATGTTTGCCTGAGCCATTGATATCTGAAAATGGTTTTTCATGAAAAAGCACTTTAAACTGATGCTTATCCGCAATTTTATCCATCACATCCATCAATAAAAGGTTGTGATCTACGGCTAAATTAGCCTCTTCAAAGACCGGGGCCAACTCAAACTGGTTCGGCGCAACCTCATTATGACGGGTTTTTACCGGTATACCCAACTTGGTACATTCCTTTTCTAAATCGCTCATAAAACTGAGCACCCTACTTGGGATAACACCGAAATAATGATCATCTAACTGTTGTCCCTTCGCAGCGTTATTTCCTACTAGGGTTCTACCAGTCATAATAATATCAGGCCTAGAATGTGCAAGGGCCTTATCTATCAAAAAATATTCTTGCTCCCAACCTAAAGTGGCGTTTACTTTGGCAACGTTCTTATCAAAATATTTAGCCACTGCTGTCGCTGCTTCATCCACGGCGTGCAAAGCTCTCAACAGCGGCGCCTTGTTATCCAACGCCTCTCCCGTGTAGGAAACGAAAATAGTAGGAATGCATAAGGTAGTACCATAGATAAATGCCGGGGATGTCGGGTCCCAAGCGGTATAACCCCGTGCTTCAAAAGTATTGCGGATACCGCCACTAGGGAAGCTTGACGCGTCTGGTTCTTGCTGCACCAACTGTCCGCCTCCAAACTTTTCAAGAGCTGTACCATCTGGCAATAAATCGAAAAAAGCATCGTGCTTTTCTGCTGTAGCTCCGGTTAAAGGTTGAAACCAATGTGTATAATGTGTGGCACCCATGGAAATGGCCCAACCTTTCATAGCTTCCGCTACCTGGTCCGCGATTTTACGGTCAATTTTAGAACCCGAAAAAATAGCATCCCTAACACTTGCCAATGCATCTTTGGTAAGATATTGAAGCATTCTCTTTTCGTTAAAAACATTTACTCCGAACAAGTCTGACCTTCTTCCTTTTTCTTCAATAGCGATTGCTTTTCTTCTATGACTTTCCGCTATTGCCGCTGACCTTTGTACTGACATATGACCCCAAATGAATTATTAATTCCACAAAATTACGTTCTTAAAATAGAAATATCACAAAATACCCGCCAAAAAATGGGGGTGTATCTAAAATATTCTCATTTATAACGAATTACCCCCGTAAAAATTCATATAATTCCATAAAAAACATATTTTTGTCTGTCTTTTTATTATTAATTTATAACATGAAAATATGGCTAAAGTTAAATTAGAGTATATATGGTTGGATGGTTATTTTCCGACCCAAAACTTGAGAAGTAAAACAAAAGTAGAAGAACACGAAGATTTTAAAGGAACGTTAGAGGAGCTAGGAAACTGGTCTTTTGACGGGTCTTCTACAAGACAAGCCGAAGGTGGTTCCTCTGACTGCTTATTAGTTCCTGTAGCTATTTATCCGGATCCGGCAAGAATCAACGGATGGTTGGTAATGACAGAAGTTATGAATGCAGATGGAACTCCTCATGTTTCAAATGGTAGAGCCACTATTGATGATGAAGATGATGATTTCTGGTTCGGTTTTGAGCAAGAATATTTTATAATGGACACTGCTACACAATTACCCTTAGGTTTCCCTATCGGTGGTTACCCTGCACCACAAGGAATGTATTACTGTTCTGTGGGCGGAAAAAATACGCACGGAAGAGATTTGGTTGAAGAGCACGCCGATCTTTGTATAGAAGCTGGTTTAAACTTTGAAGGTATTAACCAAGAGGTTGCTTCCGGTCAATGGGAATTTCAACTATTCGCCAAGGGTGCTAAAAAAGCTGGTGATGAAATCTGGATTGCCAGATATTTATTGGACAGACTAACGGAAAAGTATGGTTACTATATTGAATATCACCCAAAACCTTTAGGTAAGGATATGGACTGGAACGGTTCTGGTATGCATGCAAACTTCTCTAACACCACGTTAAGAACTTGTGGTTCAAAAGAAACCTACGCAACCATTTGTGAAGCTTTCCGCCCATACGTAAAAGAACATATCGCCGTTTATGGTGAATTCAACGATCAACGTTTGACGGGAGATCATGAAACAGCTGCCATTACAGATTTCTCTTGGGGTGTTTCTGATAGAGGTGCCTCTATCCGTATTCCAATTATTGCAGTTGAGAAAGGATATAAAGGATGGTTAGAAGATAGAAGACCAGCTTCAAATGGTGATCCTTATAAGATTGCCGCCAGAATTATAAAAACAGTTAAAACAGCGAAAGTTTAATAAACCGAATTAATTGTTGCTATAAACCGGCTTAACTATTGTTAAGTCGGTTTTTTAGTTTTTAATGGGCTGCAAGGGCGTATTCATCCAGTAGTCTCCAAAATTATCCGGTTTAACAATGGGTTGATTCTCAAAAATTGGAAAATCTTTTTTCATTACTAATGAATCCGTAGGTACAGTCGTATTTTTGGTTTCTAATTGTTGAACAAAAAATTCTCTAAACTGCATCCTACTTGAAAACTTTTTTTCGTAGACGATATTTCCATTTACATCTTCTACATTCTTAACTACAATTTTCAATAACTCAGAGTCAATTTCAGAATCTCGATATTTAGGTTTTAAGGTTTCGAACATTAGTTTACTCGCCCTTTTGTCGCCATCAGCATATAGTAACACTTCTTTTCCCAACACGACTAATTTTCTGATTTTGATTCTTTTACCTTTATATCTTAGTTTATAATTAGATTTTCTAAAAACCTCCTTTTCACCTAATTCATTATTGAAAGTTAGCACGAAGCAAGCTTTATTAAAGTTAATCAACGCTTCTTCTACATAAAACTCAGGAGGCAAAGCAACTTCAAAACCGTTGCGCATGGAATGGTAATTTAAATACATTAAATTATCTTTCTCCATATATTCGAGTTTTATGTCTAGTAAGGTTTCATTAGAACTTTTATTTTTTTTTGTTTTTCTCTTTGGGTAGTTAATAATGTAATCAAACTTTTTAATCGCAAAACTACTTTTATTGACATACAAACTTCCTGCTACCTGAAAACCACTGTTCGGTTCTAAATTTTTAAGAGAAACCTTATAAAACAAATCATCATTGAAAACCATTTCTCCTTCTTTTTGAAAGCTATGGTTGTCCACAAAATCGTATTCAAATACATTTACAAAATCAAAAGTATTTACATTTCTATTTCTTACAGGATCATGAATTCTAAGAATAACAAATTCATTACCGCCATACCCTTTTAAGAATGCGTTTGAAATAACTTTCTTTTTACTTTTATAATCATATGCTATCGCTCCTAAGGTATCTCTTTGGAAGTCAGTATTTTTCTTATAATCGAATATTTTAATTTTAGATGTTTCAAAGTCTTTGGCATAAAAACCTTGGTCGACTACTTTTAAGATTGCCTCATTTAGATTTACATAATTACCATCCTTGATTTGATAATCTCTGTAATAACCAACATAGGAATAGGGGTTTTGAGATAAATTTTTAGATAAATTTTTAATTGCCATCTCAACAATTGTCCTGGCTGATAAATTACGTCTGATTCCCCGTTTTTTGTTCGCCCTAACAACAACCTCGTTCAACGTAACTATGTTAGGTTTTAATCTAATAATATTCACTTTATCATAAACGACATCAGATAATGCAATGGGAGTTGAGACATAACCCATGGATGATATCAATAGGGTATCTCCTTCTTTTTTAAAAAATGAAGGTATCTTGAAACTCCCATCCATATTGGTAATTACTCCTTTGGCCTTACCTTTTATACGTACAGTAGCGAAAATTATGGGCTCTTCGGTCTTTTCGTCGATTACTTTACCGCTCAAAAATTCTGAATCTTGTGCGTGTAGTATAGTGCAAGACTTCAACAGTAAATAACAAAACATTAATTGTTTGAAGAATACTTGCATATAGATGATTTGGTCAACTAATCGTAATATATACAAAAGATAGGTAAATTCCCACGAGAATTAAACCATCTCGCCAACCTAAACGAAGCCCTTTTGGAATGAATACCAGAGGTAGAATAATAAAGGAAATTCCCAACATCCAAAATATATCGTTACTTAACAGACCATCATCTACTACTTTTACTGGCGTTATGATAGCTGTGATGCCAAGCACGGCTAATAAATTAAATATATTGGAACCAATAAGGTTCCCTAAAGAAATGGCCTTTTCTTTTTTAATAACCGCTATTATTGACGCTGCCAATTCGGGAATGCTCGTGCCAACGGAAACTACGGTAATTGCTATTACCCTTTCACTAACCCCAAAGACCGTTGCCATACCTACGGCTCCATTTATCAATAATTCCGACCCTCCCCAAAGAGCAATACCTCCCAAACCTAGAAAAAGAAAGGTCTTGTATATTGGAAGTGCTATGGTCACTACATCTTCTTCTTCATCTACCGCAGGTTTTTGAAAGCGGAGCAGATATACCAGAAATAAGAAAAGGCAGACTACCATTATTATACCCTCATATTGCTCCAGTATACCATCAAAATAGATAAATCCAAAAAACAAAAGCGAAGCTAACATCATCACCGGCCAGTCCGTTGTATAAAAACTTCGCTTTACACTAATGGGACTCAGCAATACGGTAATGGCTAAAACAAGTCCTAAGTTGGCGATATTGGACCCCACTACATTACCTAAGGCCAGGTCGGGAAAGCCGTCTAGCGCAGCGTTAATACTAACGATTAATTCCGGAGCGGAGGTTGCGAAGGAAACGACAGTCATACCAATAACAATTTTAGGTATGTTCAGTTTTAAGGAAAGATCTACGGCAGATTTCAACAGCCAATTACCACCTGCTATCAAAAGCAACAAACCTCCAACCACATATAAAAAGTCTTGCATTAAATCGGTTTTCAACAAATATAGGAGAAGTATTGCTCATAATACTGTGAACTACTCTATTCGCTGCCCGCTATTAAAACTAAATAAATAGTTAAATAACTGCAAATATAGTTGTATAACTATAAAAATAGTTATACGTTTGCTCTAACAAATACTGATAATGGAAAAACTCACGAATAAGGAAGAGGAAATAATGAAAATCCTTTGGACTCTAGAAAGGGCCTTCGTAAAAGAAATCATGGAGCAGATAGCTGGCGATAAACCTCATTACAACACGCTATCCACTATTGTAAGGAACCTAGAAGAAAAAAACTACGTTGGCCACGAAGCTTTTGGAAAAACATATAGGTACTTTCCTATAGTAAGTAAGGCGGATTACAGACAAAAGTTTGTCAATTCTAGCATGGTGGACTACTTTGACAATTCTTATAAGAACCTGGTATCCTTCTTTGCCAAGGAGGAGAAAATCTCCGTTGAGGACTTAAAAGAGATTATTAACCTTATTGAAAAGAAAAAATAATGGAACTGTTTTTAGAACATCTTATGAAGTCCTCTGTTATTCTACTGCTTTTTTTAGGGTCCTACCATCTTTTTTTAAGAAAGGAGACCTTCTTTGGTAGCAACCGCTTTTTTTTAATAATGGGGCTTTTAACTTCTTTACTTCTGCCATTTGTAAACATTACGAAAATCATATATGTCCCCCGACCTGCCATATCAACAATAGATACGGCGAACATGGAAAATATAGTAATGGCCAATGCATCTTCCGTTTCCTTAAGTTGGATAAACTTGATTGTCACTATTTATCTAATTGGCGTAATCTACTTCGCTATTAGACTTATAATTCAATTACGAACTATCCATGTCCTCAAAAAGAATAGTGATGTAGTTCTGGAAGATGAGTTTTCTCATGTAAAAACGAGTTCGGCCATTTCTCCTTTCTCGTTCTTTAAGCATATATTTTACTATCCAAACCAGTTTTCCCATCGGGAATTGCGCACTATTATTTCTCACGAGAAAATGCACGCTAGAGGAATGCATTCTTTAGACATCCTTTTCACGGAAATTACACTTATTCTAATGTGGTTCAACCCTGCCATATGGTTCTATAAAAATCTGATAAAGCAAAACCTAGAATTTTTAGCCGATGCTGGAACATGTGAAGATGGAGAAGACAAAAGAGCCTATCAGTATCTAATGCTGAAACAAGCTACAGAACACCACAAAATCAACATCGTAAATCCATTTTTTAATTCAATCATCAAAAAACGAATAGTCATGTTAAATCGAAATCAATCCAAACGAATTAATCTCCTTAAATTTTTAATAGTTCTGCCATTTCTAGGACTATTCCTAGTAGGGTTCAATGCTAAGGAAATTGTGAAATTTTCAGAGAACGAATCATCAATTTCACTAGATCTTGAGGTCCCGAAGTTTCAAAATCCCATAAAAACTGAAGACCTTATCAGAGTTTCTTCTGATTTTGGGCCAATGAGAAGTCCCTTCACAAAGAAAATAGAGAATCACACTGGTATTGATTTGGTTACCAAGAGTGGTAAACCGGTATCAGCAAGTGCCAAAGGAATCGTAAAAACCAGCAATAAAGATGAGAGCAAAGGAAATTATATCGTTATTGAACATACTGGCGGGTATAGCACCAAGTATATGCATCTAAAAGACAGAACGGTGGCCAAAGGAGAAACAGTACGAACTGGCGACGCCATAGGTCATGTGGGAAGCACCGGTAAGTCTACAGGTCCACATTTGCATTTTGAGATATTAAAATCCGAAAAAGCCATCAACCCTGCAAGCTTTATACCCTTGACTAATACTCGTAAATCGCTAGCTCCCAAAATTGAAACTGAGAAATCCGATGCATCTGCGGCAGTAATAGAATTAGTCATTAATAAAAATACCACTGATGGTCAACTACTTCAAATGAAGGCTGATTTAGCGGAAGAGAACATTGATTTTTCCTATACCACCGTTAGAAACGATGCTCGTGAAATCATCGCTATAGAACTAGAACTGGTAAATGGTACAATTTCAACGGCCACTTATAATAGTGACGGACAGGAAAGAGCTGATAAAGATGCTATTGAACCGGTCTTTATCTTCGTGGACACGGACAAGAGTACTATAAGTATTGGCAGAGGTAAGCAGACCGATCTCAAAACCAGCAATAGCACCAGCATGGTCTGGATTTCTGATGACGACGCGTCCGAATCAAAGGAAATTATCGTTAAAAAAGTTAAAGGCAAAAAAATAGTAACCCTTAATGGTAAAGAGCTGAAAGAGGATGAATTTGAAGATATGGACATACAAATGGATGACAGCTCACTGGTATTCATTTCAGACGACGACGAAACCTCTGATAAAAAGAGCGTTAAAATTTACCGAAGCAAAACTAAAGATGGTGATAAAAGTGTTTACATACACACAGATACAGAAAATGATGAGGATGTGAAGGTAGTAGTGAAGAAAAAATCCATTTTCCTTTCTGGAAATAAAAAGGATGAACCCCTATATATAATTGATGGTGAAAACGCAGATAGGAAAGCAATGAAAAAGCTGGGCACCGACAAGATTGCCAATATCAATGTTATTAAGGGAGCAGCTGCAAAAGAAAAATACGGAAAAAAAGCTAAGAATGGTGTTATTGAAATAACCACAAAGAAAGAATAGCGCACATTTTTAACGTTAAGACCACTTTAAGACCTGTCCTTACACAAGGCAGGTCTTTTGCATTGGAAAGAATGAAAAGTGGAAATAGGGCCAAAATTAAAAGGAAAAGTCCCTTACAAATTAGAATACCCCATAAAACACGCCTACAATTATTGTCATATGAAATCAATTTAGTGGTTTATAATAAAAAAATGAAATCTTATCATAGAGGATATGATAATTATTATAACCATTCTAATTTATAAGCTTACATATATGTATCCAATTATATTGATTTAACATAAATTATTTGTGTCCGGACATGCTTCTCTCATATCTTATTTAAATAATCGATTGCAGTCAACTTTTGTATAACCTAAAACTATGATGTATGATAACGCTAATAAAGATTTTGGTTTACTTGTTGCTATCCCTATTAGTATTGAGCTTCTAGATTATTTTAATAGCTAAGCGCAAGTCAACATAAACAGAACGCGGCCCATGGCCGCATTATAATTTTGTATTTTTGAAAAAAACCAACTTTTGAAAAAAACGCTTTTTAAACTATTGGCCAAGTTGAACAAGACGGTACTTCCCTCCTTTGCAAAGCGGCAATTAGACCTTTCCAAAGCCTCCAAATTACAGATGGCGATAATAGGTTGGCGCTATTTCGTTACCACTAACGCCTTGGATTAGTATTTAAGTAACGACTGTATCGTATATTCTTGTAATTGTTCCCTACCATTAAGGAATTCTAATTCAATTAAAAAATTTAATCGAACCACTTCTCCCCCTAGCCTTTCCACAAGTTTACAGGCAGCTTTAGCGGTTCCTCCCGTGGCAATGACATCGTCATGAATAAGTACTTTATCTCCTTTTTTAATGGCATCAATATGTATTTCTAAAGTATCCGAGCCATATTCCAATGAAAAAGACTCGTTAATGGTATTAGAAGGCAACTTACCAGGTTTACGAACAGGCACGAAACCAGCCCCTAGTTTTTCTGCGAGCATAGGTCCAAAGATAAACCCTCTGCTCTCCATGCCTACCACGATATCAACAGATGTGCCCTTTAATAAATCTGAAAGTGCCGCAGACGTATAGGTAAGGGCTCTTTTATCTTTTAATAATGGAGTAATATCCTTAAAAACAATCCCTTTCTTTGGAAAATCAGGGACATCCCTTACATAGCTATCAATATTCATTTATTATGCTGTTCTTAATTTTGCGGTAAATGTAAAAAGAAATATATTTGCATCCCCTTATATAAAGGGTATATTGGCCTCGTGGCGCAACTGAATAGCGCATCTGATTACGGCTCAGAAGGTTACAGGTTTGAATCCTGTCGAGGTCACTTAAAGCGCAAGCCCTGTATTAAAATACAGGGTTTTGTTATTTTAGAAAGTGTCAAAAGCGAGAAGCTTTTGTAAACAACATAAAATTTCAAAACCGTATTGCCTGAGCAATGCAGGACTGCATTTTCAGAAAGGAGCACAAAGGATGTGAAACAATCCTGTCGAGGTCACTTAAAACAGAAAGTCCACTCCCCAAAGGAGTGGATTTTTCGTTTCAAGAAATGTTAAAAGCGTCAAGCTTATGTAAATGGATTGAAATGAAAAATCATATCGCCATTTTAGGCGATATGAACTTCCTATTCTCACATGTGAGTTCAAGGGAAAACCGAAGGTAATCCTGTCGAGGTCACGAACAAATAGTTCGATTAGAAAAAACGCCAAGCTTGCTTGAGAGTTTTTTTGTTTGAACTTTTTTCAAAGCAGAGCTTTGAGGGAAGGGCGCAGCCAATCCCAAAATGAAGTCTATGCATTCTTACTTAAATTGCATGTGATGCTTTCTTATTTTCAAAGCGTATCTATCAAGGATGCTCACGGCAAGGCTTGCTAGCGTATAAATAGCAAGAGCTCTACTTAAATTTGTTTGGGTTTATTATTTATTAAGACATCTAAAGGAAGTCGACATCGTAATCAGGATGAAGAATAAAAAAGTGGAACGTAAGTGATTCTCTCTTCCTGTTTTTCAATATTTTAAAAATTTAAGATTAAAATTAAATTACGGAACTAGAGATAGTGCCTACTATTTTATCTACTTAAAATTCACTTTTAAGGTCTATATTTCCTCTTCCACCCTATTCTTGCTGATATTTTACCCATACTATCATTACTTTGCATTGACGATGGGAAACATTGTTGCTATGAAAAAAGCGGGTAAGCAAATCCCATACAAGCTTGCCCGTTTTTTATAAATTTGATTTGAGATATGTATAAAAAAACCTTTATCTACAAAATTTTACTAGCAGCCATGCTAGTCTTTTGTATTTTGGGTTATTTAAAGTTTCAACAGCATACACCTCAAGATGTTTCAAAAATCACCGCTGTAAATAATTTTAATGCAGGTGACTTAATTGTTTTTTTTCAAAACGATGAACCAAAGGCGAACTCTATCTACGTCAATCAGGTCATATCGGTAACCGGAGTTATCAAGGAGATTTCCTTCATAAATGAGAGACATACCATTCTTTTAGAGAGCAAAGTTTTTAACGATAATTTCGTTATGTGCGATATGTCCTCTTCAACAACTAAAACTATCAACACCTTTACCACAGGAGATACTGTAACACTAAAAGGTATCTGCAAAGGGTATCTTTTAGACGTAATAATGTTAAATTGCATACCAATCAATGAAAAATCAAACAATTAATCTCGCGCTTTTCTTATTCCTACTACACGGGAGTATTTTTGGCCAAAGTGATAAGATTATTGCGCGTCAAGGAAAAGTTTCTTTCTTCTCTTATACTGCTGTCGAGAATATAGAGGCCACCAATAACCAAGTGATAAGCATCATAGACCGTGAAAGTGGTGAAATAGCAGTGCAAATGTTGATGCGTGCCTTTGTATTCAAAAAGGCTCTGATGGAAGAGCACTTTAACGAAAGTTACGTAGAGTCAGATACTTATCCTAAACTAACATTTTCAGGAACAACAGATGCTTTAAAAGGTGAAGAATTGAATGATGCCCCAATATTTATCAAAGGTATAATGGATTTTCATGGGGTTCAAAAACCTGTTGAAATAAAAACTATGGTCCAAACCAGTACCGACACTTTTGTTTTGGAAGGGGATTTCAATGTAAATATAGCCGATTTCGCAATTACTGTACCCCCCCTACTTGTTCCTAACATATCGAAAGAAATACAAGTAATGTTCAGGTTTGAATACGCACCTTATGAATAATAAACTATCACTCTTAACGACCCTAGCTCTTTTTCTATTTGGAATATTAGGAATAAAGGCGCAGGACTTACTGGATATTATCGAGAATGAAACTCCAGATATACCTATGTACACGCAAGCCACCTTTAAAGGTAATAGAGTGGTGTTAACACAGTCCGTAGAAACTAGAAAAAAAGGAACACTAGAATTTCTGCTAGGCACACGCTATTGGAACGTTCCCAACAATGATGACAGCCAAAGTTTTGGTGCTGATAGGTTTTCTGGATATTTTGGCATGCAATATTCATTTTCCGACCGTTTTACACTAGGAGCGGGCGTAGGTTCCGTAGATGGAAATTTCAATAGTTTTGCAAAATATAGATTAGTTAGACAGCGAGAAGATAAAAACGTTCCATTGGGGATTACCTTGGTACAAGGACTATCCTATTTTACTAGAGATTTTGGAACCTTCACACTACCCGAAAATTCTTCTGACCGATTATCTTATATAAGCCAAGTTATCATAGCTAGAAAATTTAATAAAAACCTTTCTCTACAATTTTCCCCGAGCTATATAAGAACGGGTACCAACCAACCTGTAAATGATAAGAATAATTTATTCCTTTTAGGGTTTGGAGGCCGGTATAAATTAAGTAATCATGTATCCTTAGCCGGTGAGTACGGGTATCTATTGGGACGCAATGAAGATGAAGAAGGGTATAATCTTTTTGGACTTGGTGTAAATTGGGAAGTAGGAGATTTAATTATGCACTTCTCGTTTACCAATAGTAAGAGCTTTGATGATATTGCTATATATAATTTTAATCCTAATAATTTTCATTTTAGACCCGGAGGCTTGCATATTGGTGTAAATGCGACTTATATTCTTCATTTGAACAAACGCAAACCTAAGAGCCTCAAGACTATGGAGGAATAAATTTTCAACGTGTCAATTATATTACAGGTTTAACCATTGCTTAAATTCGGCCGCTTTATTCTTTCCTATTATTATATCTATTTCCGAACTAGGGTCTACAACAATTTTTAATTGGTTATTACCGTAGCGTATAATTTTTTGAATGGCAGATATGGCTATAATAAACTGTCTGTTGGCCCTGTAGAAATAACTATCATTAAGACCGGAATATAACTCGTCTAAACTTGAATTTGTAGTAGATTTTTTTCCTTGAAAATCTACCACATAGGTAATCGTATGTTCTGTATAAATATAAGCGATCTCTTCGGTGGCAATAGAGCGTAGCTCATTTCTTAGATAGGTAAGAATTCTCATTTTACTCTTTTCCGTTACGGCATCTTCTATAATATTGGTCTCTTTGGCCTGCTCTTCTGTTTCTAGACTTTCCTGTACTTGGGTAATGTCTTGGTTTACCCTATTCTGGTAATCACTTAAATCACTGTTAAGTTTTGCTAGGTTAATTATCTCGGTTTCTAAAGTTTCATTCTTAATTTCTAATTTTTTTTCATAGAGACTACCTATTAACCTTACTGTAAAAACACTTGTGAGTACCATTACAAAACCCATGATTCCGAAAATCACATAAAATCTGTTCCTTACCGTCTTAATCTCATTGCTTATTTTACCAGTATTGGCATAAGCAGCAATTATCCAATCTGAATTTGGTACGGGATTAAGAACCAATACATCCGTTTGGTCAGGAGTGGCATTTAGAATTAGTTCATAGAAATTTTCTGCGCTTATTTCTTTATTCATCGTAAAACCAGAAGAAGCCTCTTGAGGGAGCATGGTGTCAACCAATGTTCTATCAGGATGAGAAATAATTTTGCCGGACCAATCCAGTATACTGATGAAGCTGTTATCATCATTTGTGTTTTGAATACTCCTCTGCGTATTTTGCTTAATCTCCTGCTTTGCTATTCCATTTGAAAATTGATCACCGATCAATGAGGCTACCTCCTTTGCTTCTCTCTTACTGGATACCAATTGGGTATTTAACATCTGCTCTGCACTGAGCGCAACATAATATTTTGCAGAGATACCTCCGATAATTACGAAGAGTATTGAAATTGCTAAAAATGTATATAAATAAAGTCTGTCTTTTCTCATTAAGCAGTCTTAGGCTTTAGGTTTTTTATGAGAACTGAATAGATTTCACCCCCCTATTAAGCTTTTGAATCATTTTTACGAATCCAAAGATAGTTTATTAGTCTATTATAACGATATGCTTCGTGAGACCTAGTAAACATTAAGCTCATAGGATTTGCCTCTAATTCCGTTTTAAGGCTGAAATTTCATCTTCACCAACATTTATAGTTATCAACGCTTCATTTCACGGTTAATTTGTCCCATCAAAATAATTGAAATTAAAATATAAAAATTAAAACAAATTATCATGAAACAGAACTTTATCAAATTAATGGCTTTATCACTTTTAGCAGTAGGTTGCTCGGAAGACGACACTGTTGTAGATATTCCAGAAACCAATGGTCCAGAGGTTACCGGCCAAGCTTCCTTTGTAATAAATGAAGTAGCTTACCAGGGTAACAAAATTGAGATTTTAAACAATGGTAATGCTACGGCAGATTTAGGAAGTCATTATATATGTCTAGGACCTGGAGCTTATGCACAAATAGCTAACCTAGAAGTAGAAGGTAGTTTAAATCTTGCTCCCGGAGCCTTTGCAACCCTTACTTACGATTTACCAGCCCAGAGCGGTGGTTTAGGTCTTTATTCAGCAGACCAGTTCACCAATGCTAACGCCATGGTAGATTTCGTACAATGGGGAGCTGCAGGAAATGCGCGTGAAAACGTTGCCGTAGAAGCAGGATTATGGACTGCCGGTGACTTTGTCCCTGTTTTAGGGGATGCTAACAATACTATTATATATGACGGTGATGGAAATGGAGTTGCCAATTGGTCAGAAACCAGCACCGTTACCTTTGGTGCAGAAAACGTTCTTACCATGCCTGAGCAAATGAAACAATCTATTGTTTTGAACGAGGTACAGTACGGTAACCTTAACTACGTTGAAATCTTTAATAACGGTGATGTTGCTCTTGATCTTAGTGGATACTGGTTATGTTTAGGTCCAGGTGGTTATGCACAGATTGGGAACTTAACACCTAAAACCGGTACTATAGAACTACAGGCAGGAGAATTCCTTGTATTACCTTTTGAAATGCCAGATACCCAAGGTGGATTAGGACTTTACTCTACTAATTCATTTACAAGTTCGGATGCCATAGTAGATTTCGTACAATGGGGAGCTGCCGGAAGCGCACGTGAAAATGTTGCAGCCGATGCCGGTATATGGAATACTGGTGATTTTGTGCCAACAGTTGGTTTATCAGCGAGTATAGAATATGATGGTGAAGGCGATGCTGCTTCAGATTGGTCAGCAGAAGCTATACCTTCATTGGGGGAGGCTAATGACGCTGCCGCAAAGACAACGGTATTTAATGTTAAAATCAGCAACGTTACCAATTATCTTAATGTACATACATTTACTACTCCCGTTGGGGCATCTGCTCCAGGTCCTTTGACTACAGAAGGTGGTCAGTATCAAATAGAGTTTCAAGCGGTGCCTGGAACAAAATTCACTCCGGTAACAATGATGGGCAATAGTAATGATTGGTTCTTGGCCCCTGAGGATTTCAACGGAATAGATTTATGGCAAAATGGCAGTGCGCTTAATGGAGTAGATATTGCTGATCAATTGATACTTTTTGACCTTGGTACAGAAGCGGATAACGACTCTGCCACATTCCCGCCAGCAGGTGCCAATGTAGGACCAGCAGATGCTAATCCTTTGACTAGGGTTGTTGACAGAAATGGAAACAGAGGTGATTTCTATATAACTGCAATATTGGATTATACACCAGGTGATGGTAGTGCAGCAGGTACATTTACGCTAACGATTACCAAAAAAGCCACCAATTTTGTGGTTACTCCAGGGATCGTAGTTCTGCACGCACTGGCAAATCCTTTGTTCACTTTAGGTGAAGAGGACAGAGGAGTTGGTCTAGAAGCAATTGCAGAAGATGGCAATCCAATGCCTTTGTACAACTGGTTCAAGGAAACAGGTTCTCAAGGAGCTCCTCTACGTTTGGCATCTTCTTTAAGTGTTTTCTCCCCAGGTTTGGTTTATGCCTTTAACGGAGAAAAAGACCCATTGGTTTTGCAAGGCGAAAGTAATAATCCAGCAAACGGCTTAGAGGAACTTGCAGAGGATGGGAACAACGCTATAGCCATTTCTTACCTAGAAAGCCTGGGGCTACCAGTAGCAGCCAGTGAAGAAACCACGCCTGTTGGTCCAGGAGAAGATTTAACTTTTACGTTGGAAGTTCCCCAAGGACAGAACTTTAAATTTGGGTTTTCTACAATGTTCGTAGCAACGAACGACTGGTTTGTCTCGTACAATAATGCAGGATACCCTTTATTTGACGTAAATGGAAACCCTGTCTCAGGATTCGGAGCCAGTGAAAAATCATATTTATATGATGCAGGCACAGAAATTGATGAAGCTGTTGGTTTTGGAATTTACCAAGCTCCAAGACAATCTGCTGCGAATGAAGGCCCGACAGATGCAAACACGACTATTAGAAGAGTTAACGAACTTAACGATGTGCAGTTTGGAAAAGGAACTATTTCTAGCGGACCAGGTGTAGTTTGGTTGCAGGACCCAAGAGGTGGTTATAACATTGTAAGAGTGGAAATACAAGCTCAATAAATAGACAATCTAGTGTGATGGTTAGGTTAGGATGGAGAAAGTCGAAAGTTAATTCTTTCGGCTTTTTCTTTGTTATCCTTTATGGTTTTCAGCGTACTTATCAATAATGATGTCCTTTAAAGTCGTAAATTTTCTTTCAAAGGCCCATTAGCTCAAATTTTACCGCTTTTTTAGTTAAATTATTCATAAATGGATGAATCTAATTGCACTATAGTTAGATACAATTGCCAAAGAGTTGCGTAATTTGAATTTTATATTAACTTTGAAAAAAAACATCAATGGAGTTATTGGATAAAGCTGAGGAATTTATTAAGCGGAAGATGAGCAACATGTCCACTAGTGATAGAGTGGAAGCATCTAGAGAAGCTAAGGCATTAATATTAAGTATTAACGAGATATACAAGGAAACGAAGGATTCTAACCTTATGGACGTAATGAAACGTGTTACGGAAAAAAAGAAGAAAATTGAAAAACGTCTAAATGGCGTTCCATTAGTTTAAATTCATTTAGACTTTTACACGAATTATAATACCCTTTTTTGTATTATGCCGTAAATTTCAATTTACACGTAATCTATAAAACAAGACCTCTTATCCTGTAAGAGGTCTTTCCATTTGACCAAGATTTTAAACCTGTTATCGACCTTTCCTCTATATCCTTACCAATTACCCCTTATAGCATCCTTTTATCCCTTTTTTTATGACAAACTATTATTTCAGTTGATCTTTAACTTTCAATGGTTATGAAATCAACAGGTAATAATTATGTCAACCAGAACTATATACCAGAAGATTAACAAGTTTATTGGCTTTGTATTAGAGCACTTTCTATCTTTCTTTGTGTTCTTTTGTTTTGCTATGGCGTTTATTATCATGTATCTATATGTCATGTAGGCCGGTATATCCAACCTCCTTACATTTTGTTGTTTCAAAAAGTTTAATGACCTTTCCGGAATATTAAATTAATATTCTATGGAATATCTGCTGCAACCATGGCCTTGGTTTGTCTCTGGGCCTCTTATCGCCATCATATTACTAACTTTGGTTTATTTTGGTAAGACTTTTGGTATGTCTTCCAATCTCAGGACACTTTGCACCTTATCAGGAGCTGGGAAATACGCCACCTTTTTTCAGTTTGATTGGAAAGCGCAGCGATGGAATCTAGTTATGGTACTTGGAGCTATCGTTGGCGGATTTATAGCAACACAATTTCTATCTGATGGCACCCCAATTCAATTGAGTGAAGAAACCATTACCGACTTGGCTGAAATGAATTTTAATGCAGCCGGACATACATTATTACCTAATGAAATATATGGATGGAACGCCGTTTTAACCTTTAAAGGTATGTGTATATTAATTATTGCGGGGTTCTTGGTAGGTTTTGGAACTAGATACGCCGGGGGTTGTACTTCCGGTCATGCCATTACGGGATTAAGTAATCTTCAGCTCCCCTCCTTGATAGCGGTAATAGGCTTTTTCATCGGAGGTTTGATCATGACACATTTTATTCTCCCTTTATTATTTTAATATGAAATTTTTAAAATTCCTTTTGGTCGGTATATTCTTCGGGATTGTTCTTGTGAAATCTGAAGCTGTTTCTTGGTACCGTATTTTTGAAATGTTCAAATTTCAATCCTTTCACATGTATGGCATCATAGGTTCGGCAGTAACACTCGGAATCATTGGGCTTTTCTTTATAAAGCGATTCAAGGTAAAAAGTATTGAAGGCAACCCTATAGCCCTAGCTCCAAAAAACAAGAGCATAGCACGTTATATTCTAGGGGGTACAATTTTTGGTTTAGGTTGGGCATTGGCAGGAGCTTGTCCTGGACCAATGTACATCCTAATAGGTGCTGGCGTATTTCCTATTCTCATAGTTATTGCGGCAGCGATGTTGGGAACCTTTGCTTACGGACTAGTAAGAGAAAAATTACCACACTAAAGAGAACTATGCGACCATAAGTTATTTTGACTTTCACCAAATTAATGCGTCAACTATCGTTTTAAAATAATAAAAGTACTAGTTTTTATAGGGGTTCGTATCCTCCCATTTCGGACGAACGAACATCTCGACTCAACGAATGGCCATGCTAAAGATAATTTGACTTTAACTGCCCATACTCTTAACCACAACTACAGATATTGTTGTGCAATGAAATCATGCTTTTCTTTCCTCTAGTTGCACCCTATTTCATTGGCACTATCTTCAATAATGCTATAATTGCGCATTAAGTATCTAGTTATAAGGGTACTTAGAATGGCTACTCCGGAGAAAGCCAATCTTAACCCATCGACTACCCCTTCTGGCACTTACAACGCCAGAATTTACCATAAAGCACTAGTTAGCCTAAAAATAACTTCCACCTTACATCTGGGAGTATTAGATTTTTCTAAAATTGATAACATCTACGTGTTATATATCATTACCGTAAATAGACTCTTAATACCGAAGGAGAAAAAAGGTAAGACAGATATAGGTATTTACGGTTTACCTAAAATAAAAAAGGCCAGTAACGAATACTGGCCCTCAAATCTGCAATATTAACAAATATACTACTGGTACATTCTTATATAATCTATTTCCATGCTAGATTCTGTGAAGGCAGGATCAACGGTACCGCCAAAATTTCCTCCCATGGCAACGTTCAGAATAAAGAAGAAATCTTTATTGAACGGTAAGGTGCCGTCATTGCTCACGGTATGGTAAACTATACCATCCACGGCAAATTTAATTTCTGTTTCCGTCCATTCCATTTCGTACAGATGGAAATCCTCGGATGCACCCTCAACCAATGTAGAACCTGTTCTAGCATTACCACCAAAGTTATTTGGATCATGTGTGGAGGCAAATACAATGTCTTGTTGATTGCCTACGTGCTCCATAATATCCATTTCACCCGCTGCTGGCCAAGGGTTTGTCAGGTAATCTCCTCCTAACATCCAAATGGCAGGCCAAGTACCGCCTCCAGTGGGTAGTTTGGCTCTAGCGGCCACCCTTCCGTACGTAAACTCCTGTAATCCTTCCGTTTTTATTCTAGCAGAGGAGAATCCGGCACCAGCCGTTCCTGGGTTACCAAAATCAAAGAATATTACAACTCTATCATAATTAAAAGCTCCGGCACCACTAAAATCAAAAGTTAACTCTTCCCATGCACCTGCAACGGTCGTCATAGCATCAACTTCTGCAAAGTTATCTCCATTGGAAGAATCCTCCAATTTTATCCTCACAACGGCATTAGCTATCGGGGACCACGTTTTAAGTCTTATTTCAGGATTAGCGGGGATATCTATTGCCGTAGTGACATCGAAGAATGATGCGGCAAAAGTTTCGGAACCCTGCGGTTTTGTAGTCTGTGCCACCGTGGCCGACGTATTCAAACCACTTGCGTCAGGATTGGCTATTACAGCGGAGAAAGCACCTCCAAAATCAGTAAAAGCGGGCGCAGCACCTTCAAAATCTTGGATTACACTTTGGCTAGCACCTCCCGCATTAAATAACTGTAAGTCATCAAAATAATAAATACCCTGCCCATTAGAAGCCTCAGTGCGCGCAGTAATCTTTAGATTACCTCCTTCAACAATAACATTTGAAGCATCGTCCGTGTAGGATTGTAACTCACCATTTCCCCATCCGTTATCACCATTACCAAGGTCATAGGTCCAATTTGCAGGATCTGGAGCACCGTCAGCATCAAACTCGTCCGACCATACCAGATTAGAGAAAACCGATACTAATGGCTCACCACCACTAGTGTCTCCTTCGGGAACAAAAGTACTGTACCAGGCTAGTGGATCGTCACCATTAAACGGTTGACTTATTCCCCTTACGGTTAATTTATTTTCTGTAAGTTCCGTAATTTGATATTCTCCGGAAATTACCGCCCAATAACTAAGGAAGCTATCCCCTACACTAAGAGTGCGTGTACCATCAACATTATCTGTAACGTTAAACTCACTTTGAAAGCTAGCCTGCGCACTTATATCCCTACATTCATCTACAAATTGTTCTGGACTTGCCTCAGGGAAGAATCGGTTTACCTCTGTCCAGTTTACAAAAACTTGGCCGTCCGCTCCTGGGTCAAGGGTATAGGTCAAAGTACCATTGTCATCAAAGCTGAAAACTAGAACGTCGTCATATAAACAAGGGTTCAATGAGTTTGGTGTAGCACTAAAAAACTCGGGAAAATCACCTGTTGTTGGACCAACCCCGAAATGCCCACCAGTCGTTTGAGCCCAAACCCATCTCTTAGAACCAGCACCTGCTAAGTTTTGAAGTACCTCAGGATCTATCTGGGGACTTACTTCGAGATTAACGGTAACAGTAGAACTAATTTTACCACCACCAATACTGTATGCAGTAACCGTGATATCGTAGCTAGATTGCCCTGTCATAGTGTACTTGTAAGTAGCGGTCTCGCCTCTACCTACGACGACATTAGCAGCATCTGGCTCAAAACTTACGATAAACGTAACCGCATTGTCCGCACTTGGTGTAATTTCCACTACACCTGATCCGTTTGTTGAGACGTTAGTATCTACTACCAAGTTTTCTGGAATTATACCCTGCAACATAATATCGTCATCGTTCTTACAAGAAACGACAACCGCAATTATGCTCAACATACTAAAGATAAAAGTTGCAAAATTCTTTTTCATTTGAAATTGATTTTAGTTTAGTTTTTATTTCACATTAAGCAGAACCTACGAAGAAGGCTTCCTAATATCATGATGCAAATTAGAAAAGTAAATAGAAGAATTCGCAAAAACTACCACTACAAAAAACATACAATTCAAAAAAAATGAACTAAAAATACCATATAAGCAATTTCACAAGTAAAAACGTGTCGTTGACAAGAATACAAAAAGCTAATGGTTTACCTCAAAATAGAACATTGTATGGGTAATGTTGTGGTTATTTTCAATCTTGTTGTAGTGTTTATAACTCCATAATATATTTGGTAAGACTACTTTCATGAGATAAATCCAATTTCTTACGCAATCGATAGCGTTTTACCTCAACGCTACGAACAGAAATATTTAGTAAGGGTGCTATTTCTTTAGAGGTCAAATTTAATCTTAGGTAGGCGCAAAGCTTTAAATCATTTGGCGAAAGCGCTGGATGGATATTTCTTATCTTTTTTAAAAACTCCTTATCCGCATTATTAAACGCTTTTTCAAAAAATTTCCAATCGTCTTCATTCGTTATGCTTTTGTCAATAGTCCTAATTACACTCTTAATTTCCGCAGTACTTTCAATCTTGGTGAGCTCGTGTTTTATGGCGTTCAAAAATTCATTCTTCTTAATCATACTCATTGTGGCTACGGCCAGTTCACGATTCTTAGCTTCAATCTCACTCTTTAATTTATCGTTCCTTACTTCAATCAGTTCTTTCTCGGCCTTGAGTTTTTTCCGCTTCGATTTCTTTTTCTCAATATTCAGAATTCTTTTTTGTTTTTTGGAGTAGTACGATTTATATAATCTGTGTACGCCAAAAAGAACAACCATTAAACCGATGAAATATAGGATTATTGCCAATCTAGACCAATACCAAGGTCGCTCTATCTGAAACGTATACGACGCCATATTTTCTGAAATAGAATTACCCACTTTAGCCCTTACTTGAAATTCGTAAGTACCATACGCTAAGTTGTTGAACGACATCTCCGGTAAGTTGCCCCATGGACTCCATTCATCATACAACCCAAGTAGACGATATTGATAAAATACCTCACTGAACTTATCATACTGCGGTACTGCATAATAAAAAGAAACAGAATTTTGATTATGTGGCAATAGCTGCGTTGAGGATAGGGACATTCTGGAGGTCTCCTCTATTCCTAACCGATTACTGACTTGGTTGATTTTTATACGATGCACAGATTCTTTCACTTTGGCTACATCTAACTCTACATAACCATTAGAAATGCCAATTAGATATTTTTCATCTTTGATTCCAGTAAGATTTTCAAAACCCAAGACCCCCAAACTTTTACGAAAAAAAGTTGGGATTGGTATGGTCTGCGCTTTCAAGGTGCTGTTGAAGGCACTTGGAACAATATAGGTGAGTCCTTTTTTAGTAAAGCACCAAAACCTATTGGCTTTTTTATCCGGTATCAGAGCACTTGTTACACCACCTTCCTCAGTGAACAACATTCTGATAAGGGTCGTATCTGGCTTGAAGACCAAACTATCTTCCTCTTTTCTAAAAGCTGCATCCAAAGATGCATAAATAAGTTTATTCTGATATTCCAAAATACTAGAACCATGTCCCATTATTGGATGTGTTTCAGAATGAAGTACTTTGCGAAAAGTGGAATCGACAGTAAGTTCGTATAACCCCTTGTATTCATGATTGACCAGTATTTTCCCGTCATCTAGAATTTCAAAAAATCTACTTGAAATATCGAATCCGGAAATCTTACTACCAAAAATCCAATTCCCATTTTCCTTTTTTAGGGTAGATAACCCATCGTAATTTCCCTGAAGAATTACCTCGGCACTTTCATTGATAGCTTTCATATCCCATGTACCTGGTAGTTTGGAAATTAAACGTGCGTTTTCATTCTCAATAAGAAAGGTACCTTTGTTGTGACCACAAAAAAGAATATTATCAATAGCCCTCAAACTCCAAACTTGGCCATCGGTACCGGCTATCATTTTAAAGTCGTCCTCGGTGTTTTCTGGCTTAACAAAAAGTCCTTGATTGGTACCTAAATAAAGGTTATTGTCAAATGATTTTGATGTATATACTAGACCCAAACGACCAAGATTATCCACATATTCATTGAAAGGTGAATTAAGATTTATTATGCTTAAACCATTATCAAGACCTAACCAGAGATTATCATCCACATCTTGAAAAACCGCTAAGACCGTATTGTTGTTAAGACCTTTACGCTGGTTTATTCTTCTAATAAGTTGCCCCGTACTACTGATTTGAAAAATTCCCTTGGAAATTGTTCCTAGAACAAGAGAACCGTCCTTGAGTTGTGCCGTACAATATACATTTAGCCCTTTTAAATCGTTCGTTGCAGAAATACTGGATACCACACTCTCTTTTTCACTTACATGAAGTATCTGCGCATCATCTAGAACCAAGGTGAGATAATCGTCTGTTTTATAAATACCCACTACACCTCTACCTTTAATGGTAGAATCATCAACAACCAATATAGGTTTACCGTTCCGAATCCTATAAATACCTTCATTTTGATTTTGAAAGTATACCGTACCTTCTACTTTAAAAATATGAGCCTTGTTAGATTCAGCTTCTAATATTTCAAATTCCTTGGTTTGAATATTATAGCTATAAATTCTATCCAATGATTGAAACAACACCCAGTCTTCTACCGTTACGATATTCCAAAACTCCTCATCCTCGAGCATAGGTTCTTTAAGCTGCTTGGATATGGAGGTATAATTCAAATTCCCAAAGTCGTCTCTTTCCCAAAATCCAAATTCTAAATATTGACCTGTAAACAGCAAGGACCCCTTGGCATCTATAGACCGAAAAACCGACGCGTTAGGTGATTTATAAATATTCCAGCGTACACCATCGTACTCCAATAAATTATGGTTGTTAGCTACATATATGTGACCATCCTCTCCTTGGGTAATACCCCAATTTTGATTCTCTCCGTTATAATCCAGGGGTGTAAAGTTCTGTATAGGAGGGAGTGCTTGCGAATAGACGCAATTACAGCAAAAAATAAATACTACAAGGAATAACGAACGCAAAACTTAGCTATACTATGAGTTTAGCTAAATATAAGCAACAATGAAACTCTAATCTAATTTTTAGACTAATTCTGCACTCAGACCGGCCTGTAACAAGCGAGAACATCGTGGCTCCAAGTCATTGTACTCCCCTGTTTTGACAGTGCACTTGCCTTTATAATGAACAATCAAAGAGCATTGCTCTGCCTGTTCCGGTGTATGTTCACAGACTGACATCAAGGTCTCGATGACGTGGTCAAAAGTATTGACATCGTCATTGAAGAGAACAATTTCATTCTGCCTTACGGTCTCTTCCTCTACAAGTAGCTCTTCGGAAATTTTTTCTTTAGTGCTCATCACAATTCTTTTTCTTATACCCTAAAATACATATTTTGCTGCAACCCATTTATTTTTTTCGAAGTTTTTTTCAAATTGCAAACCTTGTTCCGAACACTTTTTATTGACCAAATCCAAATCCTCCAAATAAAACCCGCTCAGCAAGAGTATGCCTTCTTGTTTAAGGCATCTTACATATTTAGGTATATCTTCTAGTAAAATGTTTCTGTTGATGTTCGCAATTATCAAGTCGTACTCCTGATTTTTTAACAGACTGGCATCACCTTCATATACCGCTATAAAACTAACCTTGTTGCGCTTTACATTTTCCATTGCGTTCAAATAACACCAATTATCAATATCTATGGCATCAACGACCGTTGCACCTTTTAAAGCGGATAGTATCGCCAAAACACCTGTTCCACTCCCCATGTCCAGTACTGCCCTACTTACCAGGTCTAATTCTAGAAGATGCTGAACCATCATATGGGTGGTTTCATGGTGTCCCGTACCAAAACTCATTTTAGGTTCAATTACGATATCGTAAGTGGCACTGGATTTTTCATGAAATGGAGCTCTAATCATACAGTCACCCTCCACTAAAATGGGTTCAAAATTCTGCTCCCAGGTGGCGTTCCAATTCTCCTGTTCAATTTCTTGAATCGCATGTGTTATTTTAAAATTGGGGTTATCTAGGATAGTGACATCATCAAGAATATCCGCAGACCATTCTTGTTTTTGAATGTAAGCAAGAACACCTGTTTCATTCTCCACAAAACTTTCAAATCCTACTTCACCAAGCTCAGCGACTAAAATATCGGACGCGGGTTGCAAGGGTGCTATTCGAAATTTATACTCTATATAGACAGAATTCTCCATTTTTATTACATTGAAAAGGGTATGAAAACATACCCTTAAACCTCCTAAAGGAACAACTACTGAATTTGTACTTTTTAAATAGCTTTGATGATTGCGACAAAATCATCCGCAACCAAAGACGCACCGCCAATAAGACCTCCGTCTACATCTGGCTTAGAAAAAATTTCCTCAGCGTTTCCTGGCTTTACACTACCGCCATAGAGTATAGACACTTTATCGGCTACACCGGTATCAAAGGCCTCTCCTATGGTTTTACGGATAAATGCATGCATTTCCTGAGCTTGTTGCGGAGACGCCGTTTCTCCTGTTCCGATGGCCCAAACCGGCTCGTAAGCTAAAATAATTTTACTCCATGCCGAAGTCTCTAAAGAGAATAATGCGTTCTTCAATTGACTTTCTACCACAGCAAAGTGATTTCCGGACTTGCGATCTTCCAACTCTTCTCCAAAACAGAACATTACTCTGATACCTTTCTCTAGAGCAGTAGTCACTTTCTTAGCTAAAATTTCGTCAGTTTCACCAAAATAAGCTCTTCTTTCCGAGTGACCTATTATGGCTGTATTGATACCGACATTTAAAAGCATATCCGCAGAAATTTCTCCAGTATAGGCCCCGCTTTCCGCAAAATGCATATTCTGTGCAATGACCTCAATTTTTGATGATTCCAGATTGCGTACTGCAGCGGTCAGGTTGATATAGGTAGGCGCAACCATTACCTCAGCGACGGTATCTGGTAATTTGGCGGCCAAGGCAGATAAAAGGGCTTCCGTCTCGTCCAAATTCTTATTCATTTTCCAATTTCCAGCTACAATTTTACTTCTCATTTTTATTATTTTAATTCTGTTTCTAGTTAAAAACCAATTCGTCTAAATCGTTGTAATGTACTTTTTGTTCAATAGTTCCTTTTTCCAATACCAAGGCACCAGGATTAGACCTAACTATGGTCTTTAGTGTGGTTTCATCCGTAAAATAAAACTGAAATCCAAGATTATTATTAGCGACAAGAGCATCGGTTTGGTCAGGCCCTGAAGCAGACATCCCTATCACCTTATAACCATTTTCTAAAGCCTTATCGGTAATACGCTTTACTTCTTTGAAAGCATCCAAATCGGATTTTCTTAAATCATAAGCTACGATCATCAGCAATTTAGGCTCTTGAAGCAACTGACCTGCAAAGTCTTCACCGTTCTGCTCAATGGTGAAATCATGAACGGGTGGTTCATATCCTTTCTGAATTTCTTCCGTTTCTACGCCTATGAATTCGCCATCAACGGTAGGATAATCACCATTGGTGACATAAATTTCCTCTTTCCCGTTTACATTGAATTTCCATGAATATTCAAAGATAGCTTTTGGTGCGCCTTCAGGAACGCCCATACCATCCTCGATATTTTTTCCTATTTCATAAGGCCTAAAATCTATTACTGGTAAATGGTTTAAAACATGGTTGACGTAAATAATGCAAAAAAGCAGAGACAGCCCAATCAAAGCTTTGCCCAGAAATGGCCTGAACAAAGGTGCGATATACTTTTTACCAAAAAACAGCAATAGAATAAGGGCCAATAAAATGATATCCTTTGTGAAGGATTCCCATGGCGTCAATTTTATGGCATCTCCAAAACAACCGCAATCAGTAACCTTATTAAAATAAGCGGAGTAAAACGTGAGAAATGTAAAGAACACGATCATGCCCAAAAGACTCCAAAGCGTAAATTTAACCTTAAAACCCACAATTAAGAATACACCTAAAAGGACCTCTAAAATCACTACGATGATTGATATGGCCAGTGCATAAGGAACAAAGACCGGTAAATCCAGCACACCTTGACTAAAGTATTCCTCTAACTTAAAAGAAAAACCTACAGGGTCATTTAACTTTATGAATCCGCTAATAATGAAAAGAATACCGACAAAAATCCGAACTACTCCAACAATATACCTCATACTCTAGCTTAGATTTTGTCCTACTTTCAAGTGAATCAGTGCAAATACGGCATAATTGACCATATCTTGATAATTAGCGTCTATACCTTCACTCACTAAAGTTTTTCCCTTGTTATTCTCGATAGTCTTTACGCGTAATAATTTTTGAAGTATCAAATCCGTTAAGGAACTTACGCGCATGTCGCGCCACGCCTCTCCGTAATCGTGATTTTTATCAAGCATCAATTGCTTTGTGATTTCGCAATGTTTCTCGTAAAGCGCCATAGCCTTCTCAGGTTCTAAATCGGGCTGTTCCGCAACACCTAGTTCTAACTGAATCAAAGCCATTATCGCATAATTAATAATACCTATGAACTCTGATTTTTCATCTTCATCTACCTTATGGACCTCGTTTTCCTGTAAACCCCTAATACGTTGCGCCTTTATAAAGATCTGGTCTGTAAGAGATGGTAATCTTAGAATACGCCAAGCAGCACCATAATCCAACATTTTCTTTTGGTACAACTCCTTGCATATGTTTATAACTGCATCATACTCCGCTACCGTGTTTCGCATGTAATTCTTTCTAATTTGTGTAAATTTCGCTTAAAATTTCGTAACCATCAAAACAGAGGGTTCAAACTTAGGATTTACAACAAAATCATCATAAACCAATATATGACCATCAATTGTAATGGCAATCTAATCAACCTTTCAACACCCAAAATTATGGGTATTTTAAATGTTACTCCAGACTCATTTTATGATGGCGGAAAGTTTAAAAATGAGCACAGGATATTAAAACATGTAGAAAAAATGCTAACGGAAGGAGCAACCTTTATAGATGTTGGTGCCTACAGTTCTAGGCCTGGGGCTCCTTTTGTTTCAGAAACGCTGGAATTAAAACGAATACTACCTGTAGTAGAAGTCATAATGAAACGTTTTCCTGAAACATTACTTTCTATTGATACCTTTAGAGGGGCCGTTGCTCGCGCATGTGTAGAACGTGGGGCTGCCATAGTAAACGATATTTCGGCAGGCCTAAAGGATGAAGCTTTGCTGCCCACCGTCGCTGAACTAAAAGCACCCTATATTATGATGCACATGAGAGGGAACTCAAAAACCATGCAGAAGCAAACCGTATATGACGATTTACTCAATGATATTCTATTCTTCTTTTCAGAACGATTAGCGACGGCGAAAGCATTAGGCATAAAAGATATCATTATTGACCCGGGGTTCGGGTTTGCTAAAACCTTAGCCCAAAATTATACTTTACTCAATAAACTCGACCTTTTTAAAATAATAGACCATCCCGTATTGGTTGGTCTAAGCAGAAAATCCATGATCTACAAGCTGTTGGAAAAAACTCCAGAACAGGCACTGAACGGAACTACGGCTTTACACATGTTAGCATTACACAAAGGTGCCAAGATACTGCGGGTACACGATGTAAAAGAAGCTATGGAATGTGTAAAGCTACAGGAACAGCTAGAAGCATAGAACTTATACGGTTTTCGTTCATCTATTTTTGTTAATTTTACAAAAACGGCACCACTTGGATTTTTTGAATTTTATTGATTTTAAGATTACGGATGTCCTGGATATTGTCTTAGTAGCCGTACTCCTTTATTACATCTATAAATTGGTACGTGGCTCAGTGGCCATTAATATTTTCATTGGTATCGTCATCGTTTGGGCATTTTGGAAGCTTACGGAGCTTTTGGGCATGGAAATGATCAGTAGCATGGTCGGCGCATTTATGCAAGTAGGATTAATAGCCCTAATCATTGTTTTTCAACAGGAAATACGAAAATTTCTTTTGATGATCGGCTCCACGAATTTTGCCAACAAACGAAACTTTATTAAGCATTTTAAATTTCTAAGGCAAGAGGGCATTGTTACCAGCGTAGACGTAGACGCTATTTTAAAAGCATGTGAAAAAATGGCAGCCTCCAAGACGGGAGCCATTGTAGTAATAGAAAGAAATAATTCCCTAGATTTTATTAAAAATACGGGTGACCGTATGAATATTGAAATCACCCAGCCCATTTTAGAGAGTATCTTTTATAAAAATAGTCCTTTACATGACGGAGCGGCGGTAATAGTGAACAACTATATCGTTGCGACGCGCGTTATTTTACCCGTCTCAAATGAACGCAACATACCACTGCGTTTTGGATTACGACATCGAGCCGCAGTGGGCATAACGGAAAAAACGGATGCCCTAAGTATTGTAGTGAGCGAAGAGACCGGACTGATTTCCTACATAAAGAATGGCGAATTTGTATTGTATGATTCCCTAACGCATTTGGGTGCAATGCTCAAACAGGATTTAATTCAATGAATTGTAAGAACTGCGAGAACACGCTACGAACGGATTACAGTTTTTGCCCCGATTGTGGTGCTAAAGTGATTCGAAACAGGATAACAGTTAAAAATCTTTGGTATGACGCCGTTGAGCGCTTCTTCAATATTGACAATACGTTCCTAATCACTTTCAAAAACCTTTTTACAAATCCAGATTTGGTGATTGTTGGCTACATCAAAGGTGTTCGAAAAAAATACCTCAATCCCATTAGTTATTTTACTATTGCAGTAATGTTAGGTGGTCTGTTCGTCTTCTTGAACAAGCAGTATTTTCCGGAAGCAATGGATTATCAGTTCAGCTCTATGAATACTCAAGAAATGACCGACTCCGATAGGTTTGGTGTGGACTTAGCTAAAAAATTTCAAGATTATACTTTTGAATATCAAAATCTATTTTATGTTTTAATGCTTCCATTTTTAGCATTAATATCCAGACTAATTTTCATTAATAAAAAGGAGTACAACCTTAGCGAGCATTTTGTAATGAATATTTATGGTTATTCTCAAATGTCCATATGCGTTAACCTAATGTACATTATATTTATCTGGAACGCTCAACTTATTTATTATGCTGCTTCAATAAATGGAATATTCCAAATTTTGTATTTCAGTTATATGTTCAAGAAAATTTTTAAGCTTAATCTGAAACAGACGGTATTAAAGCTTCTATTTTTCTTGGTGATTTTAGGTGCGGTATTTGCAATTATAATTGTTCTTCTGGGTATGTATCTCGCCTTTTTTACCGACACTTTTGCAAATTTAGCTCCTGCAAAATAATTGACTAAGCTACTTCCTCTGCCAAGAATTGCGCTTCGTAAAGATTGTTATAGTAACCGCCTTTTTTAAGAAGTTCTTGATGTGTGCCCATTTCTACGATATTTCCGGCATCCATAACTATAATCTTATCGGCCTTTTTAATGGTGGCCAATCGGTGCGCAATTACTATTGATGTTCTACCCTCCGTAATCTTCTCGGTAGCTTTTTGAATCAACTGTTCAGAATAGGTATCCACAGAAGATGTGGCCTCATCCAACACCAAAATACTTGGGTTACTTACATAAGCTCTTAGAAAAGCAATCAATTGCCGTTGTCCACTAGAAAGCATGGTGCCTCGTTCCTTTACGTTGTAGGCATATCCCCCTGGCAGACTTGTGATAAATTCATCGACCCCAATGGCTTTGGCCGCATTCTCTATATCGGAAACCGTTACCGATGTATCCTTTAACGATATGTTGTTGGCAATAGTGTCCGCAAACAAAAACACATCCTGCAATACTACAGCGATATGACTTCTTAAAGATGCCAATTTATATTCTTTGATATCCGTACCGTCTACACGTATAGTACCTGCATTTATTTCGTAAAATCGGTTCAAAAGGTTTATTATGGTAGACTTACCGGCTCCCGTGGCACCAACAATAGCGACTGTTTCACCCGCCTTTACCTCAAAGGAAATACCATGAAGCACCTCTTCATCTTCAAGATAACCGAATTTTACATGCTCAAAACTGATATCGCCCTTTACCCTATCCTTTACAATAGTACCGACATCTTCAATGGTACTATCGGTATCCAATATTTTAAAAACCCTGTTTGCAGCAACCATACCCATTTGTAGGGTATTAAATTTATCCGCTATCTGTCTTAAGGGTCTAAAGAGTAAATCTATCAACATGATAAAAGCAAAGACCGTACCCGCCACATCATCGGTAATGCCCGCTACGTTCTGCAATCCTCCATACCAAACTACTAGACCAACGGTTATTGAAGAAACAATTTCAGCAATAGGAAAAAAAATAGAGTTATACCATACTGTTTTTAGCCAAGCGTTTTGATGCTTCTCGTTGATTTTCCTAAAATTTTCGCTTTCAATTTTCTCCCTGGTGAACAATTGCACGATGCGCATACCCGTAATACGTTCTTGCACAAAGGAGTTTAAATTGGACACCTCTGCCCTAACCTCTGTAAAGGCTACCTTCATTGCTTTTTGAAATAAGCGGGTAGCGTATAATATGAGCGGAAGTACCGCAAAGACTATTAGTGCCAGTTTCCAATTTATTAATAACATTACTGCGGCAGCTACCAGCATTTTTAGCAAATCGGCCACAATAACGAAGAAGCCCTGACTAAAAATTTCTCCTATTCGCTGCATATCCGCAACAGCTCTTGTAACAAGTACACCCAGTGAAGAATTATCGAAATACTTCATTCGGAAACCGAGCATCTTTTGGAACAAGTTAATCCTTACATCCCTGATTACAGATTCTCCCAACAAATTTGCATAGTAATTAAAACACAATTGACTGACCACTTGACCGATAAGCACGGCTAACATACCAATAGTTAAATTTAAAAGCTTTTGGGCATCGCTACCCTTAACGGCATCGTCAATGATGAGTTTTAAAAGCACCGCACTCAAGACCGCAAAACCAGAAAGTAAAATTGCCGCTAAAGCAACCCCATAAAAGGTAATCCTGTAAGGGCGCGTGTGCGCCATTAGGCGCTTAAAAAGTTTTGTATCAAAAGCTTTTCCGGAGTCTTTATCCATTACTAAATATGGTCTTGGGATAGATAATAGAAGTCAAATATAATCCTTTTGCGGGTACAGAAACTCCTGCTTTACTCCTATCCTTACTTTTTAAGACGGTATTAACATGGTCAACAGAATTTTTACCCGTACCTACCTCTAACAAGGTACCAACTACAGCCCTGACCATATTTCTAAGAAAGCGATCGGCCGTAATTTTGAATATGACCTTATCATTTTCTGCAACCCATAAAGCCTCTTTTATGTCGCACATGTACGTATGCACATCCGTATTTGATTTAGAGAAACACTCAAAATCTTGCTTCCCTAGCAAAATCTTGGATGCTCTGTTCATCATTTCCATATCCAAGGATTGTATGATATAGTGTGCGGTGTCTTTTAAGAAAGGATTTTTGGATTTTGTTATGTGGTATTCGTACGACCGTTCTGAAGCGTGAAATCTGGCATGCGCATCGGACTGAACTGGCAAACATTTTTGAACGGCAATATCCTCTGGTAATAGGGAATTTAACCTATGGATCAAATCTGTGGTGTCCTCAATTTTATCTATATCAAAATGGGCATACATTTGTTCTGCATGAACACCGGCATCGGTGCGCCCTGCCGCTACCAGTTCAATTTTAGCACGTGTAATTTTAGATAGTGCGTCTTCTAGAATTACCTGAACCGTTATAGCGTTAGGCTGTTTCTGCCAACCATGGTAGTTTTTGCCGAAGTATGAAAATTGAATGAAATATCTCAAAAGGATATGCTAATATTGTGGTACACAAAGATATCAAAAGCAAAGCAAGAATTCAGTTAGATATCCATAAACAATTAAGTATTACCCACTATTATATGACAAAAATACTACTGCTATCCGACACACATTCCCATGTGGACGACGCTATTTTGAAATATGCCGCTAAAGCCGATGAAATTTGGCATGCGGGTGATATCGGCTCTCTAAAAGTTACGGATACCTTATCCAATATAAAACCTTTGCGAGGAGTTCATGGCAATATTGACGATTATAACATACAGAAAGAATTTCCTCTGAACAATAGGTTTCATTGCGAAGACGTAGATGTATGGATAACCCATATAGGCGGTTACCCTCCAAAATACAATTCCAGAACAAGGTCGGAAATCACGAAAAACCCTCCAAAGCTATTCATCTGCGGACATTCACATATTCTAAAAGTGATGTGGGATAAAAAACTTAACGTACTCCACATGAATCCCGGAGCATGTGGCAAGCACGGCTTTCACCAAGTAAGGACCATGCTACGCTTCGTTATCGATGGAAAGGATATTAAGGATTTAGAAATAATAGAACTGGGGAAACGTTAATTCACTTATCAATTCAAAAATTTAACGACAAAAAGTTCAAAAAGCTGCTCATAAAAAACCCGGGAACTACCCCGGGTTTTACGCACTAATACTACTAAGATGTTAGGTTTAACGCAAACGATCAACAGATTTTACAAGATCTTCATCCTTCTTGATAGCTCTGTTTGCAAGAACTAAAAAAACGATAGAAAATACTGGAATCAACATCCCAATACCCTTCTCAGAAACTAAAGTTTCTCCGGATAAGTTTAGCGATCGGTAAACGAAAAATCCTAGTAAAAAAAGATTCAATATCATATTCAGTCTGTTCACTACAAACTGGTTTTTTCTATTCTTGAACAAAAAGATGGCTATTAAGGCTAGAGCTCCGGAAATATAAAAAGCACTGGAAATAAAAATTTCGTTCTGCGCATATATTTCTACACCTTTAGCATCTGACCAAAGATTCACAAAAAATGGTAATATCCCAGTGATTAGGGCTACTATTACCAAATATATGCTCTGTATTCTTTGAATCATATCCTTTTTCTACTTGGGACAACAAAAATACAGGTCTTTTTAAAAATTATCGTCTAATTATTGAAAATAATTTGTATTATTGTGACGTTATATCGTAACACTTACCTTAGGAAGATCAATTCCAAAGCATACCCAAGTTAACAGTTTACTTCTTGTCAATACAAAACACGTATAATTTATTCCATAATTAATGTTTGAGATTTCAGATTTAAAATCAAAAAAGCTACCTGAGCTTCAGGAAATAGCTAAAGGACTTAATGTTCCAAAATTTAAGACCTTAAAAAAGTTAGATTTAGTCTATCAAATTCTAGACTTACAGGCAGCAAACCCAAAAGCAGCTGCAGCCGTTGCCCCACCCGCAAAAACCGAAGCGGTAAAAAAACCTAAACCAAGAGTGACCCGCAAAGTGGAAAAGAAGGAGGATGCGCCCGCAAAATCCGAGAAAAAAAAAGAAGTTTCAAATACCGAATCACCCAAAGATGAAGCTACCGCTACATCTCAGGAAAAACCAAAACCTAGACCTAGACCTAGACCGGCGGATAAAGACAAGAAGGATTTCCAGAAAAAATCCAATCCCAACCAAAACAGAAATCAAAACAGCAAAAAACAACATAACCCTAGGAACAACCACGACAAGAGTAATTTTGACAAGGATCTAAAGAACCGTTACAAAGAACCGGAATATGAGTTTGATAGCATTATAGCTAGTGAAGGAGTTCTTGACATTATGCAAGATGGTTATGGTTTCCTAAGGTCGTCCGATTATAATTACCTCTCTTCTCCTGACGATATTTATGTGTCCCAGTCTCAAATACGGTTATTCGGGTTAAAAACCGGAGATACGGTATTAGGAAACGTGCGTCCTCCTAAAGAAGGTGAAAAGTACTTTCCTCTTATAAAAGTGAACAAGATAAACGGAATTGACCCTCAAATTGTGAGGGACAGGGTTTCTTTTGAACACCTTACGCCTTTGTTCCCACAAGAGAAATTTAATCTTGCGGAAAGACAAAGCACCATTTCAACCAGGATTATAGATTTGTTCTCTCCTATTGGAAAGGGGCAAAGAGGTATGATCGTTTCTCAACCCAAGACGGGTAAGACCATGTTGTTAAAGGATATTGCCAACGGTATAGCGGCAAATCATCCAGAAGTATATCAAATAATATTATTAATTGATGAGCGTCCTGAAGAGGTTACCGATATGCAACGAAATGTTAGGGGCGAAGTCGTTGCCTCTACGTTCGATAAGGAAGCTACCGAGCACGTAAGGGTAGCGAATATTGTATTGGAAAAAGCAAAACGACTGGTAGAATGCGGCCATGATGTGGTTATACTATTAGATTCGATTACAAGATTGGCAAGAGCGTATAACACCGTGCAGCCTGCTTCAGGAAAAGTGTTAAGTGGTGGTGTAGATGCCAACGCATTGCATAAGCCGAAACGATTCTTTGGAGCTGCTCGTAATATTGAAGGTGGTGGATCATTATCCATAATTGCCACAGCACTTACCGAGACCGGTTCAAAAATGGACGAAGTAATCTTTGAAGAATTTAAAGGTACCGGCAACATGGAACTTCAATTAGATCGTAAGATTGCGAATAGAAGAATCTTCCCTGCCATAGACCTTACTTCTTCTAGTACAAGACGTGATGACATGCTATTGGATGAAAGCACCTTACAACGCATGTGGATCATGCGTAAGTATCTGGCCGATATGAATCCTGTTGAAGCAATGGAATTTATTGAACAACGCTTTAAACAGACAAAGAACAACGAAGAGTTCTTGATGACAATGAATCAATAATTGATTGTAATATTTAAATAGACCCCAATTTCGCTTACGAAATTGGGGTTTTTTAATTCATCTTATTTAGAAATAAAGGGTTCCGTCGATTTCTTTTATAGGATGAAGCACACTATCCGTAATTTAATATCTTTAATGCGTTAAAGATTCTTCCCCCAATCTATAGCCGTATTTTCTCATAAAGCATGCTAATCTTTAAAACTAATTACAAAATGAAAAAATCAAGAACCTTACTAAACGTACTCGTTATCGCATTGGTCCTAAACCTCATAAGTTGTGGAGAAGTAAAACCTAATGAACAGAAAGAAGAAATTGAAGTTCTGGCACCGGAACAAATTGTTCAAATACCTGACGCAAGAAAAGCCTATGACACCTATAGTGAAAGACGCGTTCCGCTTATTCAAAGGTACGAGGACTCCATTAATAGAATTCGAAAGAATTTACAAGTGGAGAGCACTGAAAAAGAAAAACCGTTTGATGTAGGAAGATTTGTCTATTATGACTATAAGACCATAAAGCAGTACTTAGCATTTATTGAGCAGGAGGCCAAAAAAGCCGATGTTGAAATTTCCACCTTGCGATTCTATTTTTCTAATTATCCAGATGAAACCTTTTTTCCCGGAACTAAGGATTCTATAAAACATCCAAGACAGAATTCTATACTTATTTCTCCAACCTATAACGATGGTCAACGAGATTACCTCTTTTATATTGCACAAGGTGCAAGGGGTGCAGAAGTAGTTCCTTTGAACAATAATTTTGGAGAGATAAAAGGATTTGGTACAATTGAAGATACCGAAACCAAAGCTTACGCCTCACTCATTCCAAATTTAGAATCTACTACCGCCTTGCCAACATATAGTTTACAGGGCGGAACAAGCCTTACGATGAATAGGGGGACCGGTGTACCACCGCCAAAAAATCAGTAAATTAGATATAGTCCATGCTAGAGCTTATATACCATAACTATTACTTTTTACTCTATTTTGCTGCGCTTTTACTTTCAATAGTACGGTATAGGAAGTACTACGACACCGCTTTAAAGTACTTACCCATACTCATTGCCTATACCGTATTATCTGAAGTTTTAGGTTTTATGGTTAGGAATTTTGATGAAATACAAATTGTATATAAAGAAGAATATAGCTATTACAATACACTTATTTTCAATGTATTCGATATTATCTTCTACTTATATTTTCTATCAATTTATCACAAAGTCCTTATTACGATCAAAAGCAAAAAGTTTGTGAAACTTGGTATAGTAGTTTTCATAGTTGTGAGCATTGTCAATCTCTTCGTTCAGAATTTTTATGTTGACCCGCAGAATTATGCCATAATCGTTGGTTCGTTTTTTACTGCTGGTTCTGCTTTGATATACCTACTACAACTAAAAAAAGACAGCTTCGCCCTAAAAACCAGCAACCTATTATTTTGGATAAGTATTGGAATTATTTTCTTTCATCTTTTTTATCCTATTACCATGTATATTATCAGTTTTGAATATGAACTATACAATCATTTAAAATTAGCCAGGTTTCACTACCTCTCCATCGCAATTTTTTATGCTTGCTTTGTAATTGGATTTCTCAAAGTCAAAAGAACCAAACCGTATGAAATATCACGCTAATGACTTATCGAATAAAAACATAGCTGTGTTCAGCGGAGGATAAGAGTTTGAAACTCCTAGAACAAAAAAAGCCCTCTTTAAAAAAGAAGGCTTCTTGTATTAAATTATAAATTTTTAAAGCGCAGCTACGTGCTTGGCTAATTTACTTTTTAAATTGGCCGCTTTGTTATCATGAATGATATTACGTTTCGCTAAACGGTCGATCATACTAACAACACTTGGAAAAAGAGCTTCTGCATCTTTTTTGTTTTCTTCAGAACGCAATTTCTTAATTGCGTTACGGGTTGTTTTGTGCTGATACCTGTTACGTAAACGTACCGCTTCGTTTCTTCTTATCCTTTTTAATGCAGACTTATGATTTGCCATCTTTTAACTTGTTATATTTTCCATGGAATTTCTTCCATTAAATTAAGTAGCCCGTAGGGGAATCGAACCCCTGTTACCAGGATGAAAACCTGGCGTCCTAACCCCTAGACGAACGGGCCCAATAAACGTTAAGAATCAAAAACGATTTCTTAACTTAAAAACTATTCATTAAACCTTGTAGCCCGTAGGGGAATCGAACCCCTGTTACCAGGATGAAAACCTGGCGTCCTAACCCCTAGACGAACGGGCCATTGCGTTATACAATTGCGGATGCAAAAATACAATTATTTTTTACTACCACAACTCCTTGATATTATTTTTTAAAATCTTTTAATAAGCCTTGGCAAATAGCACTCTTTTTGTAGAAGGTTTTCCTGTGACCATGCAGGTACCAGCCTCTTCTTTTGCATCAATAGGAATACACCTAATCGTAGCCTTTGTTTGGT
The DNA here is from genome assembly GCF_003970695.1 of Maribacter sp. MJ134. Taxonomy (NCBI): domain Bacteria; kingdom Pseudomonadati; phylum Bacteroidota; class Flavobacteriia; order Flavobacteriales; family Flavobacteriaceae; genus Maribacter; species Maribacter sp. MJ134. The sequence continues at coordinate 1,954,042 of NZ_CP034570.1, forward strand.
TTTTAATCAGTTCTTCTGTCTCAGAAGTTCCGTCCCAATGTGCCGAGACAAAACCACCCTTATTTTCTATAACATCTTTGAATTCATCATAAGTTTCCACCAAAGTAATGTGCTCTTTTCTATAGTTGAATGCCTTTGTGTAGATATTCTTCTGAATGTCTTCTAACAAAAACTCAATTTTTGCAACTACTTCTTCCATAGGCACGGTCTCTTTTTCCAAAGTATCTCTCCGAGCCACCTCATACGTACCGTTCTCCATGTCTCTTTTTCCAATGGCCAATCTCACGGGAACACCTTTAAGTTCATATTCATTGAATTTAAAACCAGGTTTATGCGTATCCCTATTATCATACTTCACGGTTATCCCATTCTTCCTTAGTTCTTTCAACAAAGGCTGTACTTTTGCGGATATTTCGTCCAACTGTTCAAGCCCTTTATATATTGGAACGATTACCACTTGAATTGGCGCAAGTTTTGGTGGTAACACTAGGCCATTATCATCACTATGCGTCATCACTAAAGCCCCCATCAATCTTGTTGAAACTCCCCAAGATGTAGCCCAAACATATTCTTTCTGACCTTCCTTGTTCGCAAATTTCACATCAAAAGCCTTCGCAAAGTTTTGACCCAAAAAGTGGGAAGTTCCTGCTTGCAAGGCTTTACCATCTTGCATTAATGCCTCAATACAATACGTTTCAATAGCACCTGCAAAACGTTCACTTTCCGTTTTCACCCCTTTAATAACGGGAACGGCCATATGGTTTTCAGCAAAATCGGCATACACGTGCATCATCTGTTCCGCCTCTTCCAATGCTTCTTTTTCCGTAGCGTGGGCAGTATGCCCTTCTTGCCACAAAAATTCTGCGGTTCTAAGAAAAAGACGTGTACGCATCTCCCAACGCACTACATTGGCCCACTGATTTATTAGTAATGGTAAATCCCTATAGGACTGAATCCATTTTCTGTAGGTATCCCATATGATGGTTTCCGACGTAGGCCTTACGATCAACTCCTCTTCGAGTTTCGCATCGGGATCTACTATAATACCGCTTCCGTCTTCAGCGTTTTTTAATCTGTAGTGCGTTACTACGGCACATTCCTTGGCAAAACCTTCTACATGACTTGCTTCCTTACTCAGGTATGATTTTGGAATAAAAAGAGGGAAATAGGCGTTTTCATGACCCGTCTCTTTGAACATCTTATCCAAACCTGCTTGCATTTTTTCCCATATGGCAAAGCCATAAGGCTTTATGACCATACAGCCTCTTACGCCAGAGTTTTCTGCCAAATCCGCCTTCACGACGAGTTCGTTGTACCATTTAGAATAATCTTCGCTTCTGCTCGTTAAATTTTTACCCATTTTAAGTAGTTTGGCACAAAACTTGTGTTTATTGAAGAAAAATAATTCGGTAAAACTAGTTATTTTTAATATGTTCAACAATTAATTTTAGACTGATGATATATTCTCTACCCCTCAACAAATTGCGCAACATTTCAGCGATTGCAATTTTAGCAGCGCTGTTCGTTTCCTGTGGTTCTTATCAGCAAGCGTCATATTATGACAACGATGGAATCTATTCCAGTGACACACCACGTGTTACGGAACGGCAACCGCGACAAGGATATACCCAGAGACAGCAAGAGGAGTCTAATACCTACTCTGATTATTTTGAACAAAAAGCCAATCAATATGATGAAATACTAGATAGTGAAATCTTTACTGATGTTGATTCATACGCTAGTAATGGTATCGACGAAGATGTCAATCAGGACCAATTAGTAGATTATTACAATAATAGTAACGACTACCAAGGTTTTGGAGGATGGGGAGATAATGCTACCAATGTAAGCATCAATTTTCACAATAATGGATGGAATAACGGTTTTGGATGGGGCTGGAACGATCCTTTTCTCTGGGGCGGTGGCTTCGGATGGGGTGGTGGCTTTGGATGGGGCTGGAACAATCCTTGGAGATGGAACCGTTGGAACAACTTTGGCTGGGGTGGCGGCTTTGGATGGGGAGGCGGTTTTGGCTGGAACAATTGGGGCTGGGGCGGCTACGGTCTTGGGTGGAACAACTGGGGCTGGGGCGGCGGCTTTGGATGGGGCTACAACAACTGGGCTTGGAACGGCAGAAATTTCAGGGGACAAAATTTTGCTTTCAACAATTCTCGAAGAGGATATTATAACAGGAATACTGTAAACAACAGCGGCATAGCTACGTCACTTAGAGGGAGGTCTAACGTGAACACAAGGAGAGGTAATTCTCCAAGATACAGAAGTACGGGTACTCGCTCTTCAAGTGCAAGATCAAGAAGCGCCATAAGCAACAGGAGTTACAGAGGTAATACTACTTCTAGAAGAACGGTAGGCGTAGATCAGAACAGGGCTTATAGGACCAGTAGAAGCACCAGGGCAACTCCTAGATACAACAGTTCATCAAGGAGTGGAAGATTGTACAGCAGTACGAGTCCAAGAACCAGTGGATACAGAAGTGGTACTTCTTCTTCAAGGTCTAGTGCTAGAACCAGTAGGATGACGACGCCAAGAACATCTACATATCGCAGATCGGGAACAAGTTCAAGAAGTAGTGGCTACAGTTCTGGAAGAAGTAGTAGCTCTAGAAGTAGAAATTATAGTTCCGGTAGAAGTAGTTCAAGAAGCTCTGGCAGCTATAGAAGTTCTGGAAGTAGTTCAAGAAGCTCTGGCAGCTATAGAAGTTCTGGAAGCGGTTCAAGATCTTCTGGGTCACGATCTAGCGGTAGTAGAGGCGGCGGAAGAAGACAGTAATATTTTCCAATTTACTCAAACTAAAAAAATTATAAATGAAAAAGTATTTAACTTTCATAGCCCTATCCCTATGTCTAATAGGTAGTGCCCAGAATATAAATGACGTGCTTAGGTATTCTAATGAAAACCTTCAGGGTACGGCAAGGTTCCAAGCCATGGGCGGTGCTTTTGGCGCTCTCGGTGGGGATTTATCATCATTAAATATAAATCCGGCGGGGTCTGCGGTTTTCAACAACAGTTTAATAACACTGTCGGGTTCCTACTATTCCAGAGATAACGATGCCAGCTATTTTGGAACACTGAACAATACCTCTTTCAATGACACGGATTTGAACCAAATTGGAGGAGCGTTCGTTTTCAAGACCTTGGATGATGACGCTGATTGGAAAAAATTCACGCTAGCCTTTAATTACGATGTAACTCAAAATTTCGAAAATAGAATCCTTGCCTCCGGACAAAGTACGGAAGGTGTCGATAACTACTTTTTGAATTTCGCCCAAGGGGTACCGTTCAATTCCATTCTTTTGCAGGAGGGTGAATTTATAGAAGACGCTTATCTAGATATTGGTGCAAATCAGGGTTTCGCTAGCCAACAAGCTTTTCTTGGGTACTATGGCGGTTTAATTGACCCCGTAGGTGATGATGACAGCACTACAGATTATGTGAGCAATGCCACATATTCCAGCGTAAACCAACAATTTTCTAGAACAACGGCCGGGTATAATAGTAAATTTACGCTAAACGCGGCATCCCAATACAGGGACGTCCTGTACATCGGTGGTTCCTTAAACTTCCATAGTATATTTTATGACAGGCTGGACCAACTAAGGGAGAGTGGTTATGATGCCGACTCTGAAATACAGAATACAACTTTTGACAATTTTCTTAGTACCGAAGGAAACGGATTTTCTTTTAGTGTTGGGGCAATTGCAAAGCTAAACGACTATGTAAGATTAGGCGGTAGCTATCAGTCACCTACTTGGTATCGTTTAACGGATGATTTTTCGCAACGCATAAGTTCGGACTTGGCGGATGATGATATTGGCTTTATAGATTTTAATATCATCAACCTTTTTGATGTATATAGAATTAAAACACCTAGCAAACTAACCGGTAGCATGGCAATAATCTTTGGCAAAAACGGGTTATTGAGTTTTGACTATGGTTATCAGGATTTTTCACAGGCAGAGCTGAGACCAACGAACGATGTTAGCTTTCAAACTGTTAACGCACAGATTTCCAATGAACTTGCAGCAGTTTCAACCTTTAGGTTAGGTGGTGAATACAGAATTAAACAAATTAGTCTAAGAGGCGGTTATCGATTTGAGCAAAGCCCCTACGCCAATGGAAATACTATTGATGATTTAACCGGATTCTCCGCGGGTATCGGATACAATTTTGGAGGCAGCAGATTGGATTTCGGAATTAACAGAACTGAACAGGATATTAATGAAAGTATTTTTGATACGGGTGTTACAACGCCTATAATGATCAATAGAATACTTACCAATGCTACATTAAGTTATACGCTTAACTTTTAACAAAAAGAATTGTAGATAAAAAAAGAAAGCCGCAAAATAGCGGCTTTTTTTTATCGTTTTAAAGTAAAGTGCGTTTTCCTAGTCTTGGCAACGACAATACCCGCATCGTCTTCCGCATATTCAAACCGGAACCAATAATCGGTAGATGGCATTGGTCTGCCGTTAAAAGTACCATCCCAGCCACCAACGGGGCCTAGCTGTTTTATTAGTTTACCGTAACGGTCAAAAACGAATACGGCCGGATCGGTCAAGGTTTCTATACCCCTAATATTCCATAAATCGTTTATACCGTCCGCATTTGGAGTAAAGAACTTGGGATAGGCTACGACTAAAAATTCGATGGGTTCTGTAGTACCACATCCGTTTTTATCATTGATAATAATAGTATTTAGTCCCGGAGGGATATCCATAAAAATAGGGTCATCCTGGAAGGCACCCCCATTGAGTGAATATTCATAAGAACCATCACCATCTACAATAATCTCAACGTTATTGATGTCAGGGTCTATGGCTAAGTTCGTCTCCAATATCTCTACGCGGTCTAATACAGGAATACCGAAAAAGGTTATTAAAATACCTCCTTGGTCTTCCACAAATTGCGGAGAACCAGATAGTGTTGTAATCCTCGCAAAATAACGTCCGGAATTAGGACTGGAAACCACCAGTTCAGCTCCGAAAGGACCGGAACCCGTTAAGGTATCGTCAACAGTGCCGTCGTCTTCATAATCTACTGTCCATTCCACACTGGCTATATTAGAACCGGCGGGAGAGTTCAAAGCACTCAAGGTTATATCAGGGTCTCCCTCACAGGCTATGATATCCAAACCTAAAAATTCATCTCTCAGGGTACAGTCCAAAGCTGTATTCTGGTCTTCTTGAACAGAACTTCCGGTGAAGGTGAGCATGTATGGCTCAGGGTCGCCATCGAAATTAGTATTGAAATTGTTTATCAGGATATAATAGATTTCACCGGGCTCTACATCTAACCACTCATCATAGGTATTCTGGCTTCCGACTAGGAAAGGAGCTCCTTCCTGACCATTTTCGGGATTAACCCCTACCCCGGTAAAATTAGTATTGTTCACTTCGTAATTGCAGCGAATTGGTTCAGAAGTACCATCACCAATAATTGAACAAAAGTTTTGTCCACTTGTTTCATCATATGGGCCATAGACAGCAAAATCCCACTCCGCAGTGGGCGTTCCCATTCCGCCATTGGTAGGGAGGGCTTCTATATCAAAGCCCACTTGACCACCAGTGCCCGCCCTAAAGACGTACCACGATGTGTTGTTTTCTATATTGGCAGAGCTAACACTACCCTTTTCAAGGCAACCAGTCTGCGTGATAACCTCCGGGTCAAAATCGTCTATATCACCACCACCATCAGCGAGACCCATTATAGGTTGGTCCGCACACACGGGTATCGCTGTTCTACAATCCGGTGAGTTTTGAGCGTTCGTCTCCCATACTTGAAGGAAAAAACAAAAGGCAGCACAAAAAAGTATTCGCATAAAATGTGGGGCTATTTCATATACTAACGTATATAATAACTATGTTGCTCCCAGTTTAGTATCCTATATCGGATTTTTATGCACTTAATCGATGAAATACACTTTTATGGTGCGAGAGCGAACTTAGCGCTTGATACTAAAGTGATTGTTGATAAATTTTGCAGTGGCCAACTGCCCGTCCTGATCGGTATAAGAAAGTTTGAACCAATAATCTGACGCCGGCATTAGTTTTCCATTGGAATTACCATTCCAACCCGGACTATTTTCGTCCATTTGAAATAATAATTTCCCAAACCTGTCGTAGATATGAACCACAGGATTATCTAGAACGCTCATACCCCCAACTGTCCATAAATCGTTAATCCCATCTCCATTTGGTGTAAAGAATTTTGGAAAGCCTACAATAACAACCTCCTGCGTATCAGCTCCACATCCGTTTCTATCGTTCACGGTAATACTATGTAGTCCTGGAAGGATATCCCTGAAAACAGGAGCACTTTGAGGGCCTTTATCATCTAATTGATATTCAAAATCACCATCTTCCTGAGTAAATACGGTTACCATATTGCTATCGTCATCGTATACTACGTCAATATCCGTAATTACCGGAGGTCTGGAAAAGGTTACGGTTACCGATCGCACGCCAACACAACTAACGGCTCCTTGTACATTGGTAACAGATAACGTATACGTGTCCTCTGTGGTTACCGTAATCTGAGAAGACACTTGACCAGAATCCCATGAATAAGAGTAATCCGGATTTGGAATTCTCTGTCCTACGGTTGCTACTGGTGTATCCTCACAGATAAAAACCGAAGTGGGAAAATCTAACTCCGGTACCGCAACGGTATTTATTTCAAAGGATTCTGAAACATCGAAGCAATTGGTATTTGCAATGGAGGTAGTTCTTACAAATATGGTTTGGGAGGGTTCAGTTGGTATATAGTTGTTGTCCAATATATTGGTTCCATTAGTAGCATCTGCAATGGAACCATAATAACTAACTCTAAATTCATCTGCGCTTTGGTTACCCAAGGCTTCGCCGTTTTTTTGGCTTAAATCAAAAGCAGTTCCGTCCAAGCACATAAGCTCATCACCAAGAGGGTTCGTAGTAGGAGATGGCGAAAAAGAAACTTGTACTTCACTAATAATATTCTCCCCTGAAGGAACCACAACCAAAACACGGTACATTCCGGATACAGCCACATTTAGGTTTTCTCCACTTTCCGCAGGTATTTGTTGATAACCATTCCCAATATCTAAATACCACTCGTAAGATATCGCACCAATAGTTGTTGCGTTTAGTGTAATAGTATCGTTTTCACAGGCAGCAATAGGCGGGCCTAATAGATTATTAATAATAGAACAATCTAAAGCTGTGTTCGGGAAATCCACAAAGACATCACCTGAAAACTGAATGGAAAAACCAGAGTTGTTATTACTGAAATTATTGATGAAAAGATAATAGTCCTCTCCAGCGGCAACATCTAACCAATCGTCATACTGAAAATTGTCCACTCCTGTTGGGTCTTCACCGAATCCTGTGAATGTATTGTCATCAGAATTATCAAAATAGTTACATCTCACCGGTTCGCCTAAATTTGAACAATCAGCGGCACGGTAAAGGGCAAAATCCCAATCCTCGGAAACATCGAAACCGATATTTATGCCTAGCTGACCACTTTCACCTGTCCGAAACCGGTACCAGGCAGAATTGGATTCTATAGGGCCGGTTGCCAAGGCGATACAGCCCGTTACGGAAGCTCCATTGAAATCATCGATTCCAAAACCATCAGTCCCTCCATTTATGGGTGTATTGTTACAAATAGGAACGGCATTGTTACAATCTGGAGACACTTGGGCCAAGATAGGATTTGTGGCAACAAAAAATATAAAAAATAAAGCAACGCTTAAGCGTGTCATAAATTCGTTTCTGATTTGGAAACTAAAAATATGAAGCCCCTTCCCTTAACACTAATTTATGTTGTGTAACACCTTTAAATGGTTATAAAGTGCTATATAATGTATATCTTTGGAGCTTGTTAAAGTTCATTTTAAATGAAAATAGAAGGTACATTGGAAGACCATTTTGAACAGCTTGGAGATGATCATGTCTCTACATCAGAAGAAACACCATTACGTGAAGATGCCTTTGTCTTAACCGATGAAGAAAAAATTGGAAGAATAAAAGAGAGCGTTAGAGAAATAATGCTTACACTAGGTCTGGATTTAGAGGATGACAGCCTAAAGGGAACTCCCAATAGGGTAGCAAAAATGTTCGTTAAGGAGATTTTTGGTGGTCTACATCCGGAGAGAAAACCCAAATCTTCCACTTTTGACAACAAGTACAAGTATGGAGAAATGTTGGTGGAAAAGAACATCACCCTCTACTCCACCTGTGAGCATCATCTGTTACCTATTGTTGGTAGGGCACATGTAGCCTATATTTCCAAAGGAACAGTTGTTGGACTTTCCAAAATGAATAGAATAGTGGATTATTTCGCCAAAAGACCTCAAGTACAGGAGCGCCTAAATATTCAAATTGTAAGAGAACTCCAGAACGTATTGGGCACCGATGATGTGGCATGCGTAATAGACGCCAAACATTTATGTGTAAACTCAAGAGGAATAAGGGATATTGAGAGTAGCACGGTTACTGCGGAATATGGCGGCAAATTTAAAGATGAGGCCGTGAGAAGGGAGTTTTTGGACTACATCAATTTAGAAACCAATTTTTAATTACCTCTCCGACAATGCAATTGTACGAACAACAGACAATTAAAGTACATAATTCACTTACCGGCAAAAAAGAAATTTTCAGTCCATTGAACGAGGGGCATATTGGAATGTATGTTTGTGGACCTACGGTATACAGCAACGTACATCTCGGTAATTGCCGTACCTTTATGTCTTTTGATATGATTCTCAGGTACTTCCGTCATTTAGGATATAAAGTAAGGTATGTACGTAATATTACCGATGCCGGTCATTTAGTGGACGATGCCGAAGATGGTGAAGACAAGATAGCCAAAAAGGCACGATTAGAGCAGTTAGAGCCGATGGAAGTGGTACAACGCTATACGGTTGACTTCCATAATATCTTGGAAAAGTTCAACTTTCTACCACCTAGTATAGAGCCTACGGCCACGGGCCATATCATAGAGCAAATCGAAATTATAAAGGATATCATCGCAAAGGGATATGCCTATGAAATTAACAACTCCGTTTATTTTGATGTGGTCAAGTTTAACCAAACCAACGATTACGGAAAGTTAAGCGGACGAAAGTTGGAGGACATGATTGCAAATACACGGGAACTTGCCGCCCAAGACGAGAAAAAGAGTCCTCAAGACTTTGCCTTATGGAAACGTGCGGAACCGCAACATATCATGAGATGGCCGTCTCCTTGGGGCGATGGTTTCCCCGGCTGGCACCTAGAATGTACCGCAATGAGCACCAAGTATCTTGGAGAGACCTTTGATATTCATGGAGGAGGAATGGACTTAAAATTTCCACACCATGAATGTGAGATTGCGCAAGCGGAAGCGAGTAATGGAAAATCTCCCGTGCAATATTGGCTGCATGCGAATATGCTCACCTTAAACGGTAAAAAAATGGCAAAATCTACTGGGAACAGTATCTTGCCGGGCGAGATATTTTCTGGAGAGAATGACATTTTGAGTAAAGCCTTCTCCCCTTCCATGGTGCGCTTTTTTATGATGCAGGCGCATTACACCAGTATTTTAGATATTAGTAACGACGCTCTCTTAGCTTCAGAAAAAGGCTTTAACAAGCTTATGGAGGCCATAAGTTCATTAAAATCCTTATCCACAGGAAAGACAACCGATTTTGATGTGGTCTCTTGGAAAACGGCTTGCTATGCAGCCATGAACGATGATTTTAATACGCCAATTTTAATTGCCAAGCTTTTTGATGCTGTAAAGCATATTAATCTTATCAAAGAAGGTAACGAATCGATAACAAAAGAAGATAAAGAAGAGCTTCAGAACACCTTACATAGTTTTGTTTTTGATGTACTAGGGCTAGAAAGTAAGAGCAGCTCTAATGCCGGAACCGAAAAGTTAGAAGGTGTGGTAGCACTCTTGATTCAAATGAGAAAAGAAGCAAGGGAAAATAAGGATTTCGCGACCTCTGATAAGATTAGAGACCAATTGGCTTCCCTAGGTATACAGTTAAAGGACGGAAAAGAAGGAACCACTTTTAGTGTATCTTAGAGTGTACTTCTAAAACCAAAACGTATTGTTTGACAAATGAAAAAAATCTTGATAGCACCTTTTATCGCTTTAGTAAGATTTTATCAATTGGCCATTTCACCCTACACACCTGCTACATGCAGATATTCCCCTACCTGCTCTCAATATACTTTAGAAGCATTAAAAAAACACGGCCTTTTTAAGGGAGGTTGGCTGGCCACAAAGAGAATATTTAGCTGTAATCCTTGGGGAGGAAACGGTTACGACCCCGTTCCTTAAAATTTAATTTACCCACTATTTTACGAAAGCGTATTGGTCTAGTTTCTATTTTTTATCTTAGCCCTTCAAAACAAAATATATGCATTTCTTAGGTATTACTTGGAATCCGAACGAGACATTGTTCAATATAGGATTTGTACAGATCAAATATTATAATCTATCGTGGATTATAGCTTTTGCCCTGGGATGGTATATAATGAAAAAGATTTTTGTTCGTGAGAAAAAATCCGTGGAACAATTAGACTCGCTTTTTATACATACGGTTTTAGGCACCATGTTAGGAGCTAGACTGGGGCATGTTTTTTTCTATGACTGGCCTTATTACAAAAATCATTTATTAGAAATATTATTACCCATTAGAGAAAGCAATGCGGGAAGCCTGTTCTTTGGATTGATTGATGGTTATGAGTTTACGGGATTTACTGGGCTAGCAAGTCATGGTGCTATTATAGGGGTGTTCGTAGCGGTGTATATTTTTACAAGAAAGTTTCCAGAATTCAGTATGCTGTGGCTTTTGGATAGAATGGTCGTACCTTTTGGAATGATTGCCTTTATTCGTTTTGGCAATTTTTTCAATTCTGAAATCAATGGCAAAGTAGTCGATGAGAACTTTATTTTCGCCACGAGGTTTATACGCGATTCAGATGACTTACATCCGTCCAAGGCATTAGCTGTCACTCAGGAAAAAACCTTGGATGCCGCTTATCACGCTATTGAAAATAATCCGCAATTTGCACAGTATCTGGCAGAAATTCCCTATCGCCATCCTGCACAAGTTTACGAAGGAGTAGCCTACATATTTATTTTCATCATATTATACCTTCTATATTGGAAAACGGACAAGCGACACAAATCCGGATATTTGTTCGGTTTGTTTTTAGTGCTGCTCTGGACCATAAGATTCTTTGTAGAATTCGTTAAGAAAAGTCAAGGTGGTTTTGAAGAATCCCTAGGGGTACTTTCAACAGGTCAATGGTTGAGTATTCCTTTTATTTTTATCGGTCTGTTTTTCATGTTCAAACCTGCTAAAAAGGGGTAGCTATGAAATTTTTAAATGGGTACTTTTTATCAATCTTTCTTTTGGCTACTATAACCGGTTGTAAAGAAGAGGCTAAAAAAGTAATTAAGACAGAAACCATAGCCTTTACCAAAGAGGGTACGCTACAAATTCTGAAACAGGAAACTGATTCGGTGTTGGTTAATCTTGATATTGAAATTGCAGAGACGGATTACGAAACACAGACAGGGCTAATGTATAGAAAGGGTATGGATGATAATCAGGCCATGCTGTTCGTTTTTCCCGATGTTGCCATGCACTCGTTCTACATGAAAAATACGGAATTCCCCCTGGACATCATCTATATTGATGAAAATCTGAGGATTGCCAGTTTTCAGGAGAATGCGCAGCCTTTTGATGAAAATGGACTTTCCTCCCAAGTACCCATTAAATATGTTCTAGAAATTAATGCCGGTCTCTCGGAAAGCCTAACCTTAGAAATAGGGGACCAAATTACGTTTACAAGAAAATAGAGGTATGAACTACCTTTTAGAGGGTCAAGAAACGGAGCGATTGTACTTTAGAAAAGTATTGGCTTCCGATTTTAATGATTGGCTTCCGTTTCATCAAGAACCACTCAGTTCACAATTTTGGGATGGACTACCGATAGACCCTGAGGTAGCCTGCAGAGAACAATTTAATCGCACGTTCGAACGCTATAAACAAGGTTTAGGTGGTATGAACGCACTTATCTCCAAAAATGAAGGGGTTCTCATTGGGCTGTGCGGACTTCTTGTTCAGGAGGTCGACGAAGTGCGTGAATTAGAGATAGGTTATTCTATTTTACCAAAGTATTGGCAACAGGGATTCGCTTTTGAAGCAGCCCAAAAGTGCAAGCAATACGCTTTTTCGCAACGATGGCCCTCACATTTGATTTCAATCATTCATATTGATAATATCCCCTCGCAAAGAGTAGCGCTTAAAAATGGAATGCTCTTAGAGAAAACTACCACCTACAAGAATAATCCGGTTCATATTTATGGAATCAACGCCTGACATGAAAAAACACTGTGCCGTACTTATCGACAACAAATCTCAAAAAAAGGGACTTATTCATGCCATACTCAGGAATGAACAGTCTTTTTTCAAGTTTTTAGGAACAAAAAAAGGGACCTTGTTTTCTCCTGTAATGTTATCACAATTGATAGATGAAGAAGAGCGTCATAATCACAAAATAATACATCAAAAACAGCCGTTGCGGACTATGTCCAGCGGAGAACAAAAAAAAGCCCTATTACGACACATTTTAGAATCAAAACCAGATTACATCATTCTAGATAATCCGTTCGATAGTCTTGACCATAGTTTTCAAAAAGAACTGAAAAACCTATTACTGGAAGTCTCAGGAGATTTTATTTTTATACAATTGGTTAGCAGGGTCACTGATATCCTACCTTTTATCAACCAGTTTACCAAACTGAACGGAGACCGATTAGAATCCATTGGTGAGATGCCTACTGTTATTAAACCACAAAGCGATTTTCTTAATGGAAAAATTCCTGCTGCCATAGTACCTATCCGAATGGACAATGAACTGTTGATAGCATTTAAGAACGTTTCCGTTTCGTACGAGGACAAAGCTATTTTAAACAATATCAATTGGACCGTTAAGAAAGGTGAGTTCTGGCAGTTAATCGGTAATAATGGCTCTGGAAAATCAACCCTATTATCCATGATTACGGGAGATAATCCAAAAGCATACGGCCAAAATATATTACTTTTCGGAAAGCGAAAGGGCACAGGGGAAAGTGTGTGGGACATCAAACAGAAGCTGGGCTATTTTTCACCTGTAATGACCTATAAATTCAGTGGTAGGTTCACCATAGAGCAAATGCTCATATCCGGATTCAATGACTCCATAGGCCTGTACACAAAACCCACTGAAGTTCAAAAAAGAAAAGCAAAAGAGTGGCTACAGCTTTTAAACCTTTGGCCTGAAAAAGATATGCTTTTCGCCGATAGTTCACTGGGGCAAAAGCGTTTAATAATGACGGTGAGAGCTATGGTTAAACACCCGCCATTATTGATTTTAGATGAACCCACCACGGGCATGGATGATGAGGCTGCCGCTCTTCTAGTGGCCTTGGTCAACAAAATAGCCAAAGAAACCGATACCGCCATCATCTATGTTTCACATAGGAACGAAACGGGTTTACAACCCCAATATACATATCAACTACACATGAGCCCCAAGGGATCTATTGGAGTAATCAAAAAATAAAAAAGCCGCTACACTTCAAAGTATAGCGACTTTTTATATTAAGTTAGTTTTAGTACGTATTACTCCTTACTTCCTGAAGTAATCTTTTTACTAAGTGCATCGTACATGATTGGTGTTGCAATAAATACCGAAGAGTAGGTACCTATGATTACACCAACAATCATAGCGAACATAAATCCTCTTAGGGATTCTCCACCAAAAATAAAGATGGCCAGTAATACTACCAATGTAGTTAAAGAGGTGTTCAAGGTTCTTCCCAGTGTACTGTTTATGGCGGAATTGATATTGGCACCACCTTTCCAGCCACGCTCCGCGATGACCTCTCGAATACGGTCAAAAACAACCACGGTATCATTCAAGGAATAACCTATTACGGTTAATATCGCCGCTATAAAAGCTTGGTCAATTTCCATGTTAAAAGGCAACACTTTTCCAAGAATGGAGAAAACGCCCAACACGATGAGTACATCATGAAAAACGGCTACAACCGCTCCTAAAGAGAATTGCCATCTACGGAAACGCAGTAAAATATATAAGAAAACTACTGCTAACGAACCTAAGATTGCCAAGAAGGCATTTTTCTTAATATCATCGGCAATGGTAGGACCTACTTTTACCGATTGCAAAATACCTATGGATTTATCATCGCTACCAACACTAAAGGCCTGCTCTGTTATACCATCTGGCAAATATTTCTGTAAGGATGTGTACAGTTTATCCTGAATTTCCGCATCTACTTCAATACCTTCAACATCTACCTTATAGGGTGTCGTTATTTTTATCTGATTAGATTCCCCGTACGTTTTAACATTGGTACCGCTACCAAAAACCGTATTTAATTCCGAAGCTATTTCTGAAGGATTCACGGGTTGCTCGAAGCGGACCGTATATGAGCGTCCACCAACAAAATCAACACCTTGTTGCAACCCAGGTCCAAAGAACAGGGAAAACAGACCTACGGCCACTAAAATACCTGATATCACATAAGCAATCTTGCGCTTCACCAAGAAATCTATACTTAGGTTCTTGAATAACCCTTTTGTAATGCTCGTGGAGAAATCTAGCGTTCTTCCCTTACCACTAATATACCAATCCACTAATAAACGCGTAATGAATATTGCCGTAAACAAAGAGGTAAGTATACCTATAATCAATGTTGTTGCAAATCCTTTAATTGGACCAGAACCAAAAATGAAAAGAATAATAGCGGTAAGACCTGTGGTAATGTTCGCATCTAAAATAGAAGATAGTGCATTTCCAAAACCATCGGCAACAGCCTGACTCTTTCCTTTTCCTTTTGCCAGTTCCTCTTTGATACGCTCAAATATAAGAACGTTAGCATCCACGGACATACCAATGGTTAGCACGATACCGGCAATACCAGGTAAGGTTAACACCGCGTTTAATGAAGTTAAAACTCCGAATATCAGTAAGATGTTCAACAATAGAGCAATATCTGCAAAAGCACCTGCTTTACCGTAATAGAAAATCATCCATAACAATACAATGGCCATGGCGATCAAGAAAGACATGAAACCACTGTCTATAGCTTCCTGACCCAATGAAGGACCTACGATTTCGGATTGTATGATTTCAGCAGAAGCAGGTAATTTACCCGCTCGCAGTACATTAGCTATATCCTTAGTTTCATTAACCGTAAAATCCCCAGAGATTTCGGTTCTACCACCTGTAATACCTCCAACAACGGAACAACCTGGAGCAGTGTAAACTTTATTATCAAGAACAACGGCGATACCTGTTTGGTTCACATTGGCATCACTTGTAAGTTTTTGCCAAAGTTTAGAACCCTTAGAATTCATGTTCATGGTTACCACAGGTTTGCTGAACTGGTCAAATTCGCCCCTTGCATCACTTACTACATCTCCACTTATTCTTGGCGTTCCGTCGCGGTTAGATTTAAGGGCGTATAAGTTGATAACTTCCACATCATCCGAAGATGGTCTCTCCCAAACAAATTTTACAAATTGAATATCTGCCGGTAATAATCTCCTAATTTCTGGCATTCTTAGATAAGAGCCTATGGTAGCAGTATCCTTTATAGCTGCCTGGAACATTGCGTTGCTGCCTGGGTTGGCAGGTATGAGCAATTCGTATAATGGATTTACTTGCGTTGCCAAATCCAGCGAATCCGCAGAAACATCCGAAAGCAAAGAATCCAGCTCCGACTCTTCCTTAACAGGTTCTGGTTCGTCAACCTCTACAATACTTTTCAATTTTTCGTTCGCCTGAATCAAAAATGTACTGAAACTAGTATTGCTTTGCGGATAGGTTTCCCAAAATTCTAACTGTGCCGTACTTGATAATAAATCCTGTGCACGAGCTATATCCCTTGCTCCCGGTAATTCAACCAATATACGGCCAGAATTACCTTCTCTTTGGATATTGGGTTGCGTAACACCAAATCCATCGATACGCTCACGAAGTACCTCGAAAGCCGAAACTATAGATTCGTCTATCTTTCTTCTTATGATAGGTTTAACCTCATCATCAGTCATTTGAAAATTAATCTCGTCACTCAAGCCCTTGTTGGCAAAAATATCAGGGGAAGCCAGTTTTGTTTCTCCCTTAATATTGTCGAAAGCTTCGAAAAAGAGCTCAATATAGGTATCATCACTGTTTTTAGATGCAGTATCCGCATCTGCCAATGCCTTGTTGAACACCGGATTCTTGGTGTTATTGGCCAAACCTTTCAAAATATCCTTAACCGAAATCTGAAGGGTTACGTTAATACCTCCTTTAAGGTCAAGGCCTTTATTAAGTTCTTTCTTCTTTGCTTCCTCATAATTGGTATAACCAAGTATGGGGTTAGTGCCTATGGAATCTAGATAACTCGCTTCGAGCGCCTCTCGCTTAGAGATATAATCCTCTTCAGCTTCAGAAATTTTACTTGCGGCGAAGATACCGGCCTCTTTTTCTACTTTGTTGGTGATAAAAGTATAGGATAGCTGGTAGATACTAACTAACCCAAACAATAAAGCAAATAGCTTTATAAGTCCTTTGTTTTGCATTTTATTCTTGTTTATGTTGGATATACTATGCCTTTATAGCTATGGCATATCGTTTTAAATTGTAATGTTGGTATTATTAATTGCGTATTAAGGCTTAAGAATAGGTATTGAAGCATACCATTTGCCTGTTTTTAAGCTAAAGGTCCTGCCCTGACCTCTGGAAAGATATTTGTTATATTGTCTATTGAAATCGCTACTCCGCTATTAACCTCGTACGATACATAGTAAGCGTAATTTTGACCAACGTAACATGTTATATTACCGGCCGCTATAGGAAATTTCAGAAGTTCATAATCGTCCTTATGCGATTCAAAGGCAAACTTTCCGTTTAAATTTAAAGCATCTTCGATTTCATGAAGGTCTAAAACCACCAAACTACACATCTCGGGCAATTCATCTTCGGGAAAATCAACAGGAAGTTTATCTAGTTCCTCAAGATTTAGTAGCGGTTCATCAGAATTAGAAAGGAATTCTTTTACTTGATGAGCATCGATACTACTGTAATAACGTAAACTTAGCTGCGCATCGGTATTCTCCAAAACCTCAATATCCGTAATACCCAAAGCTTGAAGCTTTGACGTAATTGTTGCTAGGGCATCGTCCTGAGCGGCACCGGATGTAGTATCCGTATCAGCAAATTGCAACACAATTTTTTGATTCACTACTTTGGTCTGCTGTCCAGATATCAACCCTATCAAGGA
Organism: Maribacter sp. MJ134; assembly: GCF_003970695.1. Taxonomy (NCBI): domain Bacteria; kingdom Pseudomonadati; phylum Bacteroidota; class Flavobacteriia; order Flavobacteriales; family Flavobacteriaceae; genus Maribacter; species Maribacter sp. MJ134. The sequence goes on from NZ_CP034570.1 coordinate 1,971,385, forward strand.
TAACAGAACAAGTAAAGTACTTATGTACCATTTTGAATTCATGCGGCAAAGATAAAAATAAAGAAGTACTACACGGTATAATTTTACAATAACTCTGTATTGGAAGTATACCGTCAAAAAAAAGCCTTCATAGTTTAACTATAAAGGCTTATCAATAACGTATTTTTTGTAGATAAATTATAATTCCAACAGGCCGTTGGTCTTTGTGACTCCCGCAGCACTTTCCTGCATCTTGGTCTTTTCAGCATCGCTTAGAGGAACATCCACAATTCTTTCGATACCATCTTTTCCAAGAATTACGGGCACACCGATACAAATATCGTTTAGTCCGTACTCGCCTTCAAGATAGGTAGAACAAGGAAACATTTTCTTTTGGTCGCAAGCAATGGCCTGTACGAGACCAGAAACTGCAGCTCCAGGAGCATACCATGCGCTTGTTCCTAGTAATTTTGTAAGCGTAGCGCCACCAACTTTGGTATCGGCAGCAACTTGTTCTAAACGCTCTTCTGTCAAAAACTCAGATACGCGGATACTATTTCTAGTGGCATGAGAGGTTAATGGAACCATACCCGTATCACTATGACCACCTATGACCATACCATCGATATCCGAGATTGGTGCTTGCATAGCTTCTGCTAGTCTATATTTAAAACGGGCGCTGTCCAAAGCCCCACCCATTCCAATGATTCTATTTTTTGGTAAATCTGTAGTTTTATGTACCAAGTAGGTCATAGTATCCATTGGGTTACTTACGACAATAAGGATAACATTAGGAGAGTGTTGTATTAAATTACTGGAAACGGTTTTTACAATTCCCGCATTTATACCTATTAATTCCTCCCTTGTCATACCTGGTTTTCTTGGTATACCGGAAGTAATAACGGCAATATCACTATTGGCCGTTTTGGAGTAATCGTTTGTACTACCCGAAATCTTAGTGTCAAAACCGTTCAAGGATGCCGTTTGCATCAAGTCCATAGCTTTACCCTCGGCGTAGCCCTCTTTTATATCCAAAAGAACAACTTCCGATGCAAAATCCTTTATTGCAATGTACTCAGCACAACTTGCTCCTACCGCTCCTGCTCCTACTACTGTAACCTTCATCTATACTAATTTAGTTATTGTTAAAATATGTACGTTTTTCTATTTCTGTAATAAGTAGGTCAAAAATAGTTATTTATTGATCAAAAATAGAACGCAAACAGCTCTTTAATTATCTTAAATCGTCATGAAAAGTATCGATGAAATGACAATCACGTTAAAAAAACGAACCGTTTAACGAAGAAAACGTCAAATAGTTACCATACAACGAATTTTAATACTATTAAAATACAACTAGCCGTTATCGTTAATGGAATCCCAAATTCCAATAACCTACTTAACTATGAAGAAACTATTTTCTTTAATGGCAATTATTGCCATAGTTTTATCTGCTAATTGCTCTCGTATAGAGCAGAACGATGACCCTATAATCGGTATATGGGTTGAAGCATCAACCTTGTCCGAAGAAAGCACTTTCAAGACAACAGTACGAAAAGAATGGATTTTCAACGATGTCTACTTGGGTAGATATCACGAAATCAATGGAAACGACATCACTCTCAAAACCGATTTTAAATGGTCCCAGGAGAATGGCATCTATACCGTTGAATATAGAGGTCTTGAAGATAAACCTAACGATATGGTCACCATTCAAAACAATGAACAAGGTGTACTATTACAAAAGACTGATGGTGACTTGTTAGCCATAAAGGAATAAACAATTTTAATAGGGCCATGGGAAAGAGTCTGTTCGGAGCAATCCGGGCGGGCTCTTTGTATTTGGAGTAAGACCAAAAAATACCTCCTAAAACACTGATGTGGTCATAGGAGGCATTAGACTCTTAACTAGAAATTATCTAAACCCAAAGTTCAGACCAAAAGTCAACGTATTGAACTCCGCTAGGGTATAATCTGCGTTTAACCTAAAGAAACCTAGCTTAAGCTTAGCACCTACGTTACCGGTTACACCGTTTGTTTTTTGAGTTATGGAAAAAGGATCCGTCTCGGTCCGTGCAAAAGGTCCTATTCCAACAGTATAATCCCCTAAGACATCGGTTACGGATTTTCCCGTAACATACCCTAGACCTCCGTAAAAATTTATGATGGGTAATTTGGTTGATACTACAGCATTGAATGCCCAGGTACTAATATCCGATTCAAGTCTTTGGTCACTCCCACCTATGGTAGAAACTTCCGTAAGATCATAATCGCCGGAAATTTTAGTATAGCCGATTACAGCGGAAATAGCTACCGGTAAAATCTTGTCCGCTGGTAACAGTTTGGTAAAATCGTGCTGAAGACCAAAACCTATGATGCCCACAGAAGCGCCTTCGTATTCAATTTTAGGCAGAAATCGCGCCTTTATCTCCGTACCTTTTATAAGCCCCACACTACCCTGTAGATAACCTGATGGTATAAAATCCAAACCTTCGGCTGAAAGTCCCGTCGGCAATTCAAATTCTCGACGTTCCGGCGGTAGGCCTGGACCTACCTCTACTTCCACAAATACCCTTATACCTTCTAAATCACCGAGAGCGGAAGAAACTGGCCTTGCTGTCCCGGGATTGTCCACAAAATCGAGGTTTTCGTAATCACTAGGATTAAGAATAAAGCTTTTCTTGTCCTGTTTATTCTTAAAACCGGTAATATTACCGATTACAGAGATTTCAAAACCACCTAGGGGTTTGGCATCTGCTGAATTATACCATCCGGTGGCCATGTTAAACACCGCGCTTTCAGAAACCGGTGACAAATAGTCTGTTGTAAATCGTTCCGCATCTTCCACTCCTGCCGCAAATACCTCGTTGAAGTCCGTCTGCGCGATAAGGAAAGAAAAACTACACGTTAAAATTCCTGTAAGTAAATACTTCATTTTTTAAATTTTTACTAAAACTAAAAAACCTGCGGTGTTGCCGCAGGTTTTTGTTGTGTAAGTATCAATTTCTATGTGTCAATGTTCGCATAAACAGCATTTTTCTCAATAAATTCTCTTCTTGGCGGCACCTCATCGCCCATTAACATAGAAAATACGCGGTCGGTTTCCGTTGCATTTTCAATGGTAATTTGACGTAGGGTCCTAAAATCCGGATTCATGGTCGTATCCCATAATTGTTCCGCATTCATCTCACCCAGACCTTTATAACGCTGAATACTAACTCCTCCGCTGTAAGAATCCGCTATAGCATCACGTTCCTCATCATTCCAGGCGTAACGTTTTTTCTGTCCTTTCTTCACAAGATATAAAGGAGGTGTGGCTATGTAAACATGACCTCCCTCTATGAGTTCTCTCATATATCTAAAGAAAAAAGTTAGGATGAGTGTTTCGATGTGACTACCGTCAACATCGGCATCACACATAATCACCACTTTATGATAACGTAGTTTTTCCAGATTCAGGGCCTTACTGTCCTCCTCCGTACCTATGGTCACCCCTAGAGCAGTATAAATATTCTTTATTTCCTCATTTTCGAAAACTCGGTGAGGCATCGCTTTTTCCACGTTCAGAATTTTACCACGAAGGGGCAAAATTGCTTGGAACTTTCTATCGCGACCTTGTTTTGCGGTACCGCCTGCAGAATCTCCCTCAACTAAGAATACCTCACACTGTGCGGGGTCTTGCTCAGAACAATCCGATAATTTCCCCGGCAACCCTCCTATGCTCATTACGGTCTTACGCTGCACCATTTCACGGGCCTTAGTGGCCGCATGTCTGGCGGTAGCCGCTAACACAACTTTTTGTATAATGACTTTAGCATCTTCGGGGTGTTCTTCCAAATAATTGGTCAGCATCTCGGAAACCGCCTGGCTTACCGCTGATGATACTTCCCTATTACCTAGTTTTGTTTTGGTCTGACCTTCAAACTGTGGCTCGGCGACCTTAACGGAAACTATAGCTGTTAATCCCTCACGGAAATCATCCCCTTGTATTTCAAACTTCAACTTATCTAACATTCCTGAAGAATCCGCATACTTCTTTAAGGTAGAGGTTAAACCCCTTCTGAAACCGGATAAATGTGTACCTCCTTCGTGCGTGTTTATATTGTTTACATAGGAATGCAAATTCTCTGTGTAACTTGTATTGTAAATCATTGCAACTTCCACGGGAATATCATTTTTTTCCCCTTCCATTGAAATCACGTTCTGTATCAGTGATTCTCTATTACCATCTAAAAACTTAACGAATTCCTTTAAGCCTTCTGTTGAGTGGAAGACCTCAGAAACGAATTCTCCTTTGTCATCTTTCTGTCTTTTATCCGTTATGGTAATGGTAACGCCCTTATTTAAATAAGAGAGTTCACGCATTCTGCTAGAAAGCGTCTCGTAACTATACTCAATTGTCTGGGTAAAGATGGTAGTGTCCGGCAAGAAGGTAACCTCGGTTCCCCTATCTTCTTCAGTACACTCTCCTATGGTCTTCACCGGATATAGTGCCTTACCACGCTCGTATTCCTGTTCCCATATTTTTCCGTCCTTGAAGACTGTAGCCCTTAAATGACTGGATAAAGCGTTTACACAAGAAACACCAACACCGTGTAGACCACCGGATACCTTATAGGAGTCTTTATCGAATTTACCACCTGCACCAATTTTGGTCATTACGACTTCTAGTGCAGATACGCCTTCTTTTTTATGCATCCCAACAGGAATACCCCTACCATTATCCCTGGTAGTAATGGAATTATCTTCGTTGATGGTTACCGAAATTCTATCGCAGTGTCCACCCATGGCCTCATCGATGGAATTATCGACGACTTCATACACCAAATGGTGCAAACCTCTTACACCAACATCTCCTATATACATTGATGGTCGCATGCGTACATGCTCCATACCTTCCAAGGCCTGAATACTATCTGCAGAATAGTCCTTGCCTGTAATTTCTGGCACTTTATTTACCGCATCATCCTTCTTTGCCTCGTCCTCGTTTTTTGCTTCTTCGCTCATATAAATAAAAGTTGTTTACTTTAAATTTCGCAATCTTACAAATATACGGAATAGCCTATAGAATATAGTGTTTTGTCCATTTCACTGTCATGAAGTTATTAACAAAAATTGTGGAAAATTAAGCCATATTTTGAATCGATAAAAAGGAGGTTAAAATTGAATTGTTCTCAGTTATCCTCGATAAAAGAAAAAACATTTTAGAGTAGGATTTATTCTTTCAATTTATAAACCTTTCTATTTCTTTCTAGGTCGAATTTTGGAAAAGGGAATCTATGTTTCTCCGATTATTTTACGAGATTTTATTGAAAAGTTGAAGGTATCCCATTCCTAATAACAAACTGAGTGAAAGTATGCACCGGTACAATACTTTTATCTTTAACATTCTAGAACTAGTAAAGGTGTCAACATATGACACCTTTACACGGACTAATTAAATAAAAAAATACTACGTTCTTCGAAAAGAAAGCATAGCATTATCTTCCGATACTACAATTATTTTACATAAGCATCGTCATGCACGGCAGCCACTGCCCTACCGGACGGGTCGTTCATATTTTTAAAAGCCTCGTCCCACTCCAAGGCTATCTTGGTACTACAGGCTACCGAAGGTTCCTGTGGAACGCATAACGCAGCCGCATCTGATGGAAAGTGTTGTTCAAAAATAGAGCGGTAATAGAATTCCTCTTTCGCCGTAGGAGTTTGTAGAGGAAACCTGAATTTTGCATTGGCCAACTGCTCGTCAGAAACTTCAGCAGCAACGACCTCTTTTAGAGTATCTATCCAACTGTAACCAACTCCGTCCGAAAATTGTTCCTTCTGTCTCCAAGCAACACTTTCGGGCAGCATATCTTCAAATGCCTTACGAACCACCCATTTTTCCATACGCTCTCCATTGATCATCTTATCTTTGGGATTAATTCTCATGGCAACGTCCATGAACTCTTTATCTAAAAAAGGTACACGCCCTTCTATTCCCCAAGCTGCCAATGATTTATTTGCCCTGAGACAATCGTACATATGTAACTTATCCAGTTTACGCACCGTTTCTTCATGAAACTCCTTTGGATTTGGAGCTTTATGAAAGTAAAGATACCCTCCGAAAAGCTCATCTGCACCTTCACCTGAAAGTACCATCTTAATACCCATGGATTTTATTACTCTAGCCATTAAATACATTGGCGTAGAAGCCCTAATGGTAGTTATATCATAAGTTTCCAAATTATAAATAACATCACGTATAGCATCCAGCCCTTCTTGAATGGTGAACTTTATCTCATGGTGTACCGTACCAATGTGATCCGCTACTTTTTGTGCGGCAGCGAGATCGGGAGATCCTTCCAAACCAACCGAAAAAGAATGGAGCTGCGGCCACCAGGCCTCTGTAGTATCATCTGACTCCACCCGTTTTTGCGCATATTTTTTGGCAATAGCAGAAGTTACAGAGGAATCCAATCCTCCGGACAGTAATACACCATAAGGCACATCTGACATTAATTGTCTGTGAACGGCTGCCTCCAAGGCCTCCTTTATTTCCTGTATGCTGGTCTCGTTCTCCTTAACGGAATCATATTCCATCCAATCCCTAGAGTACCATTTTTTAAGTTCACCATCCGAACTATGCAAGTAATGCCCTGGGGGAAATAGTTCTATTTTGGTACAGGTCCCTTCCAACGCCTTTAATTCCGAAGCAACATAAAATGTCCCATTTTGGTCCCATCCCATGTACAACGGAATAATTCCCATATGGTCACGAGCCACGAAGTACTCATCCTTGGCGGCATCATAAATGGTAAATCCGAAAATTCCGTTCATTTCATCCAAGAAAGAAACTCCTTTTTCCTGATATAGTGCTAAAATCACTTCGCAATCGGATTCTGTTTTAAAATCATAACTACCTTCAAATTGCTTGCGTAGTTCCCTATGATTGTAAATTTCTCCGTTTGCGGCTAGCACCAATGAACCATCGGCACTTAATAATGGTTGTTTTCCAGAAGCAGGATCTACAATAGCCAAACGCTCATGCGCCAAAACAGCTTTCTCATTAGAATATATTCCACTCCAATCCGGACCTCTATGTCTGATTTTTTTTGACATTTCCAACAATTGAGGCCTTAAGACCTCTGTACTTTCCTTTACGTCGAATGCACATACAATTCCACACATAATCTCTATTATTATATCAATTTAAGAAGCAAATATGAATATAAACTTTCAATAATTAAACAATAACATACATATCTATTACAATTATTAATTACAATCTAAATTAAATAGTAAAAATATTAGCAAATAACTGGTATTCCCTGAAAATTTAATCATTCTGTAAGGCAGGAAAATTTTAACGACTTTTTATCACATAAAACTGAACGAACTACTTAGTTTTGAAGCACTTTAAAAACAAACATTAATTATGAAAAGATTATTAGTACTTACTACATTTATTTTTGCCTTGGTTTTTACAACCACCGCAAGCGCACAGAAATTTTCTGGATTGGATAAAAGTCCTTTGGATATGGCTTCTTACCCTAGCGACTACAAGGTTTCCGAAAAAGTGGTTAGAATTTCCTACGGTCGCCCACAATTAAAGGGACGTTCCCTATCTGAGCTTGCTCCTGTTGGACAAGTGTGGAGAACTGGTGCTAACGAAGCTCCTGAAATTACATTCTATAAGGATGTAAAATTCGGGGGAAAAGACATAAAGGCAGGAACCTATGCCTTGCTTACCATTCCAGGTGAAAAGGAGTGGACGGTAATTCTTCATAGCCAATTAAACCAATGGGGAGCTTATTTCTACGAGGATACTTTTGACGTAGCGCGTGTTACTGCTGCGGCAAGTAAGGACGATAATGCTCTAGAAGAATTCTCCATTACTTTTAAAGAGGTTGATGGTGGCGCTCATATGGTCATGGGTTGGGATACGACCCGTGTTGCGGTGCCGTTGATGTGGTAATATATAAGTTTAGAATTAAAAAGGCCAGAGCAATAGCTCGGGCCTTTTTTTATGTACGTAATGAATCTTGAAAATTTATTGTGGCGGTATTTTTCTGGTACCGCTAATCTTATATATTCCACGAGCTGAGGAAGTCTCTCCCTCGATAGTGTTTCCGCTTACCATTAAGACCACAGATATACGCTCTAGACCCTCAATGTTCATATTAAATTTAATCATATCGTTGCTCACCTGTACATCTTGACCTGATAAGGTTCCGGTATCTAATTGTACCTCAACAATATGTTCGCCATTTTCTTCGCGAATAAAGAACACACCCGTTCTATATTCAGGAGAAGTACCCTCAGCGGTGTATAGCCATACCCCAAACGGGTTTTCCGTTTTTGTTGTACTTGACACATTGCCTGATGCATTGGAACTTGCGAAAGAGGCAGGTACCACTGACATTACTGCAAAAACCAACATGGTGATTTTAAGAAAACTACGATACTTTTTCATCTTAGAAACGACTGGTTGTTTTTACATAACGTAGAAGTGTTGAAAATATTCCAAATCTTTAAACTTTTTAATGATGATAGGTATCACTTCATGTTATTGATCCATGTATTGATTTTTTTCTCTAGCAATACTAAAGGTAAGCTACCAGAATTAAGTACTTGGTCATGGAAAAGTCTAATATCGAATTTAGCTCCCAGTTCTTTCTGAGACTTTACTCTTAATTCCTGTATTTTAAGTTGTCCTATTTTGTAGGATAACGCTTGGCCCGGAGTCGCCATATAGCGTTCTATTTCAGAAATGACTCCCTCTTTGGATTCCGCCTCGTTATTCAAGGAGTAGGCTATGGCCTCTTCCCTAGTCCATCCCTTTGCATGTATACCCGTATCCACCACTAGTCTAATGGCCCTGTGCATTTCCATACTTAGCATTCCAAAATATTGATAGGGGTCTTCATATAATCCCAATTCTTTACCCAAAGATTCCGCATACAGTGCCCATCCTTCTACAAATACGCCCATACTTTCTGGATGCAAAAACTCGGGTAAATTCGTATTTTCCTGCTGAAGTGATAATTGGTAATGATGCCCCGGAACGGCCTCATGAAGAAACAAAGCTTCGTTCTGGAGGGTATTGAATTCTGCCACGTTGGGAATAGGTACATAAAACGTACCTGGTCTAACACCGTCCTTGGATCCAGGCACATATTCCGCACTGGCAGAAGCTTCTCTAAACGCTTCTGTCCTTCTTACTTCAAAACCTGCTTTTGGTTTAGTTGTAAAGACGGAATCCAGCCGGATATAAATTCGCTCCTTAATCGCATTGAAATTAGCGATTACCTCCTCTGGTTTCTTAAAAGGTTTTAAATCTTCGTTAGCCCTGATGAACTCAAAAAATGATTTCAAATCACCTTTAAATCCTATTTCAGCTTTTACCTTTTCCATCTCTCCCCTGATTCGGGCCACTTCTTTTAGGCCTAAATCATGTATCTCCTCGGCGGTTAGTTTAGTCGTGGTGTGTAAACGTATTAAATAGTTATAGGTATCCGCTCCATTGGGTAAATCTCCTATTCCATCCGTTTCTCTACAGGCAGGCAAATACGTATGTCTTAAAAAACTGTGGAGTTCTTTATATTTTGGCACAAGTTTATCGGAAATAAAGGAGTCATACGCTTTTACTATAGCCTCTTGCCTTGCATCTGAAATAGTTTCAGGGATGTTCAGCACGGGCGTATAGAATAAATTATCCTCTAGAGGTACATCGATGAAGGACCGAACCTGAGGGAGCATCTTCAAAGTAAGTACTTTTGGCAAAACGACATCCTGCTCCACACTTTCTTCCATCTTGGTGATACAGGTATCCAGAAAAACCAAATAGTCCTCTAAACGTTTCAACCAATTGCTATAATCTTTTTCCGTTTTAAAAGGCTGTACACTTGAACCTGCACCCAACTGCGCCATATATAAATGCAGCGATTGAATCTGAAATAAAGGCATTAATTCAAAACTAGGGAGGTCATAGATAGGAGAGGCAATCGTGGTTATTGGGTTCATTAAACCCTCTAATTTAATACTACAGTCCCACTCCATCACCTTGAGGCTCATCCAGTTCTCAGAACTCAAACTTAAGGAGTCATACTGAGAAAGGGCATCTAGAAAATACGTGTATCGGTCTTTTAAGTGCAATTGATAATCATCAGAAATATAGTTGGCAACAGTGTCGTTATATTTCTGATACCCCGCTTTCGTAGCTTCTATGGGGTTAATACTTTTCTTAAAGGAATAAAACTCTGTGAACAGGCTATCAATAGCACCGTTGGCATCCGATGTGGTAGTTACCTGTTGCTCACCTTTACAAGAAATCATGATAACAAGGATACCAAGAACATATAGTAGTTTTTTCATAATAGAACGCGTTAATTGGAAAAGACCCGCCATTTTATCTTGTAGAACGATTCTTTTTCTTCTCCTTTATCTTAACATAAATAAGTTTATTTCTTCCCTTGGAATCCTCTCTCCGCTCTATCTCAAAATTCGGGATGGAGTTTATTAGTGGTGTTAATTTTTGAAAGCCATAATTACGCGCATCAAAGTTGGGCTGTTTCTTTTGCAACAAACTACCCACATCCCCCAAAAATGCCCAACCGTCATCATCTGCCAAATCATCGATGGTATTGGAGATAAACTTAAGTTCCTTAGGCGTAATCTTGTCCACCCTATTAGCCGTAGTAGATTTTTCACCCCCCGTTCCAGCAGATTCTTCTGCCTGACTTTTTAAAATTTCGATATAAATAAACTTATCACAAGCGACAATAAACGGGTTAGGAGTCTTACGCTCCCCGATTCCGAATACTTGCATACCAGCTTCCCTTAACCTAGTGGCCAAACGTGTGAAATCACTGTCGCTGCTTACGATACAAAAACCATTGACTTTTCCGGAGTATAATATATCCATAGCGTCGATAATCATGGCAGAATCCGTTGCATTCTTACCCTGTGTATAGCCGTATTGTTGTATGGGCGTTATGGCATTTTCCAGTAGTACGTTCTTCCATTTTCCCAAGCGAGGATTGGTCCAATCACCATAAATTCTTTTAATGGTAGGGTTACCGTATTTGGCTATCTCTTCCATCATTTCCTTCACATAGGCCGATGGTATATTGTCACCATCTATTAACACTGCTAGATTTAAATCCATTATTTCACTTTTTTGTAAAGGTAGCTTGTTTTATAACTGCTTGCCAATAGACATCTTTATAAGTTGATTTTTTTGTTTTCGGATATCGATTTATTGCGGATTATCGGCCTTTAAGGAACCAATCGCTAAAAAAGTCAAAAAACCGATTCCTAAATACCCTACCAATCTATACGAACCGAATGTAGAGAGACAAAGACTAAAAATACTTGGGGCTAAAGCACTAGCTAATATTAAGAAACTCATGATTTTCCCTGTTATACTTCCTAAGTGCGTCCTCCCGAAAAAACGGGGCCACGCTACCGCGTTCAAGACGGCGAAAAATCCGCCCAAAATACCAAAACCAGCAATAAGCATAGGAACACCGGCCGAGGTGGATAACAACAAAAATCCTAAGGACGCCAGGAAACCTCCAAAAAGCATCAGATACAAATACAACTTTAGTGGAAGGTAGTCACTCAAAAAATTGAAGATGGTAGAAACGGTTACGGCCACCACCGAACCTGGTAGGAAAATGGAAATGGCATCTTGCTTTGAAAAACCCTCACTATCGAAAATAGAGACTACATGAAACGTGAGTCCGGTAATAAAAAAACTATTGAAAGCCAATGTAAGGCCATACATCCAAAAAGCTCTTTTCTTTTTAGCCTCTTGTAAGGTAAACTGCTGCCGCACCGTTATCTGCTCTTCAGCATCTACGGAAAGAGTATCCGCTCCGTCGGGCAGTAATCCATGTTTCTCAGGGGACACCTTATAGAAAATAAAGATGATGACACTAAAGAACAACAACCCCACAGCTAAAAATTGCCATGTTGATTCCCACCCATAACCCTCTATTAAGCCATTAATCCATAAGGGAGAGGAAGAAAAACCGAAAGAAAGTGCAACACTACTGAATGCATTGACCTTTCCTCTATTCTTATCGAACCAAATCATGATCACGTTTCTAGAGGCCATAGTAAGTACACCTTGACCGGCAAAACGTAGTATAAAAAACAATACCGTTATCAAACTAAAGGAAACCACCCAAGAATCCGTTGCTAATAGTGCTCTTAAGCACTCACTCATCTTTGCGGACCATGAACAAAGAAACAGTGTAATCCCAAGGGTAAGGGCGGCAAAAAAAGCAACATACTTTGCTCCATAACGATCAAACCAAACACCGGCTCTACCTATTACCAAAGAACTTGCTATGGTACCTATCATATAGGCGTTACTGAACTGGTTTCTAGAAAGACCTAGCGCATCTTTTACAGGATCGGTAAATACAGAAACCCCAATAGTTTGCCCCGGTATACTACAGTATATTCCGATTGTTCCTATGACCACGATAACGTATCCGTAAAAAATGGGGCTTTTTGCCGGGTCTATTAGTTGTTTTTGAAATATGTTGGGCATGAATTGAAAGCTAAAGACAAAAATACGCTATTGAAAAAGAGTAGCGAACCTGACTAACGAAGTTCTACAATAAGACCAAAAATATCGATTTCAACCTTGCGGTCAATAGGAAATGACAAACTCCACGCGTCTATTTGTTTTTCTACCAGCGCTGGTCCTATTCTCGTTAATTGGTTTTGCGCTTCCAAAACCTTTGTAGGTAATCCTATCCGCAGCGATACCCTTATGTATTAAATATTGGGCAACGGCCTTTGCCCTATTCTCGGACAATAAAACATTATAGGCCTTGGAGCCAATAGCATCCGTATGGCCGTAAATCAGAATTTTCAGCGATGGGTTGTTGGCCAAATAGCTCCTTATTTCTTTGAGTTCTTTTCGTGATGATGGTATCAGCACGGTCTTATCGAAATCGAAGAGTACGTTTTTAAAGGTATTTGTTTTGTCCAGTTCAAATACCACCTTATTTTCCTTATCCTTTGATGTACTACTGTCCCCATTTACGGTTTCAACGGTTACCATATCCAGATAGTAATATGAGCCTTGGGTAATATTTCTTTTCGTACGGAATTTTTGGGTACGTTTGTTATTTTTAAAATTTCCGATAATCATATAATTCTCGGTCCCATTGGCCACAAATTCCTTTTCCACTAAGACCCAATCTTTTTTGTCCGAATAGAAATCGGAATATTTAATTTCGAAATAATTAGAGATATCTCCCCGTATCTTTGAGAGGTGCATTCTAGAGAGCACTTTTCTACTAGCAACCGCAACCGGATGCGCTGTAAACTGAATACCAAATTCTTTGATGGCAAAATCGGAACGCTCTGCCAAGCTTACATAAAAAGACACTTTATAGCGCACCCCTTCTTGTAGCGTCTGTACCAAACTCGCCTGTACGTATTCCCGGTAATCTTCGGGCGCATAGAAGTAAAGCCCTACGTAACCCACACCAAAATCTGCGGGTTGTTCCCCATTAAAATTTTTAGGCGTACCCATGGCTTGGCTACAGCCATTGAAATAATCGGTAGAACCCATGGTGGGTGATTTCCAATGAAGTACGTCATTCTCCAAATTCCCCAGTTTTTGCGGACAATTCACAAAATTTTCAAAGCTTGGGTTTTGAACTAGGTTTTCAGAATTACTTTTTTGGGCATATCCCAGGGCACTGATAAAAGAGACCATTAAAAAGCACCACCTGTAGTTCATAAAAAACTGCTTAGATACCTCTAAAATAAGAAAATAGAATTCCTGAAATTTTATCTTGGCCTTTTCTTATCCGGCGATGCTCTTAAAAATCGAACTTATAGGTAGCTCCGCCTAGAACCTGAAAACCCTGTACCGGATAGTTCGCCCAACGCTGATAATTATTATTGGCAATATTGGCCGCCTTTACGAAGATGGACAATTGGTCGTTCAAGCGATGCCCTACATGAGCATTAGCATCAAAATAACTATCTAACGTAATCAGGGTTGCCGGAAAATCCGATTGCGCTACATTTTGCACCACGACGGTGGAAAAATCTTCACGTTCCCCGACAAAGAAGAGGTTTGCCCCCATGTACCATTTTTCACCTATCTGATAATCCATGAACAGGGAACCTGTTAAGTTGGGCAGGTTCCATGCGGGGTTATCCGTCTCGGTATTATAATCGTAGACTTCGGCATTTATTCCCAAGGTAAAGTTGCGATTAACGTCAACATTCAACTCTCCGAAAATACCGATGGTTTTAATGTCATCATAGAACACTTCAAAAGAGTTACCAAAATAATATCCTTTTTCATCATCCCTGAAGTTATTCTGCGGGTTCAATTTGAATAAGGGGCTATTGTTTTCAGCCGTGTAGGAACCTTTGATATTATAACTAAGGTTAGGTAATAATTGTCCTTTGAGGCCAATATATGCATTGTATTGACTATCGGTTGGAGCAATAGTTAAAGTTGGTGACACAAAAGGGTTTTCATCGACAAAATCATAGTAGGAATTTTGGCGCAACTCCCCTACTACGCCCCCATAGGCAATAACGGTTTCCTCTAGCAGTCTGTACGAAGCCGTAACCGCCGGATAGATATAGAAATTACCCTCACTGTTCTCCAAATCCATTCCGTAAACAAGATTCACCCCAAGATTTAGGGCAAGGTCATCCCGTAACATGGTTAGACTAGGATTGATACCAACCTGCAAATTACTATAGGCTATCCCCGCATCGTTATTGGCGTTATTTACATTAGCATTCTCAAAGCTTCCACCTACGTAATCTACTTTTGCTTTTATGCCTAAGTACTCCTCGTTTAGTGGAAACTCGAAACCGGTATTAAAAATGGCCCTGTTCTCACCAGAACCCACCACGTCCCAAAACCTGCGGTATTTAAGGTCCGCTCGCTTAAAAAAAGAATCATCCACGTTGATATGTCCCGCAGCTTCTGCCATAAAGTAATTCTGTCGCTCATCGATTCCGTCTGCCGTAGCCTGATCATAAACACCCTCGGGCAAACCGTACCAGTTATAGAGCTGATGTTTCACCCCAATATCGGCACCCCAGTCCAAATCACGGTCACGTTTCTTAAAAGAGGCATCCAAATTGGTATTGGAAAAAATGTTATCCAATTGCAAACCATCAATATCGCCCCTTGAGCTATTATGGTCCAACGCAATAGTATAATTAGACTCCCTGTCAATCTCATGGCTCGTATAAAATTGCGCCATAATATTTGCGGGATTTCCACCACCTGCGGAAGCAAAAGAATTAAAAAGTACTGGGGGCGGTGTTTTCTCCACCCTTGAAGCCGTTCCCTTAGAAGGGGTAAACGTCGATGCTACCGGTACCGAAAATATGCTGTACTCTATTTTCTTCTTTTGCAAGACTATGGAGTCGTTCAAGTTAGGTACGGACTTAATTTTAAATGCATCCGAAACCGTAGGAGTATAAGCTTTGGTGACCGTAACGGTCTCCGTGCCTATATCATCGGTCTTATCATCCTGTGCAACAACAAACTGCGTTCCAAAAAACAATAGCGCAATACTTATTTTTATGCTTTTGTACATAGGTGTTCTATTACTTTGGTACATTAATTTTGATTGGGATTTACTGAGGAATTACTTTGTGATTCCTTAGATTTTATTATGGCCAGTTCTCCTTTAGCATCGGCAATGATCTCTGGATATTGACCAAAGTTTGAGATAACGCTGTCCAAGATATAGGTGGCTTGGTAGGCATCTCCCAAGGCGTAAAAATTCTTTGCCATCAGTACCAATCCTTTTCCGCCCCATTCTTTATAGGTAGCATAATCCTTTGCTAATTTCTGAACCGAACTATTGGACGATTCATAATCTCCATCTTTATTCTTAAAGTATGCATCATAATACAAAGCTTCCGCAGCTGTACCGCCCGATGCAATTTTTAACACCTGTGCATAAGCCGATTGTGCCTTGGCCTCGTCACCCGTGGCAATGGCAGAACGCGCTATCATAATTTGAGCATCGCTTTTAATACGATTATCTATACTCGGAGTGGCCAAAACTTTATCGGCATATTCCAGGGTCTTGCTGTAATTCTTCTGTCCATAATAGCCCTTCATTAAGTTAGACTGGGCAAAAGTCCTGTTCTGTTGAATGTTCGCTTGATCTTCCAACTTCAATAAGTACGGCAAGGCCGTTGCATAATCTTGCCTTCCGATATATACCTCACAGACACGTGTCAATGCCTGCTCCGCATACTCACTGGTGCTTCTGTCCGCAACGTATTTGTAATAGGGAATTGCAGCTTCCTTATCGCCTTTTCCAAAATACAACTGTGCTAAACTGAAGTTGGCATCCACGGCATGAAGCCCGTTCGGAAACTGCTCAATATAGTTTTTAAACCCTCGTATGGCGGCATCTTTATTACCGTCCCTGTTCTGCTTTTGTGCAGACTCAAAGCTGGCGTTATCCAGTTCCGTATCCGTTACCTCAACAAAATCCAGATCACCGACCCATGCCGCATATTCGTCCACACGGCCTAAATCTACATAGACCAGTTTCGCCGTAGCTACCGCTTGCACTGCTTCTTGGGTTTTAGGAAAGTCCCTCACCACGGTCTTAAACTTGGCTAGGGCGGCCTCGTTCCTATTCCCGTTGTAGTGAATTAATCCTTGACGCATCAAAGCTTGCGGAACAAGGGAACTTCCTCTATACTCACTAATAAGTCTGTCATAGGCTTTGAGGCCTTTTGTTTCCTTTCCAGCTGTAACGTAAGAATTTCCAAGCTCAAAGAGGGCATCGTCCTTAAAGCTAGACCTTGGATATTGGGAAACAAAACTTTCCAGGTTCTCAATTTTTGTAGCTCCTCTTCCAACGAAGCCATAGCTCATTGCCTTTTGATACGAGGCATAGTCCTTTTCTGGTCCGGTCAACGCAAGAGCCTTATTATAGGTTTCAATGGCCGGCCAGTATTTACTAGTAGCAAAATAACTATCACCTAACCTAAGGTAGCCGTCATTCAACTTTTCCACCTCACTGCCTCCGCCACTGGTATAGGCGTTAAAATAGGTGATGGCATTAGCATAGTCCTTCTGCTTAAAATAGGAATAGGCCAAACTGTAATCTACATCCTGACCTTCCGGCACCAGATTGGCATTTTGATTTTGCTTGAAGGCCCTAAAACCGGTCACAGCTTCCTCAAAGCGGTTCAGTAGGTAATCCGCTTCTGCCTTCCAATAATTTGCCCTTGCTGTAAATAGGGCATCCTCGGCACTGGATAGGGATTTTCCAAGATTTTCGGAAGCACCACCGTAATCGGACTCCATAAAAAGTTCAATACCCCTGTAATAAGCTACTTTTTGGTAGGTGGCTTTACTGGCATAGTTCTTATTCTTTTCCAGCAATTCCATAGCGCCCGCAAAGTTTTTGGAAGTAATATAGGAATCTACCAACAAGGTCTGCATTTCTTGTTGGTGCTCATCATTAGGATAGGTTTCCAGATAATTGGTGATTACTTGTGGCACCGGTTCATAGGCATTACCTATTTCGTAGCTCAACCTAGCGTAGTTCAAAAAGGCATCCTTTTGTATTTCAGGTTTAAAATCCATTTGGGAAGCATTCCTAAAGGCGTTTAAGGCCTCTTGTTTTTTGTCCAACTTTAGATAACATTCCGCCAAATGATAATAGGCGTTCTGGGATACACTATTGGTTCCCCCTATAATTTTATTGAACTGCTGAATGGCGTTCGCATAATCTTCTTGCTTGTAATAGGAATAGCCCAACAAGTAGTAATCGGTATTGTTCCATTTACCGCGTTTTCCCTTGTACTGTTCCAAATATGGAATAGCATTACTGAATTGGTTGAGATTAAAATAACTCTCCCCAATAATCTTGTTAAGTTCGGAAACTTCTTTACGGTCAGATTTTGGCAGTTGTTTTTTAGCTAGCGCGATAGCCTCCTCGAACTTACCTAGCTTAAAATTCATATCTGCCTGATAATAGCTCAGTTTTTCCTCCAACACGTCTTGGTCCGTTATCTGGTCAAAACGTTGGTTGGCTTCCTCATAATCGTCTTGCTGATAGGAAATATAGCCTAAATAATATTTTGCCTGGGAACCATAGATGGGTGAGGTAGTCACTTTCTCCAGATACTTTTCCGCATCATCGGTCTTTCTGGATGAGAACAAGGAATAACCGTAGTTAAAATTAAACTTGTCCATCTCGTTTCGCGAAAGCGCACTCTGATCCACTTTATTGTACCATTTTAAAGCATACGGATACTTACCCGTTTCAAAATAATATTCCGCCACATCCGCGAAGGCGGAGTTTCGCTTGGTAGAGGTAGGGTACTTTTCAACAAAGTCTTCCATTAGCCTATCCGCACCATACTGATTTAGGCGCACAGCTGCGTTGGCGACATAATAAGCACTGTTGGCCGCGGTCTCTTCATCTTTGGTAGTGGCCTGGACCTTTTCAAAAATAGTTTGTGCAGCCTGATACTGTTCATTATTGTACAGGGTCAGTGCATCCTGAAAATCTTTCTTCTCGTGGGTGTAAATCTTAGTTTCCTGGGCA
This sequence comes from Maribacter sp. MJ134, assembly GCF_003970695.1. Classification (NCBI taxonomy): domain Bacteria; kingdom Pseudomonadati; phylum Bacteroidota; class Flavobacteriia; order Flavobacteriales; family Flavobacteriaceae; genus Maribacter; species Maribacter sp. MJ134. Next base: position 1,989,939 of record NZ_CP034570.1, read on the forward strand.
TTGACCGTCCAGAGTATTCCTGTAAAAAGAGGAATAAGAAAGGTAAGTTTTTTATGCATAGCGTTCTCTGACTATTATGAAATACCTAAGTATTACAAAGGATAACGACAAATATTGTACCTAAGTATGTACTGCGTAACAACAAAAGAAAAGAATTTAAAAAACCGTTCTTTAAAATCGCAGGGAACTTATTACTTTTATATCAACATTAAGACTATGGAAGAGACTGTTCTGGAGCTAAAGGATGCTGCTATTTTTCAAAAAGAAAGCCTTGTTTTGAGCGAGGTGAACATTGAGGTATCAAAGGGGGAGTTCGTCTACCTTATTGGTAAGACCGGAAGTGGAAAAAGTAGCTTTATGAAAACACTCTACGGTGATTTGCCCTTAAAAAAAGGCGAAGGTAAAATAGTGGATTTTAATCTAAAAAATTTAAAAGAAAACGATATCCCGTTCCTGAGACGTAAACTTGGCATCGTTTTTCAGGATTTTAAACTATTACCGGACAGGAACATCAACGAAAACATGCTTTTTGTATTAAAGGCTACAGGCTGGAAAGACAAACCTAAAATGGATGCTCAAGTCCTTGAGGTGCTGGAAAAGGTGGGCATGAAGACCAAAGGTTTTAAGTTTCCGCATGAAATCTCCGGGGGTGAACAACAACGGGTTGCCATTGCTAGGGCCTTGTTGAACGACCCCGAACTGATTCTGGCGGATGAGCCTACCGGAAACCTAGACCCACAGACCAGCGTAGAGGTCATGAAAGTACTTCAAGAAATCAATAAATCCGGACGTACCATCTTAATGGCCACCCACGATTACGCCTTAATCTTAAAATACCCTTCAAAGACCATTAAGTGCGACGCTAATCGTGTATTCGAAGTGGTACAAAAAGCTGTTTAAACTTTTCTTGCAATAATCATTCAGATTCCTAGCTTCATTTCATTCCTTTTAAACCGAAACTCCTATGCAAAACGAAGAAGAAAAAAGACTCCACGAACAACAGACCAAAAAGAAAGATTGGCTCAAATGGGGCCCTTATCTTAGTGAACGGCAGTGGGGAACGGTGCGGGAGGATTATAGCGCCAACGGAGACGCGTGGAACTATTTTCCACATGAACATGCCAGAAGTAGGGCCTATAGATGGGGAGAGGACGGTATTGCCGGTTTCTCCGACAGGTATTGCAATATCTGTTTCGGAATTGGGCTATGGAATGGCAAAGACCCAATCATCAAGGAGCGTTTATTTGGACTAACCGGCCCACAGGGAAATCACGGAGAAGACGTCAAGGAATTGTACTATTATTTGGCAAACACGCCTTCGCATTCGTACATGAAACATTTGTACAAATATCCCCAAAAGAAATTTCCCTACGATAAACTAGTAGCCGAAAACCAGAACAGGGGCCGGAATGATCTAGAATATGAACTATTGGATACGGGTGTTTTTGATAACAATGCATATTTTGATGTCGTAACCGAATATGCCAAGGCAGATGAAAAGGATATCCTTATAAAGGTAACCGTAACCAATAGACATACGGAGGCGGCCAACCTAACGCTCTTACCCACCTTGACCATGCGTAATCATTGGACCTTTAAGGAAATGTCCAGAAAACCCAAAATCCAGAAACGCATCCAAAACAAAGTGCCATATGTAGCCATTGACCATCCGTACGTAGGGAATTACCAACTCTATTTTGAGGAGGCAAGTGAGTTACTCTTCACCGAAAACGAAACGAACCGGGAAAGTATTTATCTTCAGAAGAATAGTCACCCGTTTAAGAAGGACCTTTTTCATAAGGCCGTACTTTCCAACGATTTCAAGTTGGCCACCAAGAATAAAAATGGGACCAAATTTGCGCCTATGTATCAAATTACATTAGAAGGCGGACAATCTAAAACCTTTAAACTGCGTCTTTCGGAAAAGGCACTGAAAAATCCTTTGGATGCATCTTTTGACGTCATTTTTAAGGAGCGAGAAGAAGAGTGCAACACCTTTTACGGTAATCTGGCACCAAAAACTACGACCGACAAAAGAGCCGTTCTAAAACAAGCTTTCGCAGGCTTACTTTGGACAAAACAGTATTACAATTATGAGGTGGAGCAATGGTTAAAAGGAGATTCTAAAAATTCGCAACCACCCCAAGAACGCTTATCCGGAAGAAATAATAGTTGGAAAACCTTACGTAACCATGACGTACTTTCCATGCCAGATGCTTGGGAATATCCGTGGTATGCCGCTTGGGATTCTGCCTTTCATTGCGCTTCCTTTGCCCTTATAGACCCCGATTTTGCTAAGGAACAACTCCTATTGTTCACTAAGGAATGGTACATGGCGCCCAACGGACAAATTCCCGCCTATGAATGGAACTTCAGTGATGTGAATCCGCCGGTGCAGGCATGGTCCGCCCTACGTATTTACAAAACCGACAGACAAAAAACAGGTTCTAGCGATGTCAAGTTCTTGAAACGTATATTCAATAAATTATCCTTGAACTTTACCTGGTGGGTAAACCGTTTGGACGGCAATAACAATAACGTATTCCAGGGAGGCTTTCTAGGACTGGACAATATTGGTGTTTTTGACCGTAGTCACGGTGTTCCCGGTAACGGTATTCTAGAACAAGTAGATGGTACGGCGTGGATGGCGCTCTACTGTTTGAATATGCTGGAGATGAGCCTTGAAATTGCAATGGTCGACGAAACCTATGAGGAAATGGCCACTAAGTATTTCGGACATTTTATATTCATAGCCGAGGCCTTAAACCAAATGGATAACAACTACGCCACCTGGGACGATAAGGAAGGCTTCTTCTATGATCGTCTCATTTTACCCGACGGGCGTTCCGCTCCCATTAAAATAAGGTCTATAGCCGGCATGTTATCGCTTGCGGCGGTTTTGACCATTAAAAAAGAAACCTTGGATAAGCTTCCCAAGTTCAAGGCGAGTGTGGTATGGTTTAAAAAATACCGCTCAGAAAACCTTAAATACCCCGTAATTCAGGAATTTGCGGAGGGCGAAGATTTGCTGCTTTCCCTAGTTCCTAGGGATAGGATGCAGTTACTAATAAAGAGTTTGTTAGACGAAAAGGAATTTTTGAGTCCATACGGCATCAGGTCGCTTTCCCAGATTCATCAAAAACCGTACGAAATAGAAATCGAGGGCATCAATTATTCCATTAATTATGAGCCTGCGGAATCTACCGTATCGCTTTTTGGAGGAAACTCAAACTGGCGCGGGCCCGTTTGGATGCCTTTGAACTATCTTTTTATTCATTCCCTGCGGGAATATTTTAGTTACTGTGGTAACGACCTGAAATTTGAATATCCCACCGGCGGGACCAAAAAGTTGAATCTTCAAGAGATAAGCACGGAACTAAGTAAGCGTCTTATTAAGATTTTTGAAAAGGACGAAAAAGGAAACAGACCCTTTAACGCCTTATACGAAACAACCTATCAAAAAGAACATTTTAAGGACCATATCCTTTTCTATGAATATTTCCATGGCGAAAACGGACGCGGCCTGGGAGCATCCCATCAAACCGGATGGACGGCCTTAGTAGCAAATCTGATAGATGAAATTGACAGTTAGGACTACGGTAGCGCCTATAGGCCCAAACCATATTTTTCAGTTGGATATAAGATACCGTTCCGCAAGGTAAAAATACCTTTGTAAGGATCCTCCAATAATTCTAGGTGCCCGTCTAAATCGGCATATACAATATTGGGGCGTGAGAGCGCAAAATGAAGTCCTGCGGCTATACCAAGACCACACTCGTCTATACAGCCCACCATGGTCTCCAAATTAGCGGATTTGGCCACGGAATTAATGTGCATGCCCACCATGATACCTCCTACTTTCTGTAGTTTTATGTTGATCATATCCACACGTTCGTTCTGCGCCAAACGAAAAGCATCCGTTAACGTTTTAAGGCTTTCGTCCGCCATTACCGGTATGGCAACTTGGTCCGTAACCTGTCCCAAACGTTCCTCCGCTTCCACTTTTGTTGGCTGTTCAAAAATTTCAATACCAATGGCGGCCGTGGCTTTAACAAATGCTATGGAATCTTTCACGGAATAGCCTTGGTTACCGTCAAAACGCCAAGTAATATCCGGATACGTTTCATAAAGCTTTTTCATTTTCTCCACATCCTCCTCTAGGTTGCTTCCCCCTTTAATCTTGATGATCGTAAAGCCTTGCCGCACATATTCCGAAGCGTGCTTTAAGGTCTCTTCCAATGGAAGGATTCCAATTGTAATGCTGGTCGCGATCTGATGTTGAAATCCACCCAAAAATTTATACAAGGGTACCTCCGCTTTTTTAGCGATCAAATCGAACAGGGCCAAATCTACCATAGCCAAAGAAGAGGCCCTTTTGCCCAGTACCTGTTTCAACTCCATCAATAAAAAGGCGTAGGTAAAGGGGTCCTTTCCTATTAGGTAATCCGTAATCTCATGGTTAATGGCTTTTTCTACATCCTCAGGTGTCTCGCCGGTTACCACTTTATCAGGTGCGGCGCATCCGTAGCCCACCCATTTCCCATCCGTTTCTATCTTTAGAATGAAATTAGTGGTTCGGTCTATGGTCTCGTAAGCAATCGTATAGGGAACGGCCAATTTTAAATCGAGACGTTCGTAAGAAATTCTTGTGATTTTCATTTCAGCTTTTCCATGAGCAAGTGAACCAATTCCTTTGCTCCATATTCCAGTACATCGAACGCTGGGAGTTTGGTCTCCAGGGTAATCTGTTTACATGCTTCAGGTATTTCCTCCTTGGTCATACCTTCATGATTTACAGTTATGGCAATGACTTCTTTTCCTGAAATTACTTGAATTGCATTTATCTGTTCCTTCAAAGAGTGCATTTTATAACCTGGAAAACCATCATATTCCACACGTGTGGGTGCGTGTTGTAAAATCACATAATCGGGGCGACCCGCAGCCAAAATTTCGAATCCGCCGGGATAGGCCGGATTCATTAGACTGCCCTGACCTTCAATGACGATTACATCAGGAGACTCGTTCTTAAAAGCACTCACCACGGCATGTTCTATTTCTCCCGAAACAAAATCGTTGATGCAACTGTCCATTACCATACTGTATTTGGCACCCTGCATCCAGCCGGTCTGTCCGGTCCCTATCATTTCCGCCTTTTTTCCGGCAGCTCTAAAAGCGTGTACCAACAACCAAGCGGTGGTACGTTTTCCCAAAGCGGAATCCGTACCCAATACGGCCAGTTTTAAACAATCTACCTTTTCAATAGCACCAGTAAAGAAATGGAGTTTATCACGGTCCGGTGTTTTTCTGATGTCCCGTACCTGACAATTATTTTTTCGAGCCACAGCCATTAAGTCCGAATCATTGGTGAGAAAATCATGGAGCCCACTATCCACGTTCCATCCTTTTTCCAACGCTTTTCTAATAGTAGCTTTGGCCACTTGGGGTAAGCGACCACCGTCCGGTGCAAGTCCTATGACCAAATAAGTTGGCATGTTATCCGTGACGCTTAATTGCGAAACTGCTGTTTCAATATTACTAAAAATAGGAATATTATTGGGTCTTCCGTCCAAAACATCACCAGCGTCCTTACCGGCATATTTTTCGTCAAGCACCCCCACTATTTCATACCGTTCCGTAAAACGTACGAGACCATGGGCCGTTTTTCCGTTCGGTGTATTAAAAGCGCCTTCGCAGTATACCAGGGCTTTACCATCTATTACTTTTTTCATACTATATTTTTAGTTGTGATTCTCTTCTAAAAAGGAATCCATTAATGTTTTGCAGTGAGCACGGCCACAAAACGGTCGGGCTCCAAATTTAATTCTTCATCTAATTCCAACAAGCCTATTAAGCCTGCTGTAGCCGCCGGTAAGATTTTAAAACCTTCTTTTTTTGCCAATAATGCCGTCATTTCACGTAATTTCTTATCGCTGATATTGTAGGCACTTCCGTTGGATTCCTTTAAAGCATATAAGGCTTCTTCGCCATCAAAACTGTGCCAGTTGATCAAAGGTTCGTTATAGACGGTCTCCTTGATTTTATCGGGATTCAAATCCTTACAATGGTCCAATCCTTGCAAAAAGGATTGAATGATAGGGTTTTTAAAGGACGAAGAGGCCGCGACCATCTTGGGTATCCGTGATGTTTTACCACGCTTGTACAAACTAACGAATCCTCTATAGATTCCAGCGAACAAAGTACCGTTGGAAACCGGAACGGCACAATATTTTGGTGCGTCTCCTAAATCTTCGAAAATCTCCTGGGCAATTTGCGCATAAGCGGATATCTGCAACGGTGTATTGGAACCGCCAGGATTGGCATCGTACCATCCATTCCGACTAGCATGCTCCGTGCTTTTCATCACCACCTCTTCATAGCTTCCCGGTAATCTAATAATTTCGGCGTTCAAACGTTCAATCTCCGCGATTCTGTCCGTGTGATAGGTTTCCGGTATGTATACTTTACAAGCTATGCCCGCTAAATCTGCCGCTAAAGCCATTGCCACACCATAATTACCGCAAGTAGCCAGGGAAACCACCTTATATTCCCTACGTAATGCGTCATACAACTGTGCAAAAGCAATTCTGTCCTTTTGTGTACCGGTAGGGTTATCTCCTTCGTACTTTATATAAAGCTGGCGCACATCGAACTCTCGTTCCAAGGTCTTTGCCCTACTCAGTCCCGTATCCCCAACTTCTAAGCTGATGATATCCTCATAACACTCCAATCTATCTACTAGGGATTTCGTTGTATCCTTAACCAAAACACTTAGTTTTCTGGCTTCGGATGACACTTTATTCTCTGCGGATTTTACACCGTCCTTTAGGTTCATTTTTTAGGGTTCCGTTCTTTTTTAAGGTACATTATTTAGTCTGATAAATACAATTAAAATTTAGATTTTATTTCTTGAAAAATGGGTGCATAGGTACATTATTTTTAACTTTCATTTCGGAATTTAACATATTTTCTAAGTGCCTCTGGTTGCACTGAGCCATTCTATTGGGTTTGTCGACAAGCGGCATACATCAAAAATTAACATACTACCTGTCAGTGGATTATCTACTTTTGACTACATTTTTAAACCATGATAAAATCAATGAAATCAAAACGTTTCTTTTTCGTTTTCTCGCTTATCGCAAGCACTTTGGTATCGGCTCAAAATGAGCTACCTATACCTACCGAGGATACTAGAATAAAACCACTATCCAAACTTTTAGACAGTTCTTTACAAACCAAGCTTGAAAGTGAGTTAGCGGCACATGCCGATTGGAATAGGCTCATATCCCAGAAAAAAATGGCCGTAGGCATTGTAGATTTAAGCGACCCTGACAATGTGCGCTTTGCCCGTGTAAATGGTAACCATATGATGTATGCCGCAAGTTTACCTAAAATTGCCATTCTTTTGGCTGCAATGGATGCCATTGATAAAGGCGAGCTTAAGGAAACAGCCGAAGTAAAAAAAGACATGCGCCTTATGATCAGCAAATCTAACAACGCCGCATCTACGCGTATGATAGACCGAGTTGGCTATGCGAAGTTAGAGGCGGTCATGACGGACCCAAAATATAATTTTTACGATGAGGATAAAGGTGGTGGTCTATGGGTAGGCAAGCGTTATGGAGGAGGAGGCAACACCAATAGGGAACCTCTTAAAAACTTAAGCCATGCGGCCACGGTAACACAAGTATGTAGGTACTACTATTTATTGGCGAACGGAAAATTGGTCAATGAAAAGCGTTCCGAACAAATGTTGGCTATTATGGAAGACCCGGAATTACATCACAAGTTCGTAAACACTTTGGACCAAATTGCGCCCAATGCACGATTGTTCCGCAAATCTGGCTCATGGAGAACTTATCATTCCGATTCCATATTGGTTTGGGGCGAAAATTCCGAACGCAGATATATTCTAGTAGCGTTGATCGATGATCCTAGCGGAGAACAAATTATCAGAAGTTTGGTAAAACCCATTGAGAAGGTTTTAAAAAAGCCAGTACTTTAGTAGCCGGAAACTAAAAGTGTTCCGCCAAGCGGATGATTAAAAATTTAGTAAAGAAGCTATTTGATATACGGGAGGGCGAATTCAAAGTATGCCTTTGGATGCTCTCCTATATCTTTTTGACCATAACGGTTTTATTGATCATAAAGCCCACCGTAAATGCACTGTTCCTTTCTGAACTTGGTGTGGAGCAATTACCTTTTGCCTTTTTATTGGTGGCCGTTACGGCCATGGTCAGTTCTTTTTTCTACTCCCGTGCCGTGTCCAAATATGCGCTCAATAAGGTTATTAAGACCACCTTAATAAGTTCTATCGTAATTCTTATAGGTCTGGGAATCCTATTGACCTTGAACATCATCAATATCTTTGTCCTGTACTTTTTTTATACCTGGGTAGCCATTTATGCGGTACTTTCCGCATCACAATTCTGGGTGTTGGCCAATTTGGTGTACAACGTTAGGGAAGCAAAACGACTTTTTGGTTTCATAGGTTCTGGTGCCATCATGGGCGGAATCATAGGGGGATACCTTACCTCGATTCTCGCGCCCTATATTGGCAATGAAAATCTAGTATTTATTGCGGCATTCCTATTATTTCTTTGTATACCCTTACTACAAAAGGTCTGGGTTAACCGCGTTAAAAACCTAGGTGACTTTAAAGAGAAAAAAAGAACGGTCAGCACTGCAGAACGACCTTTACGTCTTGTTTTAAAATCAAAACACCTGAGCTACATTGCGTGTATCGTGGCAGTAAGTGTACTGGTCGCTAAGTTGGTGGATTATCTGTTCAGCGATTTTGCGGCGGCGACGTTTGAGGATGCGGATGAACTCACCGCTTTCTTCGCATTTTGGTTTTCAACCTTCAATCTATTGTCCCTAGTCATACAGTTATTCTTCACCCACCGTATTGTAGGCATTTGGGGTGTCGGGTTTTCACTTTTATTACTTCCGATAGGTATTTTTGGTGGAAGCATTTTCTTTTTACTCTTACCGGAGCTTTCTGCGGTTGTGGTCATCAAGGCGATGGACGGTATCCTGAAACAATCCGTTCATAAAAGCGCTTCGGAACTATTGGCACTGCCCCTACCCTTTGAGTTGAAGAACAAGACCAAATCCTTTATAGATGTGGTCGTAGACAGTATCGCTACCGGTATTGCCGGTTGTCTCCTAATTTTTGTCATCCGGGGGTTGGATTTGCCCTCCTTCTATATTGGAGTGCTTATTTTGGCCCTAGTGGTACTTTGGTTGTTCTTTATTTTCAAAGTTCGAAAGGAATACTATCGGACTTTCCGAACCAACCTGGAAATCCTTACGGATAAAAAAACGAACACAAAAAAGTCTTCGGAAAAGCCGGCTTCGGTGGTACAGGGAATGCGTACCGTTTTTAATAACGGAACGGAAGAACAAATCCTTTTTATGCTCCAAAAATTGATGGAAATCAACGATAAGCGTTTTGAGGAAGCTGTAGAACGCCTTTTAGACCATCCGTCCGTACAAGTAAAGACCGCCGCCATCCAGAACCTATATTTCCTGAACAGTAAAAGTATGACCGCCGATATTGGTCTACTTTTAAAGATAGATAATCATGAGCTTACTGTGGCGACCTTGGCCTATGTATTGCGGTTTGCAGAAAAGGAATCGGAATTTGTGTACGAACAATACCTTAACCATACCAACACTAGAATCGCGAATGCCGCCCTATATTGTTTGGCTAGGGAAGTGCGGGATAATTTCGCTCTACAAAAACAATTTAACGTAAGAGCACTGCTGGAGCAGCAGCTAAAAAATATAGGTGCCAGAGATGCGTGGACCGAAGACATAAAACCGCTTATTGAGACCATCGGGGTGGCCAACTTGCCCCATTTTTATCCGGTGCTTCTGAAATATCTTGAACATCCGGACCCAGAAATAGTCGCTGAAACCATTAGGGCCATGGGGCAAAGCATGCACCCTATGTTTTTAACGGAACTCCTTCCTTTTCTTGCTAATAAGCAGCAAAGAAAAACTACGGTCAAGGCTCTACAACATTACGGACCAAGATTATTACCGGTACTTACGGAGAACGTTCAAAAAAGAAAACAGCCCTTACCGGTGTTACGCTTTATTCCTATGGTGATACAGTCCTTTAGTTCGAAGCAGGCCGTAAAAAGCTTGCTCCTACTTTTAAAGGACACCGATTTGACCATTCGCCTAGAGGTGGTCCGAGCCTTGAGTACCATGCGCAGCTCGCATCCGGAACTGAAATTTAACCGGTACAAAGTGGTATCCAGTATCTATGAAGAATGCAAGCTGCACCACCAGACCTTGGCGGCCATGCATACCCAAATTATTATTTCCTATCGGAACCGAAAAAAGTCCAGAAAGGAAATCAGCGATGCGGAGCGCGAAGCACGTACCAGTCTTTTGGAACTGTTAGAACGAAGGTTGGATGCCGGTCTGGAACGTATTTTTAAACTCTTGGGTCTACGCTATCGCCAAACCGATATCAATATTGCTTATGAAGGCCTCCTGAGCGAAAAAGAGGAAGCGCAAACCAATGCCATAGAATTTTTAGACAACCTTTTAACGGGCGACCTAAAACGCAAACTGCTACCCATTATAGAGGACTCCGCAGTGGATATTTCCTCTGAGGCCGAACTTCAAAAAATTAAGCATAAGATACCGACAGAGCTAGAATGTTTTCAATTGCTACTACAGGAAAACGACCTTAAAGTAAAATTGGCCGTGCTCTACCTTATATCACAACAAAAAGAGGTAAAGTACCTGCCTATCGTAGAAAGGTATACGGATAGCGAAGATCTCAAATTAAGGACTTTTGCGAGAGAGGCTAAGGAAGCGTTGGTTTAAGGAAAAAGAAAAGGATCTTAGGTTAAGCGAACTGGACTAGGGCTTGTGCAACGGCTACCATTGTTACAGCACTTTTTTTCTACGCAATCTCAATTGCCACCATTTTTTCGATAATCCACTTACCTTTTTCTTTTTTAATTAAAACCCGAAATCCCGTCCCGCAAAGTTTTCCGCATCCAAACCCGCTGTGCAGGATTCCATATGATTTGGTCGCATCGAATTGAATTCTTGAAAAACCGGTTGTTCCAGATAAATGGAAATCGTATTCTTCGCTCCACATGTCACTGGCCGCTGGAAATTCTGATCGATACTTGAATTTTAGTTTTGGTTCTGCTTTAAGTCTGTTCACTTCTATTTTGTAATTTTTTGATAAATCCGAGGTATCCAGAATTAAATTTTTGTCCGAAAAGTACTTTAGTAGTTCTTCTCGTTCTTCTTTTTCCAACAGTCTGGTACTATCATCAACGGCTATAACCAATCTCACGGAATCAGCCTTGAATTCCGCAAGTTTCATTTGCCATTCGGTCATTGTCCTTTCCGCAATGATCGTATCATATCCGATCAATTTTTCATTTGTATCGTAGATTGGTGTTGGCGGTGGCGGTGGTCCGAGTCTAGTATTGTAATGAAGTTCTCCCATCAAAGCCGGGAATATTTCATAGGCAACTGATTGTTCAAATTCCAAATCCGTCTGCTTTTTTTCGCAGCTCGAAAAAAGCAGAAAGATTGATATTGCTATAAAGGCTTGTTTAAATGTCATATGTGCTGTAACAATTGAAAATAGACCATATGATCTATATATCTTTTGTAGGTACAATGTAGTGAAAATCGTTTCAACCCCCTTGTTCGTTCATCATAGCCGTATCGTATGCGATTACAAGCGAAAACAAACGTTTATCCTTGAATAAAAAAGACCCTATTGATCAAAGTAGCGTGCTTATGAGTAGTGTCTACAATTACCCCATTATTTCCGAATGATCTTATCAATATTTCCTGCCAAATACATATGGTCGCTAGCGGAGTTCTTACGCAGTACATTGGTCATCAACACCACCATATATTTGCAATTATCCGGGTGCTCCACGATGGCTACGGAGTTCATAAAATTGGTAACGTTCCCCATATACTTGCCACAGGCCTCCCCTTTACTTCGGTCACATTTATACAAGGAACCGGATTTAAAGTACACGGCCGCTTCCTTTAATGCCGGTGCTTGGGCGTAGCGTATTCGGCGGTCCGTCATATACATTAGCCGTTTCATCTCTAGGCTAGACTGCTCGTCTACCACCTTGCCCTGCTCCAGCTGCACCAAGAACTTCATGAGCCCCTGTGGTGAGCCGATACTGCCTCCTTTATCTCCCACGAAGGTATTGGCACCTCGGGTAAAAAAACTGCCCAATCGCCATTCGTCCGCCGTAATTCCCAAATCCCGTAAGGGCAGATTCACCACGTCGTTACCTAGGTCCGTTAACTCCTTTCTTGGGGTTTCCTTAAAATAGGCATCGGTCTCTTCTTGGGTCAACTCCGGATATTGCTCGCCAAAAGCGGCCATTAAGAGTACTTCGCGCCAAACAATACTCGCTGCTCCGTTATTGCTTACGGAGAGCATATGGTCTGCCCATTCATAAAGGGTGAATACATCACTGGCAACGACCTGCCGCTTTACCAAGGTATTCTTTTCTATATTGTAAATTGGAATGGTATGCTCGTCCGTTAGACCCCATACACCGGCTTTGACCGATTTATTTTTTAACAAGTCCGTACGTTTTTCCCAAGAATCGGGATAAATTTTAGCCAGTTGCACAAACAACCCGTTCAAGACAGCCAACTTGCCAACACTCCCCGGTTGGTAACCAGCGGTTTCGTTCCGTTCCGCATACCTAATATTGTTCACGTCGGAGATATCCAAGACCGTAAGTGAGTAACTTTTATCGAGTCCACGAAAAAGTCCGCTAATCTCCTTTTGAAAATCGGCATCTATAGTCATAAGAGCCATGGCACTATCCGCCTTTCTGTCCAAAAGGTTCAGGTGAATATCGCTCCAAGATTTCATAGCGCCGGCAGGTAAAGCAGTAGCATCCTTGATTTCGCCATTCTTAATACGCTCCAAACGTTTTAAGCGTTTGATGCCCGTAAGCTCGTAACCGTCTATAGGATAGTAAGTATAGGTGGTAAAGGCGGAACCTAAAATGAACAGGAACAGCAATATTGTGATTTTTTTCATGATATTTTCTTAGAAAGTGAGATGGATTTGTTGGTGTCTATTTTTGGGGTGATGGACTCCAGATAACCCGAGCTGACCGCCTTTTTATTCTCCACAAAGGGACGTATTTGAAACAACCATAGCTTGTCGTTTTTAAAACCGAGTTCCACATCGTACGCTCCCTCGTAATCCGAATTCGTAGCTTCTGGCAGGGTTTTTCTAATGGTATAGGCCAGTTCCCTAATTGCATTGATATTCTTGATGTTCAAGACGGATTGCTGAAACGAGGCCGATTTTTTGCCCGTTCCCCCGGTAGCCGGTAAACTATTGTAAAACGGGTCTCTGGCAGGTGCCAACAAACGTGCGCCACTTTTTTGGTAAATGGTATAGGTCTCCGCAGATTGCCCGTCTACGGCACCACCGGCACCACGGCTAAACGCCACGGTCATATCCGCCTCGTTGCCAGAATTGATGCCTTTCGTTATCAATACCCCGGAATAGTCCACATCCACACTTGGTATGACCAAAATAGACGGAAAGACATTCTCCGGATTCAATAAATATTTCTGACGCCATTTAAAACTGCGCTCCGTATAGGGCGATGCCCAAACCTCTTTTACACCCAATAAAATTTTATCCTTATCCAGCACATTGAACAAGGTAAGATTAAGACCGGCACCTGTAAAGTCTTTAAGGTCTTCCATGTTGGTGTCACTACGTAAGAATACAGGAATCTCCCCGAGGGGTTTGCCAAGGATATCCTTGAACTTCGTTTCTATTTCCGCTAAAAAGGTACTTTTTAGCGGCATCTTTTTAATAGCATCGCGTAAGGTTTCCAACTGGCGTAACTGAAAGTTTTCTACTTCGGGTTCGGCAACACCTGCCGTCCTCATTTTTTCGGCCTCCGCAAACATATCGTTCAGGTAGGTCCAGTAGGATTTTCCTTGCTCAGGCATTTCTTGGTCCATATGGTCCCTAAAAATCCCGAACGGAATTACCAGTCCCTCTACCACTTGCTCCGGAAACATCTTTTTCAATTGTCCCAAATTGGCTGCCTTGGGACCGCAGAGTGCTCCGGAATCACTGGCATCTACGTTACGCATGTTCAATACGCTAGTATTGTCCAGTTGTATTTTTTCTATAGGTACCGCTATCTTATCGGTATTACGCTCCTTCTTCGTAAAAAGGTCACGCTCCTGGTCCGTCATTTGTGCTTCCGGTTTAAGGATAACATTGCCCTTATTGGAAACCGCATAGAAAACACGTTGCCCATCATATTGCTTTAGACTTTGCAAATTTTCATCTGAAAGTGCCGCGTTGGGGATACCAAGGTTACGTGCCAATAATTGTACATGGGAAACCATATTCCCCTCTGCCACGGTGGCAATGCCCGCAACCGGTTTTAAATCTGACGGGGAACGCTGAAAAATATAGATTTTATCGGAAGACACTTCAATATCCTCGGATGAACCTCCAATAACAACAAGCTCTCCAAAAGCGTAACCGGGATTAAGACCACGGAAGGTACTTTGGTTGGGAATAGCCATCACTTTATTGGTCAGGGCAGATTCCCTAGCGATAAAATCGCCCAATTCGCCCACACTTTTGCCCAAATGCAAAGCAATGGAACCTCTGATACGGTCATCTATAAAACCATAGGCCCTGGGTTCAAATCCGGTATAGGTGTCCACGATATGTTGGTAGTTCGCCTTTACCATGGCGGCACTCCATTCTACCGCTCCCCTGGCAGTTTCCAAAACGGTCGTAAGCTCGGCTAGGGGTAATTGTTCTTTTTCAAACTGACTCAGGGTGCCTATTATCTCGTTCCATTCCCAAAGCTCTATATAACCAGCACCAGCAGCAGCAGTCCCTAAGGCACATATTTTCTCTAGCTGTTCGCTGACCGTATCCGGCACCCATTGTTGGGCATTCTGAAATAAAATTTCCTCCAATTTTAAGCTCACCTCCAACAACTGTAAGCGGGCCATAGGACGTTTCTCCTCTACAAGACCTTCCCTGATATCTAAAAGTAACTGCGCCGTCTGGGAAACTAAGGCATCGGCAGCGTTGGTCGTTGCCGTGTTTTTTGCGTAGGCCACAATTTTATCGCCTAAAACGGTACCATGTGTCAATTTGGCCTTTTCTATTAACTTCTCGCCATCTACTGGAGCAAAAAACACGTTCATTGTGGTTACGAGTCCGTCCAGTTTTTTGCTTAGGTCAGCCGTTAGTTTACTCCCGTTTTTTTGTTTGAACTCGATTACTTTTTGAATGTCCCCTT
The DNA here is from genome assembly GCF_003970695.1 of Maribacter sp. MJ134. NCBI lineage: Bacteria > Pseudomonadati > Bacteroidota > Flavobacteriia > Flavobacteriales > Flavobacteriaceae > Maribacter > Maribacter sp. MJ134. The sequence goes on from NZ_CP034570.1 coordinate 2,005,268, forward strand.
TTTCTGGTAAGCTATGGATTTTAACACGAAGGTCCATAAAAGGCAAGTACATATCGGAAATAACCTTGGATTGGCTTCGCATTAATTGCGAAATATTATCATCTCCACTATGGGGCACATCCCTTAAGGATTGCCTTACCAGAAAATACTGTTCGGTCAGAACCTTATCCTTTGCCAATAACCATTTATAAAAATCGATGCCCCATGCTTCCTCGTCCTCTACCTGTACCGCCCCACGGTAAAACTGTCCTTTTTGGTTTACCCAACCATTATCCACACTGCGCAAATACTTGTCTAGCTGATATTGTTTCAATCGGGATTGATTCTTATCCTCATCCCAAAACTCCTCCTTTGAGGTGTACGCTAAGATTTGTCCGATATAAATATGATGGTCTTTTCCTAAAGCGACCACCTCATCTTTATAGCGTGCATGCTGCGCCCCTGGACCAATATTATCGGGGCATGGGTCTTTAGGCGCCCTTATGCTGCCGTCGGTACAAAACCAACGAATATCCTTGTAGGGACCTCGAATATCGTTCTTATAGGTGTTAATCTGATCGGTGATTTTTGTATTTCTTAGTTCATTTTGACCGTAGGCAAACGTAGTCCCCCATAAAATGAACAGAACGGCGTAGTATTTTAATTTCATTTATTTCTAAGTAAGCAATTCCTGATTGTCAATCAAAGGTAACATCTATTTTGAATCAATATTGTTTTTATTTCGAAATAATCAACTAAAAAAAATAGACCTTAGGCCTCTGAATATCAGTAAAATACAATCAAACAAAAATGTCATAAATAAATCATAAAAAAAGACATTCGTATGTATTTATTCATTTCATTTACAGCGAAAATAGACTCCTAAAATCGGGGTCATAACTTCAAGAAAAAATAATATTAAGCTAAATAAAAAAACCATGAAAACAGTACTACTTGCTATGCTATTGACCGCCTCTTCAATCTCTAATTTGATGGTACAGGAAACCTAAAAAACAGTTGCTACCTACGTTGGGTATGAAGACGATTTCTATAATTTCACTGATAAAGACGGTTACTACATCGAGTTTCATCATATATCGGATGAAGCTTTAAAATCCTACGAGTTAAGCGATAAAAAATATATCGGCAAGAAATTCCAGATTACCTTTATAACCGAAACCGAAACGGACGAACTGAATGAAGATATCAATACGAACACCATAGTTGCATTAAAACTAATGGACTGATTAAAAAAGGGGGCTTAGGCCTCCTTTTTGTTTTTACACCCTTATAAAGCGCCGGACCACCATCAAATTCCTTGGAGCCAATTCTTTTTTGTTACTTTGCGCAAAAGTTTAAAAGAAAATAATGGCAGTTCTTGGAATTGATATAGGTGGCTCGGGAATTAAAGGAGCTTTGGTAAATTTGGAAACCGGTGAAATGCTGACCGAACGCCATCGGATTAAAACACCCGCTGGAAGAACTCCAGAGGATATGGCGGATGTGGTAAACCAAATTATACAACATTTTGACTATAAGGGAAAAGTAGGGTGCGGTTTTCCAACGGTGATTAAAAAAGGTGTTTGTAAGTCTCCTGGCAATCTGGATAAAAGTTGGCTTAACCTTAATGTAGAAGAGCTTTTAGAAAAGAAGACGGGCCTTGACTTTACGGTCATCAACGACGCCGATGCCGCAGGATATGCCACCATGACCTATGGTATTGGAAAAGGAGAAAAGGGTCTTGTGGTGATGATTACCATTGGAACCGGATTGGGTAGCGGTGCTTTTCTGGACGGTAGGTTAATCCCGAATTTTGAGCTAGGCCAAATACCCTATAAAAAATATAAAAAAATAGAATTATGGGCCGCCGCTTCGGCAAAGGAAAGAGAAGAACTCAGCTATAAGGAGTGGGGAAAACGATTTAATAAATTCCTAGAGTACGTGGATTTGATCATAGCACCAGACTTGATTATTTTAGGCGGTGGCACCTCTAAGAATTTTGATGAGTTTAAAGAATATATCACCATAGAAACTCCGGTAATACCAGCGGAACTTAGGAACCAAGCAGGGATTATCGGTGCCGCTGCGGCAACGTTACACAAGGCTCCTAAAGTTTAGGTTTCAGAAAATATACAATATGAATATAAAAAAGCCCAAGCAGTTGCTTGGCTTTTTCGTTACAATAAGTTCCTTAACTTACTCTACAATCTTTGCTCCTTCAGGAACATCAAAGAAGTCTTTGGATACTTGTTTTTCAAAGTGTATGTCAGAAACATCGATTTTGGTAATATATTCCCCTGGTGTTTCCTGATCCGTAAGCCAATGGGTTTTATATCCTGTAGGGAATAGAATTCCTTCAACCGTAGTAGCACCGATTACCTCCATGAACTTTTCGGGTAGATGTCCACCATCCTTAAAATAAGCAGGATACGAAACAATATAACGTATGGCCGTTAGTTGGTGGGTATCCTCTTTAAAATAAAGAATATAATAATCATCCGGAGCATCTCCCGTACCTGCATCAAATGTAACTTTGACCACATCTTGAGGCGATTCTTTATACGTCTTCTGCGGAAGCAATTCTAAATTCACCCCTTCACCATCTAAAATAAAAGGCTGCCCTAAAAAGTAGATAGGTGTCAAGGCCCAAAATTTAGTATCGTACTTGAACGCCAAACTATCCGCCGCTTTAATCCAAGCGGTAGTTCCAGACCAACCATAATGCGCTGTGCTTTCCGTTGCACTAGTATGTCTTGCCTTATTGCTCCAAGTATCAACGGTCTGGTAGCTATCCCGTTGCGCCTTGGTCGTATCCAAGGGCTGGTAATTAAACCTGAACGACAATGGTCCGTTACCGTACCAGGTATCCAAACCACCATGCGCTTCCATGGCATTCCAGACCACCTTACCCGCGTCTGTTCGATTCAACTTTTCTTTGGCCTTCGCAACCCGATTAGTAATCCAGGCAGTAGGAACGGTAGCATTTGCGCTCATGGCTTCATTGGCTATACTGTCTTTGTCCTCTGCGTTCTTAGGCGTCTCCTTGCATCCTAAAAAAACGCTTAAAATAATAAGTGTAAGTAGTTTTAAATGGGTGTTCTTCATGTTGATTGTTTTAAAGATTCTTTGTCGTAAAATAGGTGACAACATTTCATAAAAAAAGCCCTGAAAAGTTCAGGGCTTTGAATTAGGCTATTTTGTTTCGCTTCCGATCTACTTCGGTCAGGAATATTTTTCGGAGTCTCAAGTGCTTTGGGGTAACCTCCACATACTCATCTTTCTGAATATACTCCAAAGCCTCTTCCAACGAAAATTTAATCGCGGGAACAATTTTTGCTTTATCGTCCGCTCCTGAAGAACGTACGTTAGATAACTTCTTGGTTTTTGTAATATTGATGGTCATATCGTCTCCACGAGAATTCTCGCCAATGACCTGACCTTCATAAATATCTTCACCTGGATCTACAAAAAACTTACCTCTGTCCTGTAATTTATCAATTGAATACGGAATGGCCTTCCCTTTCTCCATCGACACTAAAGAACCATTCTGACGTTGCGGAATATCGCCTTTCATAGGTTGATATTCTAAAAAACGGTGCGCCATAATTGCTTCCCCTGCCGTAGCGGTAAGCAATTGGTTACGTAAACCGATGATACCTCTAGAAGGTATCTGAAACTCGCACAACATACGGTCTCCTTTAGCCTCCATACTGGTCATCTCCCCTTTACGGATAGATACCATTTCCACGGCCTTACCAGAAACTTCCTCTGGCAAATCGATTGTTAAGTGTTCTATCGGTTCGCATTTTTGACCATCAATCTCCTTGATGATTACCTGCGGCTGACCTATTTGTAGTTCATAGCCCTCTCTTCTCATGGTTTCAATCAAAACCGAAAGGTGTAATACACCACGACCAAAAACTAAAAACTTGTCCGCACTATCGGTTTCATTAACGCGCAAAGCAAGGTTCTTTTCCAATTCCCGCTCCAGGCGCTCCTTGATATGACGTGAAGTTACAAACTTACCATCCTGACCAAAAAATGGACTATCGTTAATGGTAAAGAGCATACTCATCGTAGGCTCATCTATAGCAATCGTCTTTAAACCTTCTGGATTTTCAAGGTCGGCAACCGTATCGCCAATCTCAAAACCTTCCACCCCTACTAGGGCACAAATATCACCTGTCTCTACTTCTTGTACTTTTTTACGTCCTAGCCCCTCAAAAACAAAAAGTTCCTTGATTTTAGATTTTACGATGCTACCATCTCTTTTTACCAAAGAAATTTGTTGTCCTTCTTTTAAGTTTCCACGGGTTAATCTCCCAATAGCGATTCTTCCTGTGAACGAAGAAAAGTCCAGCGAAGTAATCAACATCTGCGTATTTCCTTCGGTAGGCTTAAAAGTAGGTATATGCTCAATGACCATATCCAAAAGTGGCTCAATGCTGTCCGTTTCATCCTTCCAATCCTCGCTCATCCAATTGTTCTTTGCAGAACCATAAACAGTAGGGAAGTCTAACTGCCACTCTTCGGCACCTAGTTCGAACATAAGGTCGAATACTTTTTCATGCACTTCTTCCGGCGTACAGTTTTCTTTATCCACTTTATTAATGACCACACATGGTTTTAGCCCTAAATCGATTGCCTTTTGCAACACAAAACGCGTCTGCGGCATAGGGCCCTCAAAGGCATCCACCAACAACAATACACCATCTGCCATGTTTAGCACACGTTCTACCTCCCCGCCAAAATCGGCGTGACCAGGGGTATCTATAATATTTATTTTGGTATCCTTATAAACAACGGACACGTTCTTGGAGGTAATGGTAATTCCACGTTCCCGTTCCAAGTCATTATTATCCAAAATAAGGTCTCCCGTATTCTCGTTCTCTCGGAAAAGGCTACAGTGATACATTATCTTATCGACCAAGGTAGTTTTACCGTGGTCTACGTGTGCAATGATTGCAATATTTTTAGTTGCGGACATAAGGTCTATTTTAAGCGTGCAAAGATACTTCTATTTTTTGCATGTACGCACAATCTTATGTTATTTTTATCTTACTGATTTTGAGAAGGTTTGGTTTTCAATTTACTTGTTTTTGTTCTTTCCTATAACCCAACCGATGCTAAAGCTTATGGTAGGACCAAAACCGGTATCGACCGCTTGAAAATTTTCGTCACTCGAAAAGTAAAGTCCAAGGCCAAATTCCATAGTGTAATTAAATCCTTTGGGATATGTTCTTTGAATACCATAAACGGGGCCCATAAAACCGGCGGTTCCAGAACCAGATTCTACATTACCTATAACAACATCGGATGTAAATAATGTAGCAGATGCCGCTAAATAATTGCCCGTGTTGCCGTCTATTCGTTTACCCTTATCAAGTCTTCTTCCCATATTATAGAAATACCGGTATTGCGCATTAATTGCAGGTAGAAAAGCATAGTTGAACTCACTGCCTCCACCAGATGCCCCAAATTGAAAACCCAACCCTAGATTAATGGTTTGATTAGTGCCTATGCCTGCTTCGTATTCTATACCGGGATTAATAATATTGATCTTAAATTGATTTTCTTCTACATTTTTTCCTGACTGCGCATTAATGTCAAATGAGAATGAAACTAATAAAACAATGCATAAAAAATTTTTCATAAAGCTTGTCCGATTTTTTGGTTAAGCTTTTTAGCATCAAATAGTAAGCCAAGTTTACTATTCAATTCTATCTTGTTCATCCTGTAGTCCTGTTTTCCTTTTCCTAGCTTTTTTAATCTCGTCCCGACCAAAATCATATGTAATACCAAAAGCAACTTGTCTACTATCACTTCCGCCGCTACCATTGATAAACAAGTCCCCAAATTGGGTAGTTCCCTGCCATGGAATGGTATAAAGGATATCGTTAAAAGCCAGCCTAGCGGTTAACTTATCTTGAAAATATTTCTTTTGGAATGCCAAATTCAAGGACCCGAGTGACTTTGTTTGATATGTGCCACCCCATACCGTAGGCGAACTATACCACCCTGAAAGTTCTATTCGCATTTCTTTTGGTAGTGAAAACGTATTTTGTGCATATAGACTTAAAGTTTCCTGCCTTACGGGTAAAAATTCTGGACTATTGGCCTTATAATTACTAGTATAAGCGTTGAGACTTAAATAAACATCCCACCATTCCTTGATTTTTTTAGGATAGGATATCCCAAAATTTATGACTTCATTATCCGCCACGTTTCTTGTTGTTATAAAATTTCTACTACGCCCATCCGCAACGGTCACCTGAGCAAAAAAATCTGATACATAACTATAGCTTATAGACGTCGTAAGTCTGTAGTTAAAAGTGTGTGACAGTTTTAAATTATCTGCATACTGTGGTTGTAAAAAAGGATTACCCTTTCGAAAAGAGAGCTCATCAATTACATATTCAAAAGGATTCAGAGACTGATAGTTAGGCCGTTGTATTCTTCTACTATAGGTAACGGCGAATTGATTTTTTGGATTCATCTGATAGGTTAACCCTCCAGAAGGAAATAAGTTGGTATAGTTCCGCTCCACTCTTGCATCTTCGTTCTGCGTTGAACTTAGTAAATTACCTTCAGAATATGTGTTCTCAACCCTTAAGCCCATTTGTAAATTCCATTTCGTCCATTTGTAGTTATAATTAACGTAGACGGCATTTACATTTTCATTATACTTAAATTGATTGCTTTGGTCTACATTTAGAATACTCTGTCCGTCAATACGATTAAAAAAGTCAAATGTATTGTCTGTCTTAACGCTAGCTAGCTTAAAACCAGCAGCTAATTTCCCTTTAAAGAGATTTTGCTCATAATCCATCATAAGAGTGATTATCGAAATCTCAATTGGGGTATTTTGGCTGGTAATATTTTCACGTAGAACTTCAGTTTCACTACCATTAAAATATACATTAGGTTGTGTGGCGTCCCTATCGCTATTATATTTCCCGTAGTCAAAGTCTACATTGAAACTATGTCCGAGCGTGTCCGCATATTTATAATTGACATTGGCATTAATATTAGAAGAAGTGTTGGCACTTCTACTGTTGGCCACTAAAACGCTGTCATTAACTGTATTTCCAACGGGCCTAATAGGTGTTCTGGAATTGTTATCTACAAAACCATTATTAAAATTACCATTTACTAATAATCCAAAGGTACTTTTTGACGAAGCATAAAAATCATATCCCAGCTTTAGATTATTACTGTTACGGTCATAAATACTATTGGTGCGAGCATCGAACCTCGTTCCCGACTGGGTTCTAAGTAAATTAAGAAAATTGGTACTTTTTCCGAACCGGTTACTATAGGTACCATATAGATTGCCCTTCTTTTCCCGGATATTAAAATTGACACTGGAATTATAACGCGCAAAATCTCCAATGGTTACTCCTGCAGTAATTGTTCCATTGGTACCCAAGCTCTTATTTTTTTTGAGTTTAATATTTATAATACCTGCATTCCCCGCGGCATCATATTTTGAAGAAGGTTGTGTAATAATTTCAATAGCTGAGATATCGGTTGCCTGTAAACTTTCTAAGTAGTTCATTAAATCTTCACCTTGTAGAATAGACAGTTTACCATCTATAAAAATCTGGACTCCAACCTTTCCCTCAACGATTATTCCACCGGAATTATCCATAACGACACCTGGGGCTTTACGTAGCAGTTCAAAAGCACTGGTTCCAGTAGCATTAATGGTGTTCTCTACATTAAAAACGGTCTTATCTGCTAGGACCTGAACCATTGGTTTTTCTGCCAATACAGTTACTTCATCTAAATTCTCGGCCGCGATTACCAATAAAATCTCATTCAGGTTTATCGATTTCCCCGTATAATTTACCTCCTTTTTAAAATCAGCAAATCCGAGATTGGTTATTTGTAGCAGGTATTTACCCGCTAATACTTCGTTGAACTTGAAAAGTCCTTTTTCATTGGTTATAGTAGCCTTGACCAAACTAGAATCTACGGGATTGTTTAAGGTTACCGCGGCAAAAGGAACTACCTCCCTTTCTTGAGACAAAACCTTTCCTGATAGGGTTTGGGAATTAATAACGAAAGGCAAAAGGAACGCTATACCAGCAATTAAAATTCTCATGTTTACAAGATTTAAAAATTCGACGGGACGAAAATGCATTGTTCACTGCGTTCATGAAAACAGAAGTCGTTGGATGGCCTTATAACCTGCTCAATGGTCCCGGTCATTTGAACTCCCTATGGGTCGGTTCATCGGTTTTAAATTCCTCAAAAGAATCTAGAACTATACATTTGATTCAAATCAAAAACAAAAATTATGAAGCCCATATTAATAATTCTCGCTTTTCTCATTTCTTATTTTTCCAATGCTCAAGACTACTTTTCCATAGTGGTAAAAAATAATCAGACTACTTATAATTATCCTGAAAATGCAGAGATTACCATAATCAACGCGTTGGGTGATTCAACTTTGATAAAAAAAGATGAAGCCTTAACCTTAAAAGGCAACTATACCCTATCAATTGAGACTCCTTGGAATACCGAGGCAGAACTCATTACGAGTGATGGTGGAATACTTGAAATCTTCGCCCTCCCCGCAGAACGGAGAAATTATAAGTATAATGACCGTCCCTCTAAGATTACCCATTATAAAAGGGTTAAAAATGAAAATAAACCAAGTTTAGAACGGAAGGAAATTGTATTGTCCAGCCATAAATCTGAACGTTATAATCTACTAGCCGTGTTTAGCAATGGCTTGGTTTTTAAATATGATTATGGTAAAGTAAGAGCCTGGTTAGAGAACGAAGAAATTGAAGTTACAAATCACTATCTTGTTCAAACTCCGGATGGTACTTTAAAACTTAGTTTTAATCCTAGATACGGGGAATTCTGGTACGTTTTTGAAATTTAATATTTATAATTCTAAAGATGGATTCATTTAAACATAATGACAAAGCGGCACTTAAGAAAAAAGAGGTTTTTGCAGTTCTCCTATTCTACTTTCTTTTTGCATGGCTTTACAGAATCGTTTTATGGTATAATGGTAGGCGTTATGAAGATGGGGGATTTTGGGGGTGGTTAGACCTTAAAGGTTTTTGGTTGGCGTCTGGTCGTCAGTATGCTTTTTTACTTTTAGCTTCAATTCTGATTTGGTACTTAGGTTTCTATTTGCTCAGAAAAAAATCTCGTAATTGGCAAATGACCGCTGTGATTTTTTTAATACCCATTCTATCCTATTTAGTCCGGGAATTCAGATATATTATTATAGACTCCCTTGGTGAGAATAGGTTAAGGGGAACAAGTACGGTCTGGGATTGGTACATTCCTTTATTATTCCTGTTCATTCAATTCGGTTGCTTTTTCGTTTATAGGTATTTTTTGGAGAACGAACGCAAACTAAAATTGGAAGGGGAACTTCGCCAAGCAGCGCTCAAAAGTGAACTTGCGGCTATAAAAGCCCAATTAAACCCCCATTTCCTGTACAATGTCTTTAACACTATAAACGCATCTTTACCCCCAGAGAGCGAAAAAACGCGTAATATGATAGCGCAGTTATCTGACCTATTTCGGTATCAATTGAGGGCATCTAAAAAAGAATTGGTATCCTTGGGCGAAGAACTAGAATTTGTACAGAAATATCTAAACCTAGAAAAAGAACGCTTTCAAGACCGACTTTATATTGATATAAAAGTTTCTCAAGATTTAATGCAAGAGAAAATTCCTCCGATGCTGTTGCAGCCTTTGGTGGAAAATTCTATAAAGCATGGTCTGTCTAGTCTTATAGAAGGAGGCACTATTTCAATATATATATTTAAAGAAAACGGCAAATTAAAATTTGAAATATCCGATACGGGTATTGGGGTAAAAGACAAGAACGCGGTCTTCAATAAGGGCGTAGGTTTGACCAATACCGCACTTCGATTACAAAAAATGTATGAGAGTCAATTAGAGCTTGTAGATAATTCGCCCAATGGCTTAATTGTAAAATTTGCAATATGAAGAAGGTCTTAATAGCCGATGACGAAATAGCAGGGCGTAAACTGATTAAGGAATATTTAGAGGCCTTTCCAGAACTTGTGTTAATAAGTGAGGTTAATAACGGCGTAGATGCCGTTACAGAAATAAATCGTTTTAAACCAGATTTGGTCTTCTTGGATGTACAAATGCCCGGTAAAACAGGGTTTGAGGTATTATCTCATTTAGAAGAGATACCACAAATAATTTTTTCCACGGCTTATGACCAGTATGCATTACAGGCATTTGAAGTACATGCGGTAGATTATCTATTAAAACCCTATACCAAGGAACGTTTTAAAAAGGCAATTGAACGTTTGGAAACGAGCGATAAAAATGTTGGCGGTCTGGCTCAAAGCTTAATCATGGAAAAAGATGATTACCCAGAGCGGGTTTTAGTCCAATTAAATAAAAAATTAGTCACGATTGGCGTTTCAGATATTATTTGGGTTGAAGCTTATGGAGATTACTCTAAAATACATACTACCTCCTCTATTTTTTTGAGTAATTACGGTATTACTAATCTTCAGGAAAAACTAAATCCAAAATCCTTTATGCGCGTTCATAGATCCTCAATAATAAACCTGAACAAGGTCAAGGAATTACACAGGTATGGAAAAAGCTATGACGTTACTATGGAAAACACTGATGTTGTTAGAGTAAGCCGTGGATATATGGATGACTTAAAAAAAATTATGTTTTAATCGAATATGGGTTTAGTAGATTTACGCTTCGTAGCTACCCAACCAAACGTCACGTTAAGCAGCGGTCCGTAACCGTTTGAAACTCCGTCACCACGATAATACCCAAAACCGAGTTCTGCGTTTACGTTGAATCCTTTTCTATTGGTACGCTGTACGCCATAAACCCCACCATAAAAGGCGATGGCAAAATCGCTTGGGGCATTTAGATTATCTGCGAGTTGTAAGGGTCCCCAAAACACACTGCGGGCCGCTGAAATATAATCTGCAGAGTTTCCGGTAGTATTCTTATTTACGTCCAGGCGATTTTCAAAATTAAGATAGTACCGCAGTCGGGTGTGCCAGGCAAAACCGAAGGTATATCCCTCTGAATAATACGCTAAAGCAGGGTTGAAACTAGTGGAAACACTGACGTTTTTAAATAATCCCAGTTCGTAACGAATACCAGGACCAAAAATATTGAACGTAAACTGATGTCGTTCCAGATTGACGATACCAAAACCCTTCTCGTTCGTCTGCGCTTGGACTTTACCAGAATAGGCGAATAGAAAAAAGAGGCATAAAGGAAGTATTTTTTTGAACATAGGAGGTTGTTTGGTCACTAAAGCTAATGAGTTAACCAAAAGCTACCCTAAGTTTTAATGAAACTTTATGAAAACAAATTCAAAAATCAAATACAAATACAAATGTCAAACACAAGTGCAAGTTTCAAAATCAATTGCAACACTACTATTGTGACATCGAGCATCTAACATCTTGCATCAATTTGACCGCTTATTTCATGTTGCCAACTCGTAAAGACGTTTTAGGAATGACCAACCCTTAACATAAAACTCCTGCTACCCCGCTACCCTCTAAAAACTACCCGCTACCAACTAACTTATCGACCCACGCACCAACGTTTTTCACTGAAAATCCATCCGATTCCTACGTTCACCACAGGATAAATGGCGCCCTCAAAATTGCCAAGGTAATAAGCGGCCCCAGCGTCAAAAGAAAAATTAAATCCGGAGTTATAACTACGTTGAATACCCGTTACAACTCCGGCATATCCAAAAGCACCTTTAACCACTTCATCATTGATAGTACGGGTATCTGGAAAAAATGCAGCAACAGCTGGCGCAATATAGTTGGCAGAATTCCCATAAATCGTTCTTCTGTTTCGCTGGCGTGCTTCAAAATTATAATAGTAGCGGTATTGCGCAGCGACCGCCGGAAAAAAACCGAATTCTTTATACACATCCGGAAGCAGCGGGTCCAACGCTACTTGCAGACCGGCCTTAATGTCCAGGGTAGTATTAACGCCAAGTGCCATTTCGTACTCCAAACCCGGGTTTAAAAGATTTACCTTGAACTGGCGTAACTCACAATTTTTACCAAACTGTGCCATTGCCTGGGCAGCAGTTAAGAGCAGTAGTAAATTGAGCAGTATGCGTTGCGGTATCATTTGTAGATTTGGGTTTATCACAATAGTACCTTTATACAACAGAAAGCAGCTTAAAATAGTATCTTTGTTCTATTAAATTAAAGCCAAAATGAACCTGTCTCTAATACCCCAACTTAAACATACCGATTCAAAGAATTTTTTTCTTCTCTGCGGACCTTGTGCCATTGAAGGTGAGGATATGGCATTACGCATTGCGGAGCATGTGGTTACCATCACTTATAAACTACATATTCCGTATGTTTTTAAGGGTAGTTTTAAAAAAGCCAATCGCAGTAGGCTAGACTCGTTTACGGGTATCGGTGATGAAAAAGCACTTAAAATATTACGCAAGGTTTCCGAAACCTTTAATGTCCCGACCGTAACCGATATCCATACCGAACAAGATGCGGCCATGGCGGCGGAATATGTAGATGTACTGCAGATTCCTGCATTCTTGGCACGGCAGACGGACCTAGTGGTGGCCGCGGCGAAAACGGAAAAAACCGTAAATATCAAAAAAGGACAGTTTATGAGTCCGGAAAGTATGAAACATGCCGTGACCAAAGTAACGGAAACGGGCAACCAACAGGCTATTATTACAGATCGTGGTACCATGTTCGGGTATCAAGATATGGTGGTAGATTTTAGGGGCGTACCGACCATGAAGCAATATGCACCCGTAGTTTTAGACGTAACCCATTCCCTACAACAACCCAACCAATCCTCTGGAGTAACGGGCGGAAGACCGGCGCTTATAGGAACCATGGCAAGGGCAGGTATTGCCGCTGGTGTAGACGGACTTTTTATTGAAACCCATTTTGACCCTGCAAACGCAAAAAGTGATGGCGCTAATATGTTGGATTTAAGTTTGCTAGAGAAATTATTAACCGATTTAGTGGCCATAAGGGGGGTAATGAATACCCTTTAGAGAAGAATTTTTACTTTTTTTTATAAAAACCTTTCATTCTTAGGCTATAGGCTTCTTGCAGGACGGCAATTAAAAGTTCATTATCTATTTCCTCTAGCGAACGGTATCTTAAAGAACGAACTACTTTGCGGTTATCGGAGACTAATTGGTCTAGGTACTTGGTAAAATGTGCCGAATTCCAAAAACCTACATCTACATAACCTTTTTTTACCACCGCATTGAGAAAGCAAATGGGCGAACCCTCGCAATAGAAACAAGGAATGTTCCATTTAAACTTTAACTGAACATCAGGAATCATGCGCTCGATAGTAGATTGTAGGTATAGCAATATACTTTGGTAAGGTTCTGTTTGATTTAAAATGTAAGCTTCGGCAGGATTCATTTGTGAAATTTATCTAACTACAATTTACAAGTTTTTGCATAAATGGAGTTATAAAAATGCATCAGTCAAATCGAGTGAATTTTCTGGGCGGTCACTGAGCGGAGTCCAAGTGAACGAAGAAAATTAGTTCCCGACGCTTCGGGAGAGAAGCTAACCGTGTACCAAAGCGTTCTCGATACTATTTGCTTGTCAGCAGATCACTCGAACTGACAAAAAGAAAAACGAGACGTCACTTCGAGTGAATTTTCTGGGTGGTCACTGAGCAGAGTCGAAGTGAACGAAGAAAATTAGTTCCCGACGCTTCGGGAGAGAAGCTAACCGTGTACCAAAGCGTTCTCGATACAAAGTCTCTTTCAGGACTTCACTCGAACTGACGGTTCATGCCTAAATCAAAAACACTTTGTCACTTCGAGTGAATTTTCTGGGCGGTCACTGAGCGGAGTCGAAGTGAACGAAAAAAATTAATATCGAAAAGCAAACGTGTTTCTTAAAGTTCTTTATACAAAGTCTCTTTCAGGACTTCACTCGAACTGACAGTACGTACCTAAATCAAAAACACTCATAGAAACTTACTTACTCCTTCCCATCTACATAATCCTGCAAATAGCTGTAACGCTCCGTTAATTTGCCATTTTGGGTCATACGAGCCCTGTGTAATACCCCGTTTTTGTCCCCATTAAAGAAGGCGGGTATAACGTTCTTAAGAAATGCCTCTCCAAAACCTATGCTAGCATCTCTGGGTAATTCACAAGGAAGATTATCGACGGCCATAACAGCGATGGCATCGGGATCGGTAAAATTGGTCTCGGACTCGGATTGTGGGTCGTAACCGTAAATGGGGTCGGCAATGGTAGAGGGTCTTATTGTAGAGGCTACGGGACCATCGATATCACAGCTCACATCTGCGACAACTTTGATTTTAAAATCGGGGTGTTTGGCATCTTCCCGAGTAAATAAATAGGGTGCTCCTTCTCCATAAAAATGACCGGCAACGTAGAAATCCGTTACCGCTGCAAAACGAAAAAAGTTGGATTTATACTCTTGAGGATTTGCAAAAAAGTCGGCCTTATTGCCACGCACGCCATCCTTACGCTTATTATATTCCGACGCATCTATTTGGCAATACACGGGCTCCCGAAAGTCCTCCTCTAAATATTCGGAAACGTTAACACGTCGCATACCCATACCGTCTAGCATTTCCCTAGCACCATTACCTACTCTTCCCCTACCCGTTAAAAGCACTTTAATATTGGGGAGTGTTATTTTTTTCAATGCTGAAATCAATTCTTGCTGATCCGTCAAAGTCTCCGCCTTAGGTAGTTTAAAAAAATTATATTTAAGACCGTAAGCCCTAAAGCCGTTATAGGCACCTACGATACCCGCGTACCTTCCAAAAGCCACTAGGCGTTGTTCTTTTTCGTTGGTGATGACCTCATGGTCATATAGTTCTATATTTTTCTGTAAAATAGCCTGAAGCAAGTCCCGGTTATAGGGTTGCTTCTTTATGGTATGTGAAAAGAAAAAATACTGTTTGTTGGGAATCAAATTTTTGATAGGGACTTCTTTTACCCCAATTAGAACGTCACAGGTTTCCATTTCTGGAGCTACGGTAATTCCCGCTTTTTCATAATCGCTATCCTTGAAGGTACGAATAGGTGAAGGCTCCACGATAATACTAGCATCTTTATAGGTGGACAGGACTTTTTGACAGGCCTCTGGCGATAGTACTACCCTGCGATCCGGGGGATTCTTACGTTCTCTTATGATTCCGAACTTCATGTATGCTCTTTTGGTATGAATTTTGACCTAAATGTAGCAAATAGCAGGCACTTCGGCTAGGTTGAGCGTAAAGTTCGCAAGTTTTTGTTAGCTTTGCTGCCCGCGTTAAGGATAGCGGCAAATACCATGTATAGCCAAAAGCCCGACCCTTTTTTAAAAAAAAGGGTAACGCCAAAGTAGACGTTAGACAACAATACTACTTATGTATCTGATATAGCTTCGGGTACGATATGTTCTTTGAAAAAAATCATTGGGAAGAATTGAATTTCTGAACGCCTATCCGGTCGATGAGACCCTTCGGCTACGCTCAGGGTTCAATTCGATTACGGTAAGTATAGTTTACCTATCTCATTGAAGGGGCCGACTGGTTTTGACAGCGAGACCAATGGCATTGTAAGCATGTCGAGCGCTGGGATACAGCTCGTTAATCTCATATTTCACACTTTTAATTGGCGAAAACAATTACGCTCTTGCCGCATAATCTGAATTATAGTAGGATTTGCCTCGTCCCTACAAGGTAGGGAAGCGAGATGTTCCTGGGTAGCCCTTGTTGATGGCGACCCATTTAGGAGCACCAGAAAAGTCAACATAAGGTTGTTGTTCGCTTTGGCAATAACACTAAAACTTAAGAAGTTAAGCGTTTGTTAGGCCGTTTCCGGTCAGGCCTGCGTCGAAAATTAATCGGAAACTAAACATGTAGAAAGCACTGGCGTTGCTTGTTTGGACGAGGGTTCGAATCCCTCCGGCTCCACTATCACTCACAACTGTGAATTGGCTTAAAACATAAAATCCCATCAAGCGTGCTTGTTTGGGATTTTTATTTTTAGTCATCAAGGCTACATTTAGCCTTAACAGTTGTATTTGCAGGACGGAAGCCACAGGGAACAACGTAGCTAATTCCTCCGACTCGACGTTAAAGTTTACTCTGACCAAAACACCTAGGCCCAATACTCGAATATGCAACAATAGTCAAAAAAATACCTACAACTGGGTATTACAAAGAAGTATGTGCTGAACTATTTTCGAACCTAAACAGTATTGCTTACGTATGTAAGCAAAAAATAAAGATTACTAGGATGATATTAGCGCAACGGGTGACCCAAAAAGAACATCAGACGGAGTTAGATTTTTTACGTGACTTAGGAGAAAAGAAGGTTAAATCTTTGAAAATAGCCTACGAACTTACCGAAAGAGAACTTGCACTTATCCTAAAGCTTCATAGAAGATCCAAGATTCTTGACAAGGACTGGATAAACAAATTCATAGCCGATAACTGAATAAACAAAGCCCTTCATTGACATTGCGTTTTAAAATCGGGGGAAACTAAAAGTGCAATCAAAATGGAGGGTAAAATACTTAATGTAAAAGTTACAATAGCCAATCCGTAAAGTTATCAACAACACTTGATGATAACTTTTTCGTGCATTTCATCGAAAAAAGCATGCATTTTATCGCAAAAACAAATTTCGTCTATACTTTAGAGTTCTAGAAAAAGAACCCTATAATCCCGCTGGTCTAATGCGAGTTTCCCTTTCAAGATTCCCAATCATTGTTGTATTAGTAATTTTATTCTCCTCCCTAAGTATTTCTTGTAGCAAAAATTATGACTTGGTCTCCGACTATGTTGTCCTAGGAGAATCTAAAGTGTCACTTGACAGTACTTTACAGGCGAAGGATGCCGTTGCACTTAAGGAGACTGAATCTGAAACAAATAACACAACTACTCTTACCACACCTTAATCGGAACGAAACTAAGATTCGATTCTAAAGAGTTAACCGAAGACTTATATAGTTCAAGTCTTGCACTGTAGGTGTTCTTTATCGTGAACCTGTAATTATTTAAAACAATTTTTAATCCAAGTCTTTTGTAATATCTTAGGGTAAATTACTCCCTTAAGTACTTTTTGATGCCGAAAACAATCCACCGAGATGTTTCCTTGACCGGAAAAATAGACTTTACAGGAATTCAACTAAAAGCGCCCATGGACTATGCTGCAGGTGCCCTTGGCGTAAAGGTAGCCTTGCAACATACCTTTAAGGAAATGGGAGCTTTAGAAGCCCTTTCAACATTGGCACGGATGAACCAAAAAGAAGGATTCGACTGTGCAGGTTGTGCGTGGCCAGACCCGGAGAAGCCTTCCAAAATAGCGGAGTATTGCGAAAATGGCGCTAAGGCCTTAGCCGAAGAGGCAACTTACGAAAAGGTTGATGAGGCTTTCTTCAAAAAATACAGTGTCAATGAAATTTCACAGTGGTCCGATTTTAAAATTGGTAAAAGTGGGCGTCTTACAACACCAATGGTCCTTAAAGAAGATAGCCTACATTACGAGCCCATAACCTGGGAGGACGCTTATGTGCTTATAGCCGAGGAACTGAAAAACCTAACGTCGCCCAACGAGGCCATTTTTTATACTTCAGGACGGTCCAGTAACGAAGCGGCCTTCCTATATGGACTGTTTTCCAGGGCGTTTGGCACCAACAATATGCCGGACTGTTCCAACATGTGCCATGAAAGTAGCGGCGTGGCCCTATCTGAAACCTTAGGTATCGGTAAAGGCTCTGTAACCTTAGAAGATTTTGACCAAGCAGAGGTAGTTATCGTTATGGGACAGAATCCGGGAACAAATCACCCTAGGATGTTATCCGCACTCGAAAAATGTAAGCATAATGACGGAAAAATCATTAGTATCAATCCCCTTGCGGAAGCTGGTCTTATCCGTTTTAAAAATCCTCAAAAGTTAACAGGTCTAGTTAAAGGCATATCCGTTACGGACATTCATCTTCAAGTGAAGATAAATCAAGATGTTGCCTTACTGAAGCTCATCATGAAAAAACTGGCAGCTCTTGATGCTAAAAACAAAACCGTGTTCGACCATGAATTTATTGAAGCTTATACCCATGGATATGCATCCTTTTTAGAGGGTTTAAGTTCTTACTCTACCGATGAACTTCTTGAAATATGTGGAGTTCCGGAAGAGAAAGTCGACAAGGTCGTCTCCCTATTAGCTAAAAAAAATAAGATAATTATCTGCTGGGCCATGGGACTCACCCAACATAAAAATGGCGTGGACAACATAAAAGAGTGCGTAAACCTGTTACTACTTAAAGGTAGTTTAGGGAAACCTGGTTCCGGTACTTGCCCCGTGCGTGGACATAGCAATGTACAAGGAGACCGTACCGTAGGAATTATGCACTACGTTTCTCCAGAGCTGAACACCTCCATCAAAAACGTATTTGGTTTTACTCCGCCTGATGATGAGGGTCTAGATACCGTTAATGCCGTTGAAGCAATGCATAATGGAAAAGCAAAGGTATTTATGGCCTTGGGCGGCAACTTCGTTTCCGCCGTTTCGGATACCAAATACACCGCTGAGGCGCTTCAAAACTGTTCATTAACCGTACAGATAAGTACCAAACTAAACCGCAGTCATCTCATTACCGGAAGAAAGGCTTTGATTCTACCCACGCTAGGACGTTCCGAAAAGGATAGTAAAAATGGTAGCCCTCGTTTTTTAACCGTTGAAAATAGCATGGGTAAGGTGCACCGTACCAAGGGTATGTTGACCCCAAAATCGAACAACCTTAAAAGCGAACCCGAAATAATTAGTGAAATTGCTCACGCCGTACTAGGCAAAAATCACAGCGTTCCATGGCGGGATTTTGGAACCGATTATGATTTCATCAGGGATAAAATCTCACAGACCATCAAAGGCTTTAACAATGTCACCGAAAAATCCGAAGGCAGTGGTTTTTACTTGCCGAACAATGTAAAGGAGCTTGATTTTAGCAAACTACCCCATGGCAAAGCGCAATTTAGCACCTGTGCAATTGCTGATCACAAAATAGAACCGGATGAATTTCTACTGATGACCTTTAGGTCCCATGACCAATTCAACACCACAATTTATGGTCTAAACGACCGGTATCGCGGTATATACAATGAACGCAGAGTACTTTTTATGAACGAAACCGATATGGTAAACCATGGTTTTAAAAAACTAGATGTTGTTGATTTGATTAGTAATTATGATCATATTGAAAGAAGGGCAGCACAATTTTTATTGATTCCCTACAATATACCCAAAGGAAATTTGGCGGCATATTTTCCAGAAACGAATATGGTCATTCCCCATAATCACTTTGCGCGTAGTAGCAATACTCCAATAAGTAAGTCCGTTGTAGTCCGTTTGGAAAAGAAGGCTTAGAAGTAGTAAAGGGCCTCGGGGTAAACCACCGAGGTATAAGAAAGAAACCAATATTAATTTCGACCTAAACGTGGTGAAATTTAGATTTTAATTATTGAATAAATTGATACCGAACACAAGAAAAGTAAAGCACTCTCATTGTATAGCATAGTAGATATAGAAACAACCGGAAACGGAATTAAAGGCAATCGCATCACCGAGATATCCATTTTTAAATTTGATGGACATGAGGTAGTGGATGAATTTAATTCCCTTGTAAATCCCGAATGCGAAATTCCTTATTTCATTACCGGCCTTACGGGTATTGATAATGCCATGGTAAGGGATGCGCCCAAGTTAGAAGAAATTGCACCTAAGATACTTCAGATAACCAAGGATACTATTTTCGTTGCACACAGTGTAAATTTTGACTACAACGTCATTAAAAATGAGTTCAAAGGAATTGGTCTGGAATTTTCTAGAAAAAAATTATGCACCGTACGTTTATCCAGAAAACTATTGCCCGGGTATAATTCCTATAGTTTAGGCAAGTTATGCTCTGCTGTGGGTATTCCGCTAACGGACCGCCACAGAGCTCGCGGAGACGCTCATGCAACAGTATTACTTTTTCATAAATTACTACGGACTCCTGATGCGGAACCTGTCTTTAAAACCTTTCTTAATGCGCGCTCCCAAGAAGCAACCTTGCCTCCTGCCCTACCAAAAATAGAATTTGAAAAATTACCCGCCACACCTGGAGTATACTACTTTAAGGATGCCAAAGGAAAGATAATCTACGTAGGAAAGGCGATACATATCAAGAAAAGGGTTCTGAGTCATTTTTATGACAAGGCCACTAAAGAAATTGCGCTTTGCGGGGAGACCGCATTCCTTGATTTTGAAGAAACCGGAAGCGAATTGATTGCTCTTCTATTAGAATCCAGTGAAATAAAAAAGCATTATCCCAAATACAATAGGGCCCAGAAAAGAATCATTCAGCAATATGGCATCTTCTCTTACGAAGACCGGAATGGAATACTTCATCTAGCCTTCAATAAATTAAAAATGGTTCCTAGTCCGCTGGCCATTTTTTATAGTCCCACAGAATGCCGCATTTTTATGGAAGCTTTCTGTGAAGCCAACGGTCTATGTCCTAAGTATTGCCATTTGCAGGAAAACATCACCTCATGCTCGCATTACAAGATAAAACAGTGTATGGGCATATGTACCGACCTAGCGCATTTGGAAGCGTATAATAATAGGGTACTGCAGGCCATTACAACACTAAAGAACAGCAGCAGCGATTATTTTTTAAAACTGAAGGGTAGAACCGAGGAAGAAATGGCTTTTGTTTCGGTTGTGAACGGTATGTATGCAGGATATGGGTTTGTACCTAGCGATATACAAGTAAAAGAGCCAAACGATTTGGACTTTTATATTATCCCACAAAAAAATACATTGGAAACACAACGCTTAGTGGAGTCCTTTGCGCGTAAAAATTCGGATAGGATTATTGAAGTTAGTCAAGAAAAATTAGGCGCGTGGTAGCATTAGTCGTCCATTTTTTTATACATACGAACTACAAAGAGAAACCATACCATAAATATGATTCCCACGAAAATCGAATATAACAAAACAAAATCCACTACTTCTTATATTTCAAGTAATTCATAAAACCAAGGATCGTAGGTGCCCAGAAAGCTATAAAAATGGCATCTAACTTTTTTCCACTGAGAAACAAAACCTCGGATACTACAATTATGGATAAGACTACCAAAAGCAATACACAATTCATTGCTCCTATTCTCTCAATAAAATTTTTAATCATTACTGTAATACAAATCCTACTTAAAGGTATTAATAATAATTTTAAAAATTTAACGAATCATTAAGTTTTTATTAACATTTAATGATTTGTCAAAGAAAAGCCTAAAATAATGAATATTTTAGGCTAAACAAATGTGTATATTCAATTTTTATAACCCGATAACAAAACCTTAGGGGCTATAAGGTACTAGGGCAAACATAATCCGTCATCTTTAGGCCTTCTTTTTTCAATGCTCCAAAACCACCTGCCACGTCTATTAGGTTGTGAATACCCCTACTCTTTAAAATTGAGGCAGCGATTACAGATCGGTAACCTCCGGCACAATGTAAGAAGAACGGTTCTTTCTCCGGAAAATCGGCAAGATAGCTGTTCAGATTACTCAGTGGAGTATGTTTTGCCGTTTCCAAATGTTCGGAAAGAAATTCTCCTTCTTTTCTAACATCGAATACAGGAACTTCCTCCCTGGCCAATCTTGCTTTGACCTCCGAAGCCGGTACCGATGTTATCTTGTCTGTCTCTTTTCCGGCAGCTACCCATGCATCTAATCCGCCTTCTAGGTAGCCGATTGTACCATCAAAACCAACTCTTGATAATCGCGTGACCGCCTCCTCTTCTTTGCCTTGGGGTATAACCAATAGTAAAGGTTGTTTGGTGTCTGCTATCAAAGCACCGACCCACGGAGCAAAATCCCCGTTTAGGCCAATGAATATAGACCTGGGGATGTGTTGTTCAACAAATGCGGCCTGCGTCCTAACATCAAGCACCAAAGCCTCAGTTTCATTTGCGGCGAACTCGAACGCTTCTGGCGTCAACGCCCTCATTCCCCTATCTAAGACCTCGGAAATATCTTCATATCCTTCTTTATTCATCTTTACGTTAAGCGGAAAATATTTGGGAGGAGGCAAAAGTCCGTCCGTTACTTCCTTGACAAACTCCTGCTTGGTCATATCCGCCCGTAGGGCATAGTTCATCTTTTTCTGGTTACCCAAGGTGTCCACGGTCTCTTTCATCATATTCTTACCACAGGCCGATCCCGCTCCGTGGGCAGGGTATACAATAACATCGTCCGCCAAGGGCATTATCTTGTTCCGTAAGCTATCGTATAGCGTTTCTGCCAACTGTTCCTGTGTAAGGTGTGCAGCTTTTTGTGCTAAATCCGGTCTACCTACATCACCCAGAAATAAAGTATCACCAGAAAAAATCGCATGGTCTTTGTTATTTTCATCCTTCAAAAGATAGGTAGTACTCTCCATGGTATGACCTGGCGTATGAAGTGCCTTTATGGTAAGCTTCCCCAAATGAAACTCCTGACCATCCTTGGCGATAATGGCGTCGAACGATGGGTTCGCCGTAGGACCGTAAATTATGGGAGCACCGGTCTCCTTGGAAAGGGTTACATGACCACTGACAAAATCGGCATGGAAATGCGTCTCGAATATATATTTTATGGTAGCATTGGCTTTTCTGGCCCTCTCTATATAGGGTGTTACTTCACGCAAGGGGTCAATAATGGCAACCTCACCTTCACTTTCAATATAGTAAGCACCCTGTGCCAAACATCCGGTATAAATCTGTTCTATTTTCATATTGCTTTTCTTTTGATATCATCACGGCGCAAACGCCTAAAATCTATTATACGATTAAAAAATGGCGTACTGACTATTACAAAAATAAAGGAATTACCCCTTATTGTTTTATGACAATTGTCAATTCTTTCTACTGTTTTCATAGGCCACTCGGCACCCCACGATAGAAACCTTGTTAGGATCATCGTAGAACGACACTGCTTCCTTGGTCTTTACAAAAAGATATTCCCTGTGCAATTCATTGATGATTCCCGAACTAAAAATGACATCCCGAGTAGGACCTATGGCTCCTGCAATGTAAAACTGTAATCCCATAGCATGTATTTCATGTATGAGCTTTGTTAACATATCCGCTCCCGTAGCGTCAATATAGTTTATGGCTTCGGCATTTAAAATAACGGCCTTTAAGGGATTTCCCTTTGCCGCTACGTGCCGTAGCAGTTCCTTTTTAAAATAGGCGGCGTTACCAAAATATAATTGCGCATCAAAACGCACAATCAATAAATCTTCCCTTACCTGAACCTCATTTCCAAAACGCCTGATATTCTTGTAATAATCCGAATTTCTGATATTTCCTAGCTCTGCAAAATGCGGGTTTGAAGTGCGATATACCATCAGCAATAGTGAACAAAGTACCCCAATCAAAATACCCACGGTGATACCAATGAAAAGTGTACTTAAAAAAGTGATGATAAGAATGATAAACTCATCCCTTCTATTGGTCCAAAGACTTTTCGCATATTTCACGTCTATAAGACCAAAAACGGAAACCATGATAATACTGGCTAAGATGGCATTGGGCAAATACTGGAAAACCGGGGTTAGAAACAGTAAGGTAATCACCACTAGCGCAACACTGAACAAAGTGGACAATAGTGTTTTTGCACCCGTTTCATAATTAATAGCAGAGCGGGAAAAACTGGCCGTCACGGGGTACGCCTGAAAAAGGGCCCCGATCATGTTAGATGTTCCCAGAGCAATTAATTCTTGATTTGATACGATAGTCTCTTCCCCGTCTTTTTCCTCTAATGCCTTGCCAATAGAGACGGCCTCTAGATAACCCACCAAAGCTAGGGCTATGGCAATTGGCCATAAGCTTTGTACATATTCCAACTTTACATCCGGAACTGTAAACGACGGTAATCCTTGCGGGACCTCGCCCACAAGTTCTATCCCATATATTTTTAAATCCAACAGATATACTCCTAGGATACCAAGGACTACGATGACTAGAATAATAGGTATGTTTTTATTCCATTTTTTAAATATAATTATCAATACGATACCCAAGAGTCCAATACCCAAATCATAGGGATTAGTATCCCCAAATTTTTGAATTGCATTTTGAAGGAGTTGATGAAACTTGTTGCTACCCGCTATTTCTGTGCCTAACAAGTGCTTTAATTGGCTAAGGATAATAATTACCGCTGCGGCCGAAGTAAAACCGCTAATCACGGGTTTGGATAGGAAATTGACTAGAAAACCCATTCGGAACAGTCCCAACAAAAACTGAATGGCACCTACCATCAAGGCCAGAACCACGACCATTGCAATATAGTTCTCCACTCCCGATATGGCCAATGTTCCAAGTCCAGCAGCGACAAGTAAGGAATCCATAGCTACGGGACCGACTGCAATTTTTCTAGAGGTTCCTAAAAATGCATAGGTAATAACCGGAAAAAGTGAAGCGTATAAACCGTAAACCGGTGGTAGCCCGGCAATCATCGCATAGGCCATACCTTGAGGCACCAGCACTATACCTACCGTTAAGCCTGCAATTAAATCCTTTAGGAAATAGGCCCTCTTATAGGTAGACAACCACGTTAAAATAGGAAAGATACGTTGCACCTTGCAAAGTTAATCAATCTTGACAGTACAAACGCGCTTCGTTAGCTTAAGCGTCTTTTCGCGAATACTATGTGGAATAAGATACCTACGCTACTCATTGAGTTTTCCTAAAAATACGTTCACTTTAGGATTGATCGGGTTCCCTGATGCCCTGCGCAGCACCACCACCTGGCCAGCGTGCCAAACGGCATCTTCTATTGGTCCGTTGATATGGTTCCAAAATGGAAATTCGGAACTCCCTTGGGGGCGAATGAATACGAGCTTATGTTGCGATAAATCCGCCGACTTTAGAAACAAGGAACTCGCTATTCTAAAATTTTCCAAGGTCGCGTTTCTTTTGGCGCTAAAGCTTAATTCCGATTGCTTTTGTGTGTAATCCGTAGGTTGCTGTTTTGCCGAATTGACTATTGTTCTGGACAATCCGTATAAATGGTCCATGGTTTGCGCCAAAGTTCTCGATTCTGCCGTTGGTCTATACGCTAGGTCTACCTCTCTTAAACCTTCAGTGGCCCAATAATACCTAAAGCCGAGACCATCTATCATCCGAGACACTACCGTGCCGGGCGTATATTCTTCCGGTGCTTCCGGAATGGTAGCATAAAACGTCTCAGGGTCCGGTTTTTCTTGTGCGCACATAGCTTGGCTTAAAACAATGGTAAGTATGACTATTATCTTTTTCATTTCTTAGGTAAATGGTAAGAGGGTTATGCTATAAGGGTTTCAGCAGTACTTTAAAGATTTTAGGCTCTTCAGACAATTCTTCAAAACCCAAATGCAGTTGGTTTTGGGGTACAGCATAGGGGTAAAAGCTAATGGGCTCTATGCAGACCATATTGGAAACCTCTGTCCACAGCATAAAATTTCCAAATCCTTCTGTTGTAATCTCTAGGGACTTTTCGTCCTTCAATAGAATTTTTTCACAATCTGCCACATGAAAAGCCCTGCTCCCAACGGCCATGACCTCATCTAACGTAACACTCCCTTTTGAAGTCGTGATTACAGGGTTCGATGTTGTAAGGTTAAAGGCGGGATGGTACCCCAACATAAATGGCATCCCTACTTCGCCAGTAATGGTAAAGACCACTTCTAACCCGTCTTCTTTCAGTTCAAAAGACTTCTGAAATTGAAAATCGTAAGGCCATGTTAATTGTACTTCCGTAGATTTTACTGGAAATTTAGAATTTTTGACCTGCGTGTGAGCTTTGTACCCTTTCTCGAATACGGCCTTTGTTGTCGTTTGATGTTTTTCTTCGTACACCATTTCCCTTAGTAGGCCGTGTTGGTCCTGTACCGCATCGCCTTTTGGAGTCGCTACCCTAAAATTAGCCTCGTTAGTTGGTCCAATAACGGGAAACATTTCCGTATCGGCATTACGCCACCCTGGACTCCCTTTTTGGTGTATGAATTGGTGGCCAGTAACTACGTACCCTACCAGTTCCCCTTTATCGATTTTCACGGATTGATTTCCTAAACTAAGTTCTGTCATCGCGTACTATTCATTAAATTTTCGCTCAGAGCGCGTCTATCTGAGTATCCATCCAGCTAAGGCGGTCGTTTATCCAATCGGTTAGATAATTGAGCTCTTCCGCATAGGTATTACCAACAAAGTTGTTAGGCCATACGTACGTTCCAAGAACAGGCCAGAGATTAAAATTAGCTTCAGCGGCACCAGGTTGGTTCAAAGCCGTTGTGTAAGTATCTATTCTTCCAAAAATGGCACTATTGGATAGTGACCCTCCACGGAGTTGCCCCCATCTTTTTTTTAACTTGGAAACGTAAGCAGGATCTTCCATAAGTCGCTCCCACCAAAAAGGTACTTGCCAAAAATCTTCCGGACAACGCTCATTAAACCGGTACGCCCAAACGTTAGTAGCGCCGCCATCACAATAATCTGCATTTCCAAAGGCCAAATTAAAATCCCATATGGGTCCCATCTTCAGTTTATCGTTTTTATCCTTATGCATAAAGGTGCTTAGACGATAACCATCTACATTGTTAGAAAGTTCATTTAAAATAAAGAAGTCAATAAAACTGTCTATATCGATGTAAGCAGCGTAACCTGTTTCCATATCGGCAAAATTGTCCGAAGCCAATGCGGCTTCAAATTCTGCCATATAGTTAGAGATATAGTCCTTTTGCGCAGCTGTAATATCCTCCGCATCCGGTTCTTCGTAGAGGAAATAGATTTCCTGATCTAATGCAGCGTTGCGCGGCGCGTAATTGGAGACGAAAGAATTCTCGTCATTATAACCCTCTCCCAAATTAGTACCTGCTGTTTTATCAATCTTCAGAATATAACCGCCCGTGAGATCCTCTCCGTCGTTCTCATCTTCTTTAAGTTTATTTATGTCGATACGATTGGCATCTCGTTTTAGCTTCTCCATAAATACATAAACCCCTTGATCCACACCATTGATGGAAACTTCTACAAACTGTGTTCTACTTGCATAGCGTTGCATATCCCGAGACAGATCATATACCAGCATATTCCGCATCAAAGACTTATCACTGTATGGCGCGTAAAGAATCCAATCCTCTTCCTCCGGATAATCCAGAAGTGATGCATCCAAGTCTTCATTTGCAGCATCCCTTGTTTCAAATCCAAAAGATTTTTTCGGAAAAAATTGAGAAGTAGCTCCCCTAATCTCTATACCCATGTTCCCCTCATAGGAAACCACATCTTCCTTTGAGATGATGAAAGTAGCATCGGACTTTGGTTCGTCCACAATTTCATTGCCGTTTGTAGAAATAGCTATCAATGGCAGTGTACTTACCACCGGGTCTTCAATGTCTTCCTCTTCTTCCACAGGCACTGAACTGTCTGAACTACAACCCCACAAAAATAAAATAAGGCAAGAAAACAATAAACGATAGTATTCTGTTAATGTTAAAGATGGAACCTTCTTCATAATGGAACTTTTATTTCTAAGATACTGAAAAAATAGCCTACTCTAAGAAACCTTTTTCTTTCATCCACTCGTCATTGAACATTTTCCCTACATAGCGGCTCCCATGATCGTGGAACAGTATCACCACAACATCATCTTTTGTAAAATGCTCTTTTAATTGCAGCAGACCTTTAATTGCGGCACCGGCGGAATTCCCTAGGAACATGGCCTCCTCTTTTGCCAAACGTTGGGTATATACGGCCGCATCTTTATCCGTTACCTTGGTAAAACCATCGATCACCCCAAAATTGACATTTAGCGGTAAAATATCCTCCCCGATACCTTCCGTGATATAGGGATAGATTTCGTTCTCATCAAAAATACCGGTCTCATGATATTTTTTAAAGACAGAACCGTAGGTATCTATTCCCCATACTTTTACGTTGGGGTTCTTCATTTTTAAATAGGACCCCACACCGGAAATGGTACCGCCCGTGCCTACTCCCACGACAAAATGAGTGACCTTCCCCGCCGTCTGTTCCCAAATTTCGGGACCGGTGCTCAGAAAATGTGCTTTGCAATTAGACGGATTGTCATATTGATTCACGTACCAAGAATTCGGTATCTCCTTTGCCAGTCTTTTGGCCGTACTATAATAACTCCTAGGGTCTTCCGGAGCAACATCGGTAGGACAAACATGAACCTCGCTACCGACCGCTCGAAGGATATCCATCTTCTCCTTGGACTGTTTATCACTGATGACGCAAATCATCTTGTAACCACGAATAGTCGCTGCCAAGGCCAGACCCATTCCCGTATTACCAGAAGTACCCTCTATGATGGTTCCCCCAGGTTTCAAAACCCCAGCAGCTTCCGCATCCAAGACCATCTGTAAGGCCATACGGTCCTTTACCGAATTCCCTGGGTTAAAGGTTTCATATTTAGCAAGAACCAAACAGGGAAGTTCTGCCGTTAATCTGTTCAGTTTTACCAGTGGCGTATTTCCAATGGTCTCCAATATATTCTCTGCGTATTCCATTTTCATATTTTCAACTTCTTCGCTACGATCACATTATTCAAATCGTATCGCTTTTACCGGGGTAATTTTTGTGATGATGTAGGACGGTATCAACAACATCAGCAAGCATAATATTAAAACACCCACATTCAATAAAATAACCGTCATCACATCTATATGCACTGGTATATATTCTATATAATACTCTTTAGGATTCGGAAATTTAAAAAGCTTTAGCTTATCCTGTAACGTTATAATTGCTAAACCGATAAGATTTCCCCAAAATAGCCCCACCCCAATCAAATAAGTTGCGTTGTACAAGAACACTTTTCTAATACTCCAATTCGTAGTGCCTAATGCTTTAAGAATACCTATCATGGGGGTTCTTTCTAAAATAAGGACCAAGAGTGCCGTAATCATGTTTATACCTCCTACAATGATCATAATACCGATAATCAAAGCAATATTAAAATCGAACAGACCGATCCATTCAAAAATCTTATAGTATTTATCCTTTAAGGTTCGGGTATCTAAACTGGATACTGTTTTGCCGTAGATTTCCGCACTTTTGCTATCGATATCATCAAAGCTTTCCAAAAAAACCTCAAAATTCCCAATTTCATCGGCACCCCATTTATTCATGCGCTGAATATGACGAATATCGATAAAGATGAATCTGCTATCAATTTCTTCAAAACCGCTGTCATAGATTCCTTTAATGGTAAACTTACGTTGGTTGGGAATTTTATTGGTATCGTCGTCCCTAAGAAAAAAGGTAAAAAAAGAATCTCCGTTTTTTAGACCCAAACGACTAGCGGAAATACGAGAAATAAGCACTTCATCACTAATATCATCGGCATAGTTAGGCAACGCTCCTTCTACCAAAAACTCCTCTAACGCGCTCCAATTAAAATCTACTCCCACACCCTTGGCGATGATTCCCTCAAAAGTATCCGCAGTACGGATGATCCCTCCTTTTGTGGCAACTGCTTGTATATGTTCAATACCGTTAACAGAGGTAAATTCAGGATAAAAATCTTGATTTTTTGATATGGGGGTTACCGATACTTCCGAACTGTTGTTGTCATAGTTCGATATTTGGACGTGTCCATTAAAAGCGGTTACTTTTTCCCTGATTTTATGCTTTAGACCAACACCTGTAGCAATGGCGATCAACATCATAATGATACCGAGGACGATAGCTGTAATAGCTATTTTTATTATTGGTGCGGAAATACTAATTTTATGCTCCTTACCCGTAATAAGCCTTTTGGCGATAAAATATTCTAGGTTCAAATGATGTTATTTTTATCCAATTTCAAAAGTACAGTTTTATTATCGTTTTTAATATGTGCTTCCTGCGGAAACCCATCAAAGAACACCACTGCCAAAACGGAACATACGACAGAAATACCAGCAAAAACGCCTCCAGAAAAAATTAAAGTCGCAGCCAATAGAACCGAGGTCTACCTTCCTTTATTACGAGGTAAGAAGATAGCCGTAGTAGCCAATCAGACCAGTGTTATATTCAACGAAAAAGGGTATACGCATTTGGTAGATTCCCTTTTGCGTCTACAAATGGATATAAAAAAAGTATTTGCACCGGAACATGGTTTTCGTGGAAAGGCAGATGCTGGCGAAAACGTCAAGGACGGAACGGATACCCAGACGGGCTTGCCCATTAAATCCCTCCATGGAAAGCACAGAAAGCCCACGCAAGCACAACTAAAAGACATCGACCTGGTGCTTTTTGATATTCAGGATGTGGGCGTTCGTTTTTACACCTATATAGCCACCTTGCAATTAGTTATGGAGGCCTGTGCCGAAGCAGGAGTTCCGGTTATCATCTTAGACCGGCCAAACCCAAATGCCCATTATATTGGCGGACCAACGATGGAGGCCGAACACACCAATTTTTTGGGCATGACTACAATACCTCTTGTGTACGGAATGACCATTGGCGAATATGGAAAGATGATTAACGAGGAAAGGTGGTTGGCAAACGGAAAAAAGGCAGATTTAAAGGTTATTCCTTTGGAAAACTGGTCGCGAGAAATGGAATACCATTTGGTTATACGGCCCTCTCCGAACTTACCTAACGATACTGCAATTACCTTATATCCGAGTCTCGGGCTTTTTGAAGGCACCAATATTAATGCGGGTCGCGGTACGGAATTCCAATTTCAGCGTTATGGCGCTTCCTTTTTGGATACTACCAAGTATGACTTCAGTTATGTTCCAAAACCTAATTTTGGCTCTAAATATCCCAAAGAGGAAGGTAAAACCTGCTACGGTCTGGATTTATCGAAAACACCGAGGATGAACCAATTCACTTTGAAATGGATACTAGAAGCTTATAAGAACTGTACTGACAAATCTAAATTCTTTCTTACCGATGGATTTACAAAACACGCCGGAACCATCAAACTACAAAAGCAAATTGAGGAAGGACTTTCAGAAGCGGCAATCAAGTTAACTTGGCAGGCTGATTTGGAAAAGTTCGATAAAATCAGAAAACAATATCTTATTTACGATTAGCTAGCTTGATTTTGAATCTTTGAATTTTTGAATCCCTTTAAAGCTAGGCCTGCGCTTGCTATTGCCCTAGCAACACCTACAATTACCCTTAGTTGAAATAGGAGAATGTGGCCCTTAATCGGTTTGAACTTGTGTAGGCTTTCTGTATTTATGAAAGGGTTGTTTTAGAAGACCTTTTATGCTTGAGTTTTCCTTCTCATCGGGGAAAGTATCCACCCCGTAGGTAATCTTTTCAGGTTCCAGTTCCATATAGGTGCCGAACATACGGTCCCAAATAGAAAATATATTTCCGTAATTGCTATCGGTATAGGGCAATACGAAATGATGGTGAACTTTGTGCATATCCGGTGAAACAATAATCCAGCTCAAAGCCTTGTCCACCGCTCTCGGCAAGCTGATATTCGCATGATTAAATTGGGACAGTATTACAGATACACTTTGGTAGAGCATGATTATCCCTACGGGAGCTCCAACGATTAAGACTCCAAGCAGGGTAAACAGGTATCTAATTAAACTTTCTAACGGGTGATGTCTGTTTGCCGTAGTAGTGTCCACATTGTGGTCCGAATGGTGTACTAAATGAACCATCCATAGGGGTTTTACCTTATGTTCTACCAAATGCGCCGTGTAGGCGCCAATTAAATCCAATAACATAATGCCCAACAGCACGTACAACCATAGCGGCATTTCCGGCAGCCAATTGATAATCCCAAAATCATTTTGAATGGTCCAATCAGATGTCTTTAACAACAAAAAGGCTAAGGGGAAATTTACGATAATAGTGGTCAGCGTAAAGAACAGATTAGGCAGTGCATGCTTCCATTTTTTGTATCTGACACTAAATAGAGGGACAATACCTTCCAAAATCCAAAAAAAAGTGATGCCCCCCACCAAGATCAGACTTCGGTGCAACGGTGGAATATTTTCAAAGTAAGCGAGCAGTTGTTCCATGTTCTAAATATACCTAAAAGGGTACTAGCACGCAAAACTAGTGTAAGCTTGGCTGTTTCATATTACTCCTATAAAGCCGTTAGCTTTTTCATCTCTTCCACGATATTGAACGCAGCGGGACAAATAGCTACATTTTTAAGCGTAAGATGACTTATTTGTTGAAACTTTTTCCTGTCCGTATGTGGAAATTCCCTACAGGCCTTAGGTCTTACTTCATAAATGGAACAAAAGTTATCCGCTCCAAGAAAAGTGCAAGGCACCTGTTGTAAAACATAATCATTTTCCTCGTCTACCCGCAAATATTGTTCAATGAATCTTTGGGGTTTCATCCTAAAATTTTTGGCTATTCGGGCTACATCGGCATTGGTAAAAAGTGGTCCGGTAGTCTTACAACAATTGGCGCAGGTAAGACAGTCTGTTCGTTCAAATTCTTTCTCATGTAATTCCTGCATGAGGTAATCCAAGTTTTTGGGAGGTCTTTTTTTAAGCTTTGCAAAAAACTTTTTGTTTTCAGTATGTTTGTCCTTTGCCTTTTTAGGTAAATCCCTTAGAACCTGCTCCATAAAAT
This sequence comes from Maribacter sp. MJ134, assembly GCF_003970695.1. Lineage (NCBI taxonomy): Bacteria > Pseudomonadati > Bacteroidota > Flavobacteriia > Flavobacteriales > Flavobacteriaceae > Maribacter > Maribacter sp. MJ134. The sequence goes on from NZ_CP034570.1 coordinate 2,037,871, forward strand.
GAATAATAATGTCGTAAAACTAGCAAAGTCCTTCTAAAAAAAGTGATTTTTGACTTTTAAAATAGCGTATTTGAAGAAAGATATTTTTGGCACCGCCCTTCTAGATTATCAAAACGGAAACTACACGGAAGATATTAAAACCTATTCCTCCCTGGAGGAAGAAGATGTAATGCCTCTGCCTTATCTGTTTAGAGATTTTGATGCCATGCCGCTACTTGAACAGAAAGCACTATCCCTTTGCAAGGGTACTATCCTGGATATTGGTTGTGGAGCCGGCAGTCATGGGTTATACCTACAAAATAAGGGGTATACGATTACGTGTTTAGACCAATCGCCCGGAGCTATAACGGTATGTAAAAACAGAGGTTTAGTGCATACCCACCTTGGGAGTCTATTAAATTTTGAAGGAGCATCCTTTGACACTTTACTCCTATTAATGAACGGAATTGGGATTTGTAAATCGCTTAGTGGACTAAATGTATTTCTGAATAAACTGAAATCACTTTTGAAACCTGGGGGACAAATTATACTGGATTCGAGTGATATTATTTACATGTATGAAACTGATGAGGACGGCGGTTATTGGATTCCCGAAAACGTATCCTATTACGGAGAAGTGCAGTTTCAAATGGAATACAAACAACAAAAAAGCGAACCGTTTAATTGGCTATATTTAGATTTTAATACGCTGCAACGCGCAGCAGTTTGCAACAATTTATCCTGTGAACTTGTAAGTGAAGGCGAACATTACGACTATTTAGCTAGATTATCTATTAAAAAATAATAGCAGGCACGTTTTTTGCGTTAAGTCCTTATAAAAAAGATTATGAATAAGCTCCAAAGTATTTTTCTATCTAGTTTGTTTCTGTTGTTTTTTTCCTGTAGCCAGAATAGTGATGATTCCCCAGAACCGGAACAAGAAATTGATAAAACAGCTAACCTTCAAGGCACGGGAGACTCTGCCAATGACATTCTCTCCAACGCCTCTTTTGACAAGATCAAAATTGAAATTGCGCATGTAACCGGGTTTAGACCAACGGCTGCTGCCATGACAGAATTTACCGATTTTCTTAGGCAGCATACCTTTAAAGAGGACATTGAAGTGATTTTCACACAACTAGATTCTCCAGAAGAAGACAGTCTTACCTTGCAAGAAATTGCCGAACTAGAGGGTGAGAACAGAACGGTGTACAATAATGGGAGAACCTTGGGCATTTACATTTACTTTGCCGATGCCCCCTCTGTCGGGGACGAAGAGGACGGTGGGCGTGTTACCCTTGGAGCCGTCTATAGAAATACCTCCATGATCATCCATGAAGTCACGGTAAGACGTTTAGCTGCGCAGAGTTCATTTATCTCCAACGCAGATGTTGAGTCGGCCACTTTAAATCATGAGTTCGGACATTTGTTCGGGCTGGTAAATTTGGGCACTCCCGCCATTAATGATCACGAAGATCAAGATGCTTTAAATCATTGTAATGTGCCAGGTTGTTTAATGAGGGCCGAGCTACAATTTGGGGGTTCTTCTGGTAAGTCTAACTTATTAGCCTCTACAAGCAGTTATGAAGATGGTGTCAAAGCGGGTTGCATCCTTTCCGGACAAAGTGTTCTGAATCTATTACAATCCAACTCCGGTAAAAGTTCTGCCGCCCCTGGACTAGATGCCGAGTGTATCTTAGATATACAAGCTAATGGAGGACGTTGATTCTTCTATTTAATGCCATAAACTAGGGTTAATCCCATCGACTACGCTCAGGACAAGGGTTGATCCCTTCGACTACGCTCAGGACAAGTGTAGATTGTAGAAATTCGAAAAAGATGATGAATTATCCCAATCTTATTTTCTCTAAACTGTGTATCTACTGCTAATTCCTAACAGTCAACTACAGACTCCCAACTCCTGAATACTGACTACTCACTAATGGCTACTGGGTACTGACTACTGACTACTGACTGCTGACTACCGAATACTGACTTTAAGGTATATTCAAATACTTGTGGGTCTGTAACGAAACCTTCCATTTAGGGTTTTTCATCACATAATCAACGATTAAAGGGGTTACCTTATCTTTTACGCTCCATTCCGGCTGTAAATAAAGGATACAATTGGTATTAGTCAGGGCAGCCTGTTCCTCTGCAAAAATAAAATCGTGCTTGTTGTAGATGATTATTTTTAATTCGTGCGCTTCATCGTATATACCTCCTTTGGGCAATTTATTCTTTTTAGGCGATAAACATATCCAATCCCACAAACCTGTTAACGGATAAGCTCCAGACGTCTCTATATGTGTTTTTAGATTTTTGTTCTTAAGAGCGGAGGTCAAAGGTCCCATATCCCAAGTTAGTGGTTCGCCTCCGGTGACGACGATAGTGTCCGAGTATTTTGCGGCGTTGGCTACGATAAAATCAATATGGGTCGGGGGGTGCGTATCCGCGTTCCAACTTTCCTTAACATCGCACCAATGGCACCCTACGTCACAGCCCCCTACACGTATAAAGTAAGCCGCCGTGCCTTTATGAAAACCTTCTCCTTGTATGGTATAAAATTCCTCCATTAAAGGCAGCATCAAACCCTTTTCCACTAATTTTAACACCTCCTGTTTATCCATCGTGCAAAGATAGGAATAACACTTTTTAAAATTATAACCCTGAAGTTTTAAGTGAGAAGGTTTTATGTCCCCTACAAAACGTAAATTAAAATTACGTAGTGTTAATTACATTTCATAACCCCCGAGCACTTCTGCTTTTGTATTGCTCAGAAATCAGCTATTTTTATCAAAAATAAATATCATGGGTTCCAAAGAAGATTTCTTTGCACATATTGAAAAAGGCTATGCCACCAAAGGTGATTTCATTACCATGGGTGCGGCTATGCTTGGCGAAGAGACCATTACAGATGCACTGGTCAAAATACCACTGAAAACGCTAAACCGACATGGTCTTATTGCAGGAGCGACCGGAACTGGGAAAACGAAAACACTTCAAGTGTTGGCAGAGAATTTGTCCGACAAGGGAATCCCTGTGTTGCTAATGGATTTAAAGGGAGATTTAAGTGGCTTGGCACAACCCAGCCCAGGTCATCCAAAAATTGATGAACGCCATACCAAAATCGGAATTCCTTTTGAAGCGAAAAGTTTTCCTGTGGAAATACTATCCCTGTCCGAGCAGGACGGGGTTAAAATGAGAGCTACAGTATCGGAATTTGGCCCCACATTACTTTCCAGAATTCTTGATCTTACCGAAACCCAGGAAGGAATTGTTGCCGTGGTATTCAAATATTGTGATGACAACAAGCTACCCCTATTAGATTTAAAGGACTTCAAAAAAGTCTTACAATACGCCACAGGTGCCGGAAAAGCGGAATTCACAAAGGACTATGGTCGTATTTCTACCAGTTCTACAGGTACTATACTTAGAAAAATAATTGAGCTAGAGCAACAGGGTGCAGACCTGTTCTTTGGTGAGAAGTCATTTGAGGTGGACGATCTTACCCGAATAGACGAAAATGGAAGAGGCTATATTAATATTCTTAGACTAACGGATATTCAGGACCGACCAAAACTTTTTTCGACCTTTATGCTTAGTCTTTTGGCAGAAATCTATGCCAATTTTCCTGAACAAGGTGATAGCGATAGACCGGAATTGGTACTTTTTATAGATGAAGCTCACCTTATCTTTAAGGAAGCTTCGAAAGCGCTATTGGACCAGATAGAGAGTATTGTTAAGCTTATTCGTTCTAAAGGTATTGGCCTTTATTTTGTTACCCAAAACCCAACGGACGTTCCCAACGAAGTATTAGCACAGTTAGGCCTTAAAGTGCAACATGCCTTGAGGGCGTTTACGGCAAGAGATAGAAAAGCTATTAAATTGACGGCTGAAAATTATCCTATTTCGGAATACTACAATACCAAAGAAGTCCTTACTTCTCTTGGTATTGGAGAAGCATTGATTTCTGCACTAGATGAGAAAGGTAGGCCAACCCCATTAGCTGCAACCTTATTAAGAGCTCCTATGAGCCGCATGGATATTCTTACGGAAAAAGAACTTAAGGATGTTATTAAAAAGTCAAGCCTCGTAAAAAAGTATGGAGAGGTCATAGATAGGGAAAGTGCCTATGAAATTTTAAATGAAAAAATTGAAAAAGCAGAAGTTCTTGCCGCAAAGGAAAAGGCAAAGCCAAAGACCAGAAGCAGAACTACAAGAAGAAGCACCAGACAAAACCCTGTTATTAAAGTATTAACTAGTGCCACCTTCATAAGGGGTGTTTTAGGAGTATTGAAAAAAGTAATGCGTTAAAAGTTTTCCGCTACGCCTTTTCAGAAAAAAGGCAATAGTAACCAAATGATAAGCACAGCTAATTTTAAATTATTATAGTAGTACATGAAATCAATCAAAACAATCATCATTCTTCTTTCTTGCGTGCTGTTAACGCAGTGCAAAGAGGAAAAAGACCTCAACTTTATACTTTCTTCTGACCAAGTTGGAAAACTGAATAAAAATACTTTGGCCAGGGATTTAGAACTCATCTATGCCGAAGATTCCCTAGTTATGGATACGGTAAAATTAAATTTTGGAAGTGGGGCCAGTAAAATTAAGGTTTTTGAAAAAGGTGGCGCGCACCTCTTAACCTTAACACCTAATTCAGACAGCATACCAACCGTACAAAACGTAAAGGTTAACGACCCTAGATACATTACCGATGATGGGATAAATATTAATAGCACCTTTAAGGATATTAAAGATCACTATCAGATTAAAAAGATTATCACTTCCCTGAACAACGTGGTAATTCTGTTGAAGAATAATGATATATACTTCACTATTGATAAAACGGAACTTCCAGCTAGTTTACGCTATAAAGCCAATACGGATATTGAAGCGGTACAAATTCCTGACACGGCCAAAATAAAGTATATGATGATTGGTTGGGATTAATCGTTGACTCCTTCGACTACGCTCAGGACAAGGGTTGATCCCTTCGACTACGCTCAGGACAAGGGTTGATGCTCTCTTAAAAGAAATTATCAGCAATTGAAACCTATTTTTATTTTATTTGAAATTTTTCTTTATTCTGAAGTACTTTGGGACTGTTGAGCTGCATCCATTCCGTTAACTGAATTAATTTTTCTACATATTTTTTACCAAAGTCGCTTAGGCTGTACTCCACTCGTATTGGAACCTCGGGATACATTTTACGCACCAAATAACCATCGGTCTCCAACATCTTAAGGCGTTCGCTCAAAACCTTATTGGAAATACCATAGACATATTTTTTCAGCTTATTAAAACGCAACACGGGAAAGTAGCCTAAATATAGAATGATAAGAATACTCCATTTGTCAGAGGCCAAGGCCAATACATCGCGTACAGGACATAATTCTGGCGGATTTCTATAATCGATATGACCGAACATTTTTTTTAATTTTTTTGCCGTCCTAACTTGTTGATTGTCAATTATAGTTTCCATTACGATACCAGATTAGAGTTATGTAACCAGTGCGGATTACAAATCATTTATGTATTTTTGATTACAAATAATAACCAAGTTACAAAAAGTAACCTTATGAAAAAACGCTTGGCCAAATTCCTTCCAAAACTTTACGGCATGTCCCTTAATGTATTGGCCTTGATTAACCCAACCAAAGCGGCAAAAAAGGCTTTCTATATCTTTTGCACGGTGAGAAAGGGGCGTATACTTCCACATCAGAAAACCTATTTAGACCCAAAGAAAAAAGAGCTTATCGCTATAGCCGACCATAAAATTCAACTATATGAATGGAAAGGTAGTGGAGATACCGTATTGCTAGTTCATGGCTGGGAAAGCAATACTTGGAGATGGCACAAACTAATTGAAAAACTTTCCAATGCAGGTTACAACATTATTGCATTTGATGCTCCTGCACATGGCTATTCTTCAGGAAAATATCTTTATGTTCCTCTATATTCCCAGGTACTTCAAGAACTTGTCACAAAGTTCGATCCCGAACATCTCGTAGGCCATTCCGTGGGTGGAATGACCTTGCTGTACAATGAATACCAATACAGCAACGCCAACGTAGAGAAAATGGTTACCATCGGCTCTCCATCGGAATTTCATGAAATCATGAGCCATTATCAACTACTTCTAGGTTTAAATACACGGGTATACAATGCACTAGCAAAATACATTAGAGATAGGTTTGGCTTTACCATACGAGAATTTTCGACCTCTCGCTTTGCACGGTTGAATACTAAGAAAGGTCTTTTATTCCATGACAAACTAGATGTCATTGCGCCTTACCACGCTTCTGAACAAGTCCACGCCAGTTGGAAAAACAGTGAATTCATTAGCACTGAAGGGTTAGGGCATTCCATGCATCAAGACGAGGTCAATGAAAAGATCGTCGAATTTTTAAGTAAGTAATTGTGAGGTTCTGCACAATCTCTTACTTTTAATGCACCAATAAAATACGCATCTTGTCATGAACAACACCGTAACTCCTTTTCACATTGCCATCCCGGTACACAACTTGGCAGAATGTAGAACGTTCTACAGAGAAATATTGAACTGTGAAGAAGGAAGAAGTAGCGACCATTGGGTAGATTTCAATCTTTTTGGACATCAATTGGTCATACACTATAAACCTAAAACTGAATCTACGGACCAACATCATAACCCTGTAGATGGTCATGATGTTCCCGTTCCACATTATGGCGTTGTACTACCTTGGGAAACTTTTGAGTCTTTCTCAGAAGAGTTAAAAAACAAAGGTGTAAAATTCGTGATTGAACCCTATGTGCGGTTCCAAGGTTTGGTTGGTGAACAAGCCACCATGTTTTTCTTAGACCCGGCCGGTAACGCATTAGAGTTCAAAGCCTTCAAAGATATGGGACAACTATTTGCCAAGTAAACGGGCCTAACTAAAAAATACGTTTAACTTTTAATTATTGCGACCACTCCGTAGGTTCCCTATCCCATCTATGTTTATGGAGTTCTTTATACAATTCTCGTGACAACCCTTGCCCATCGCTTGTTGCTGTATTGGCCAAAACATTGCGTTGTTTTCGCATTCCTGGAATGGTTGTACTCACAGCATCGTTCATTAAAATAAAGCGGAGTGCCATTTCGGCCATAGTCATTCCTTCGGGAATTAGTGGTCTTAGCGCATCTGCATGCTCCACAGAAGAATTTAAGTTTTCGGGCACAAAATAAGTTCCTCGCCAGTCGCCCTCTGGGAAAGTGGTCTCCTTTGTCATGTTTCCCGTTAAAGTACCCTCATCAAAAGGTACCCGTGCAATAATTCCTAAATCTAATTCTTTACATGATGGGAATAATTTATCTACAGGAGCTTGGTCAAAAATATTGTAGATAACCTGAACTGTATCCAATTTTCCGGTTTTCAATGCTTTAATTCCATTTTCGGGCTCCCAGCGGTTCATGCTAATACCCATAGCTCCTATTTTCCCGGAAGTCTTTAAATCCTCAATAGCGCGCTGCCATTCCTCCCTATCGCTCCAAACATCGTCCCAGGTATGAAACTGCATTAAATCCAACTGCTCCATTCTCAAATTTCGTAATGTTTTATGCGTGAAATCCATGATATGTTCCACAGGGTAAGAGTCCTCGAAACGATATTCTGGCTTTGCAGGCCATTGAAAATTTTTAGGAGGAATCTTACTGGCGGTATATAATTTTTTAGAGGGATGTCTTTTGACCAACTCGCCAAGTAATTCTTCACTATGACCTTCACCATAACCCCAAGCGGTATCAAAAAAGTTAACTCCGTTTTCAACGGCCAAATCCAGCGATTTTGCCGATTGTTGGTCGTCCGAAGCTGTCCACCCTGCCATTCCCCACATACCATAACCTACTTCGCTCACTTGCCAATCCGTTCTTCCAAATCTTCTGTATTTCATATGTTTTAATTCTTTTTATCGATTACCTTTCTGCTTGTACAATTTTATACGTTGAATTGGCTTAAGTGGTAATTAAGGTGATACTTTGTTATACGGGTCCATTTCGCTTTGTTCAGTTGACCAAAATAAGGATGTGGCCCACAGACAAAATCATTATCCAATTGAGAAAATTCCAAAATATGTTGTTTTAATAAAACAACGTCGTTTCTAAAATGAGTCGGTTGCGTTCCGCCTCCCTCTACCTGTCCCAATCCTTTAGCCACCGGAACGGTTTTTCCGGCACTAGACAGCACCATGACCTCTTTAGACGTTAAACCACCGTACTCCTCTGCACGTATGGTATTCAAGGCCAAACGAATTTGGTCCGTACAGTGACAAATCATTTGATTCACGTTCATTTTTCCAAACATAGGTTTGGTATTAGCTGCTAACGTATCTATTCTATCAAAAAAATCATGAATCTCTTTTTCACTCATTACCCTTAGTTAAGGAAACAAAATTTGTTACCATGATCTAAAAAATAAATGATTATACACTGTCAAAATTGAGGACCTTTATTTATATCTCCAGCTAGTCAAATCGGCTCCTGTCGGTGCACTCTCCGCAATACGTTTCATAATTTTAGGGACATACATGCTGTTATAGCGTAGCCTACTTATTGCATTAGGTTCTTCCGGGTCACCGTTCCAGCAGTGTTCTGCCCTATCGCCATAAAGTACTTCCCCGTCATAATAAGGTTCTGATGTATTTTCTAAAAAATCTTCCATGAGATAGACGGCATTGTTGAGATAATAATTATCCATATCTCCACAATAAATATGTATTTTACCTTTAAGGTCATCTCCAAGTTTATCCCAATCCCTTTCCAGAATATGTCTTAGGTCATAATTTTCTTTCCAATACTCCGCCACGGTATGGTCAATATCACCGCTCATCTTATCCCAAATACGAACCGGGTAACCGTCATCTCCCTGAGGAGAATAGGTCGCTTCCCAAATGTCCCATTGTTGCCCTGAACGCGACTTGTCTCCCAGAACCAGCTCTAGATGATTTCCTTGAATCAAAGTTGATTGAATATTCCCCAAATAATCTCTATGCGCAGGAACCGCTAACTTTTTATGCGCACTATCATAGTAGTAGGCGTTATCATCTTCGTAAATATTGGTTAAGCAATACGCTCTAAAATCTATTGGGTCCGGACACGCAGCAAAGCATCCATTATATTCTTCTGGATATTTCACCTGTACGGCCAGGGCTTCCCATCCACCGGTTGAGCCTCCATAAAGAAAGCGAGACCAACCTTCTCCCAAACCACGAAACTCTTTTTCGATATAGGGAATAAGTTCGTAGGTAATGGCATCACCATAGGGGCCCTGACTTGCCGAATTAACGGCATAGGAATCATCATAGTATGGGGTTGGATGCTGTATTTCTATGATAATCATTCTTGGAAAATCTGGCTCGTTCCAACGCTTATAGAAATCATAGGCCTCCTGCTGCTGTATAACGTTATAGCCCTCTAAATTAAAACGCTCCGAATACTCCGGCTTCATTTCAGGGTCTGGTGGCGTTGTTCTAAAACCTCCAAAATCATCCGGAAAATGACCGTGAAAAACCATCAAGGGATACTTGGCCTCCGGGTGTTCGTTAAAACCTTTAGGTAAAAGAACATGGGCTCCCAAGTACATATCCCTTCCCCAGAATTCTGAAAGTTTTTCGGATTTTATTTTAATATGTTTTATCCACTCCGTATCCTTTGGCTCTTCAATTGGAGGTATGACCTGATCCATTACCACTGCAACATTCTCAATACCTTTATCCACCACTCTTATCTTAAAGGGTTTGCTGTATAGATTCCCTGGCGAACTCTTCCATTGTTGACCTTCACCATTATCCATTGGAAGTTTGACCGTATGCCCAGTAATCAGATTAAAGGTTTCATACACATGTAGCAAGGCCTGTACGTTATACTCTCCCGGTGGCACATCACTTAGACTTGAATAGGGATAACCAAAAACCGTATCATCAAAAGTGATAACATCTCCTGGTTTCATCTCGTCGACGTTCATCCCAAAAATCAATTGCCCATTTAGGCCATCATTAATTTGAAAACGAGGCTCTTTCTCATCATTATTAGATAGCATTAAGAGCAGGCGACCATCTTTAGGGGTCTCACTAGCTGTATTAGCAAAGGAAACATTAATGGAAATAGCAGGGTCTTTTTTGTTCTCTTCACAACTCACCAACAGAATACATCCTGCTAGCACACTAAATAATAATTTTTTCATGGTAATAATTTCGTTGGTTCAACACTGGATAACATTACCTAAAAGGTACGGTATTCTTTTTCACCGTCAAATAAGAAATTAAGGATTAAAGCGTTTTAAGTAAATAGGTCTATCTATTTAAATCTAAAAAACACCTCATGAAAAAAATAGTATTTGTCCTGAGTTTGCTTTGTGCGTTTGTGCTTTTAAGTTGTGATTACGATGACAGTAATGATATAGACATCCTGAAACCTGTAGATTCTACAGCCACTGGAATAAACACTCCAGACTTGGCTAACTAAAAAGCCTCCAATCCAAAGACTGAAGGCTTAAACTTATCATTTATTAGTTACGGACTACCAAATTTTAACGCGTTCTTCCGGAGCTAAGTAAAGAGAATCCGTTTCCTTAATATCAAAGGCCGTATAGAATTCCGGTACGTTTCTTACAATACCATTAACCCTTAGAGCAGCTGGGGAATGCGGATCGGTACTGATCTGCACACGTATGGCCTCATCTCTTGCTTTATTTCTCCACGCCTGAGCGTAACCGATAAATACGCGTTGTTCTCCTGTAAAACCGTCCATTACCGGTGCCTCATCCTCACCTAAGGACATCTTATAGGCTTTAAGTGCTATGCTCAGGCCACCTAAATCGCCAATATTTTCGCCAAGTGTAAACTCACCGTTCACATTAAGGTCCGGCAAAACCTCATAACCGTTATACTGTTCTACCAAAGCACCCGTTCTCTTCTTGAACTCTTCCTTATCGGCATCTGTCCACCAATTACGCATAGCCCCATCACCGTCAAAAGTGCTACCCATATCATCAAAACCATGACCTATTTCATGACCTATTACGGCACCGATAGCTCCATAATTAACCGCATCTTCCGCATCTAAATCAAAAAACGGAGGTTGAAGAATAGCTGCCGGAAAGACAATTTCGTTCATGGTAGGATTGTAATACGCATTAACGGTCTGTGGCGTCATTCCCCATTCGTCCTTATCAATGGGTTGACCTAACTTGGCCAATTCTCTGTCATATTCCATTAAACTAGAACGTCTAAGATTTCCGAACAAATCATCTGGATTAATATCGATATCGTAAGATTTCCATTTATCGGGATAACCAATCTTAGGTGTGAACTTGCTCAATTTATCCAAGGCCTCTTTTTTGGTAGCCTCGCTCATCCAATCCAATTCTTTAATACTTACCTCATAGGCCTTGAGCAAGTTTTCCACTAGAGTTTCCATATGTTCTTTTGCCTCTGGCGGGAAATGTCTTTTTACGTACACTTTACCCACAACTTCCCCTAAAGTGCCGTTTACCGTAGATACACCACGTCTCCACATAGGCCGTTGTTCCTTTGTGCCCCGAAGCTCCTTGCTATAAAACTCCCAGTTCTGTTTGTCCAGCGCTTCGTTTAAACGAGAGGCGTTCGCATCTAGAACACTCCACTTTAAATAGGTTTTCCAAGTTTCCAAATTGGTTGAAGTAATGATTTTATCCAACGCCTTTGTGTAATTCAACATAAGAACTCCTAACTTCTTTTGGTCTGCAAGACCAGCTTCGGTAAGATAGTTTGTCCAGTTAAACTTGGGCATAATATTAGCTAAAGTATCTACCGAAAACATATTATATAATCCCACTAAGTCCCTCGTTTTTTCCTTTTCAAGATGTTTAGAAGCAATACTGGTCTCTAGGTCCATGACCGTTTTTGCTGCCTTTGAACCATTTGGAAGACCAGCCAAATCGAACATTTTTTCTATATGCTCAACATATTTTGTTTGTATTTCCTTTGAGCGTTCGTCATCTTTTAGATAATACTCGCGATCTGGCAGACCTAGACCTGCCTGCCAAGTATAGACCGTATATATGGTGGGGTCCTTAAGGTCTTGATAAACAAACAAACTCAAAGGGGCATTTATACCGTACTTATTGGCGTATGCAAAATAGGTGGCCAATTCGTCATAAGTACCTATGGCATCTACCTTATCGAATTCAGCTTTTAATGGAGTAACGCCAAGTTCGTTTCTTTTCTCCATATTCATGTAGGACTGAAATAAATCTCCTACTTTTTGTTCATCAGAACCTTTTTCAAAATCCCCGGATGCAGATTCTTCAATAATCTTCTTTACATTCTCTTCTGACTCTTCATGGACGATATAGCCTACTCCATAGGACGATTTGTCTGCCGGGATTTCCGTATTCTTTACCCAGGTGCCGTTTACATAGCCCGTAAAGTCGTTGCCAGGTTCAACTGAGGTGTCCATATATTCCTTGAGAATACCGGATGTCAGTTCCTTCTCGGGAGCCTCATTTACTTCTGATTTGCAGCCAATAGCTAGAAAAAGAGCAGCTACACCAGTTACGCTTAAAATTCTTGATTTTCCATTCATAAGGTATTGTTTGATTTTAGTTACGCGTTAGACTATATAATAAACTGTACGTTACACTTTTAAATGTTAAAAAGGGGTATGAAAAAAGCCCTTTCGGGCTTTATTCTCTATTTCTGTGTCTTTCTCTTGCCAGCAAGGTGTTTTTTAGGAGCATAGCAATCGTCATCGGTCCCACACCTCCGGGCACCGGGGTTATGTAAGATGCTTTTTTACTTACATTTTCAAAATCTACATCTCCTGTAATATAGTACCCTCTTTCCCTGCTATCATCCGGAACTCTGGTGATGCCCACATCAATAACAACGGCATCATCCTTCACCATTTCCGCTTTTAGGAAATTAGGGACTCCTAGTGCAGAAATAACAATATCCGCTTGGGATATAATCTGTGTTATGTTTTTGGTGTGGCTGTGTGTAAGCGTTACCGTAGAATTCCCTGGCCATCCCTTACGCCCCATAAGAATACTCATAGGCCTACCTACAATGTGACTTCTACCAATAACAACCGTATGTTTTCCTTTGGTATCTACATTATAGCGTTCCAATAGTTCTAAAATACCGAAAGGTGTTGCAGGAATGAACGTACTCATATCCAAAGCCATTTTACCAAAGTTCGTAGGGTGAAAACCATCTACATCCTTATCTGGGTGAACGGCCATAATCACCTTTTGGGTATCTATCTGTTCCGGTAAGGGAAGTTGAACGATAAAACCATCAATATTGGCATCATCGTTCAGTTCGTTAATTTTCTTCAGAAGTTCCTGTTCCGAGGTAGTACTTGGCATTTTGACCAAAGTAGATTCAAAGCCTACACGCTCACAAGAACGCACTTTACTGCCCACGTAAGTAAGGCTGGCACCATCATTACCCACGATGATAGCTGCCAAATGGGGTACTTTCTCTCCCCGTTCTTTCATTTTTGCGACTTCGGCAGCAATTTCTGATTTAATATCGTTAGATACTTTTTTACCGTCAAGAATTTCCATTTTATTTTTTAAAGTTTTTCCTTACTACTAACAAATCAACGCATATTCTGCATCATCTGCATCATCTTCTTGCCGCCACCGCCTTGCATCATTTTCATCATCTTACTCATCTGATCAAATTGTTTAAGCAACTGATTCACTTCCTTTACATCTCTACCACTTCCCTTGGCTATGCGTTTTTTACGGCTTGCATCTAACTTAGAAGGTGTGGACCGCTCATCCGGGGTCATGGAATGTATTATTGCTTCAATATGTTTAAAAGCATCATCATCAATATCCAGACCTTTTAGGGCCTTTCCGGCACCGGGTATCATACCCATAAGGTCCTTCATATTCCCCATTTTCTTAATTTGCTGTATTTGACTTAAGAAGTCATCAAAACCAAATTTATTTTTGGCGATCTTCTTTTGAATCTTACGCGCTTCTTCTTCATCAAATTGCTCCTGCGCTCTTTCCACCAAAGAAATTACGTCTCCCATACCCAGAATACGGTCGGCCATACGTGAGGGATAGAACACGTCAATCGCCTCCATCTTTTCTCCTGTACCAATGAATTTAATGGGTTTATCTACAACAGATTTAATGGAAATAGCCGCTCCACCTCTCGTATCACCATCTAACTTGGTCAGGATAACACCGTCAAAATTCAGAATATCGTTGAAGGCCTTGGCCGTATTTACGGCATCTTGACCTGTCATAGAATCTACGACGAAAAGTGTTTCTTGAGGACTAATGGCCTTATGGATATTGGAAATCTCATCCATCATCTTTTCATCAACAGCTAAACGACCTGCTGTATCCACGATGACCACATTATGTCCGTCTGATTTGGCTTTTGCTATCCCGGCCTTTGCAATTGCCACAGGATCGTTGTTATCGCGGTCCGAATACACCGCAACCCCTATCTGCTCCCCAACCACGTGCAACTGGTCTATTGCCGCAGGACGATAAACGTCACAGGCAACCAATAATGGATTTTTAGATTTCTTAGTTTTAAGGAAGTTGGCGAGTTTTCCGGAAAATGTGGTTTTACCAGAACCCTGGAGTCCGGACATTAAAATCACCGAAGGGTTTCCTGATAGATTAATCCCTTCAGAATCCCCACCCATGAGTTGGGTCAGTTCGTCCTTTACGATTTTAACCATTAACTGGCCCGGCTGTAGGGTCGTTAGGACATTTTGACCAAGTGCCTTCTCCTTAACCCTGTTGGTAAATTCCTTAGCTATTTTAAAATTAACATCTGCATCCAATAAAGCACGCCGTACTTCTTTAGTGGTCTCTGCTACGTTAATCTCCGTAATCTGCCCATGTCCTTTGAGTACATGAAGGGCTTTATCTAGCTTTTCGCTTAAATTATCAAACATCTTTTTTTGAGATTTTACAAGGAGAACAAATTTAAGAATATCAGTTGTAAGTCTCTAAGAAGTAGGCTAAAATCTGAAAAACAAAAGAGCACCCGCTATAAGGGTGCTCTTTCTCTGGGATGTGGGGCAAAAAAGGTGTTACATTTTCATGAAAATTCCCAGTTTTTATAAACCTCCATCAACACCACCAACGAGGCCCAACTCTTTACTGCTGGCGGTGTATTTTTGGATGTTCTTATCTTTCCATAATCAAGATGTCTGTTGTACCATCTTCGTTTAAGCGTATTAGTTCAAGGCTAACGCTGGTCATTGAGACAAATAACCAATCATCGGTTAATTCGTCAAAAGGCATGTTAGCTCCAAAATTCAAATACACTTTTAATCGTTCTTCACTATTCCTCAATACTCTCCATAGTCCCTCGCCAAAAGCTTCTCCACCCTCTTTGATAGAAATTTGGTGGTCCTCCATCAATTGAATGCTATAACCTCCATAAATCTCGGTTTTATTAATATCCCCTTCTATATAAGTAGTTACGCTCCAATCACCATTGATCAAAACCTCCCTTATTTGGGGAACAATGCGGTCATCCTCGTTATCATCGCAATTACGTTCGAGTACTAATTCATAACCTATTTCTTCAACTTCAAACTTTAGTCTCTTGTTCGCTAAATCGCGGACGGGCCATTCAAAGCTAACTCCAGGTTCATCTCCCATGGTAATGGCCATAACTAATTTTTGCTCTTCGTTAAAACCTATTTCCCACGTACCTTCGGAAGTATTCATTCCGTTACTAAGGGTTACCACCCCTTCCGACATGAACTTAAACTCATAACCTAATAGCCTATCAATTTCCTCACCTTGGTTCTTCACCTTTTTGATAATCCATTCGCACTCCCTAAGGATTTCTCGCAATGTATCCGGATTTGCAGGCACTACATCTTCCTCGCAAATTTGCTTCATTACGATTCTATTACTTTCGCCGTTAAAGAGCTTTATTCTATGGTCATCTATTTCGTAAACTTGCCACTCTAAGGTAAAATCTACTAAGGTTTCAAATTCCATCACTAGGACGGCTCCGTTATCACCTACTCTAGACTCCCAAGTACCTGTAACATTCATACCTGCCCTATCCTTTACATTTACGGTACCATCTTCCATAAAATCGAAGATATAGTCTGTATACTGCGCAGTTTGCTCTACATCGTTACGTCTTATCTCCTTAACATACCATGGACACTCCGTTAAGCAGAAATCCAAACGCTCTTCATCAAAATCATCATCATTGTAATCATCATCATCATCTTCGTCACAAGCATCTTTCGCATCCTCTATGGCCCTAACCAGTTCTTCATTGCTATTGACCTCTAACGTAGTACCATCATACAATTTCAAAGAAATAGGAAAGTCAAAACTTACAAGGTCATTGTCGTCAAGACCTCCAAAGAACCTTCTTAAATCCCTATCACTCTCCACTAAGACACTTCCCGTTTGCTGCAGATTAATATCGAAAATGAACAAGGTCATTGGGTAAACAAAGTCTATACATTCAATATCTTCATCCTCTCCACCTTCCTTACACTGCGCGGCAAGTTCCCTCAGGTCTTCAATACCGTTTATAGTAATTTCCGTGAAATCTCCGGTAGTAATCGTAATGGGGAAGAGAATTTCTAAAAAGTCTTCATCATTATCGATAGCGTCAAAAATTTCCTCTATTATATGAAGGTCTTCCCTAGTATCTAAGGTCAGTTCAATTCCGTTTACCGTGACGGTATAGGGAAACTTAATATCAAAACAACTGGCTCCGTCTACTATATTATCAAAAGAGCCGTCATTAGTGGATGTGTTCTTCACGAGGGTAGCTGTTGAGGAATTTGCCATTATGGCTTGTGGCTCCTCTCCTGTGTTTATCTCTTCAAATTCATCTTGGCAAGACGTAAAATTCAGTGCAACGACAAATAAGCTTATATACGCTGCATAATTCAAAAACTTTTTCATAACGATTTGGTATTATTAGTTCGTACCACCCTAAAACAACCTACTCTAAAAAAACCCTACCCGTTTTTTTAATTTTTTTCAAATATCTTTGAAAAAAATCCATCTTTTGGAAGTAGACCTCAACAAGGACGTATGCGAAGAGAGAATATACAGCACTATATTCCAAGAAAACGCCAAAACTATTTTCAACCATATTTTTTATAAGTACGGAAATGAAGAAAAAGCCCACGATGCGGTACAGGAAGCCTTTGTAAAACTATGGGAAAATTGCGCTAAGGTTCCTCCGCAAAAAGCAAAATCATATCTATACACTGTAGCGAACAATTTATACTTGAATGTTATCAAGGCAGAAAAAGTTCGTTTAAAGTATGCGGATAAAACCCTAAAAACTACCAACGAGACCCCAGAATTTTTATTAGAGGAGCGCGAGTTTGAAGAAAAACTGGAAATAGCGTTAAACAGTCTACCGGAAAATCAACGTTCCACTTTCTTATTGAATAGAATTGATGGAATGAAATACGCCCAAATTGCGGAGCTAGAAGGAGTAAGCGTCAAAGCAATCGAAAAAAGAATGCACCTGGCCTTAAAAAGTTTACGAGAAAAGATTGATGGGATTTGATGGTTGATTCCTTCGACTACGCTCAGGACAAGGGTTGATTCCTTCGACTACGCTCAGGACAAGGGTCGATGGTTGATGGTTGATGGTTGATGGTTGATGGTTGATGGTTGATGGTTGATGGTTGATGGTTGATGGTTGATGGTTGATGGTTGATGGTTGATGGTTGATGGTTGATGGTTGATGGTTGATAAAAAATAATTTTCCCAAAAGAAAGTAGGGTTTTTTAAAATTAAGTTGTTATTAAAGTATAAAGCTAGAACTAATGCAAGAAAATTACTTAGCAAAATGGCTGAATAATGAGCTTACAGATGCAGAACTCAAAGAGTTTAAACAATCTGAAGCGTATGCTACTTATAAGAAAATTATGGATTCCTCTGAAAGGATAGAGGCACCTGATTATAATGTAGAGGAAGCTTGGGCCCAACTTGGAGAGCGTCGTGCTCAAAAGCAGCCTAAGGTGGTTAGCATAACTCCTTTCAAAAGCTTTTTACGTATTGCGGCCGCAGTTGCTGTGCTATTAGCAGGTTCTTACTTTTATCTGAATACTTTGGACGCGACTATAACTACCCAATATGCAGAAAGTAAAGAAATTGTGCTTCCCGATAGCTCTGAGGTTATCCTAAATTCAGATTCGCACTTATCGTATAATGAAAAGAACTGGGATGAAGAGAGAAATATCTCCTTAAAGGGAGAGGCATTTTTTAAAGTGGCCAAAGGAAAAAAATTCACGGTAAGCACAGACCAAGGAGCGGTTAGCGTTCTCGGAACTCAATTTAATGTTGAAAACAGAAAGGGCTTCTTTGAGGCTACCTGTTACGAGGGCATAGTAAGCGTTACTTATAATGGTAAAGAAATAAAATTACATGCAGGCAACTCCTTCCTATCCGTAAACGGGAAAATTACCCAGTCCAAAGTTGCCGTAAATACTACACCTTCTTGGTTAAACAATGAAAGTACTTTTAAAAGTATTCCGCTTTCATATGTTTTTGATGAATTTGAACGTCAGCACAATACCACCATTGAAACAAAAAATATAGATACAGCACAGCTGTTCACCGGAACCTTTAGTAATACGGATAAGGAGCTTGCCCTTAGAAGTATCAGTGTTCCTCTTCAAATAAAGTTTAAATTAGAGGGGAATAAAGTGCTGTTCTATGGGGAAAGCGCACCTTAATACGCTCACATCCTATTTACTTTCTCTTCTATTATTACTCTTCTGGGGCAATAGTAAAGCCCAAGATACGGCCAGTTCTAAAATTGCGGTCACCACGCTAATACAGGAATTAGAGTCTACCTATGGCATTAAGTTTTCTTACGTAGACGAGGACTTAAAAGAAATAAGAGTTTCCTTTCCGAACGATTCCAACCTAGAGGTCATATTAAATGACATTAGAAAGCAAACCCAATTAAAGATTGAAAAACTAAATAGTAGATACTATTCCATTTCCAAAAGCACCACCGTAGATATTTGTGCTCAGGTGCTGGACAACTATGAAAGTAATACCATTCCCGGAGCTTCTGTACAGGTCTTAGGGAGTACCGTTGCTACAGTAACCAATTCAGAAGGTTCTTTCTCTTTTACGAATATTCCTAGGAAGTCCATAATACAAGTGAAGCATTTGGGGTTTAAAACCTTATTTATTACCGCAGAGGAACTTGTGCAAGCCCAACCATGCAAAATATTAGCTCTTGCGCAGAATTATCAAGAATTGGACGAGGTTATCGTCTATAAATTCCTAACGGACGGTTTGGCCAAACTAGAAGATGGAAGCGTGGAACTGAATACTGAAGAATTTGGAATCTTACCTGGACTTATAGAACCTGATATTCTCCAAACGATACAGGCGCTTCCCGGTATAAGAAGTGTTGACGAAACGGTATCCGACATTAATATCAGAGGAGGTACAAATGACCAAAACCTTATTCTGTGGGATGGGATAAAAATGTATCAATCCGGTCACTTTTTTGGATTAATATCAGCGTTTAACCCCTATCTGACCGATAAAATATCGGTGATAAAAAATGGAACGAGTGCAACTTACGGTGATGGAGTCAGCGGCGTTTTGGACATGAGAACAAAAAACAAGATTGAAACTACCATTTTTGGAGGAGCCGGTTTTAATTTGATCAGTGGAGATGCCTATGCCCAAATTCCGATTAAGGAAAATTTAGCCGTCCAGTTTTCTGGCAGACGTTCCTACACGGACTTTTTGAATACACCAACATACAATACCTTTTCGGAAAAAGCATTCCAAGACAGTGAAATAGAGACCGATAGTGATTTCTACTTTTATGATTTTACAGGAAAAGTGCTCTACGATATTAATCCGTACCAAAGAGTGCGTCTAAGTCTAATAAGTATTGACAATAGATTGGATTACTTAGAGACCAATGAAACCGGTAACCGTTCTATAGAAAGTAATTTAGATCAGACCAATCTCTCTTTTGGAGGAACGCTAGAGAGCGACTGGACGGATAGGTTTTCATCAAACCTAAATCTGTACTACACTAGATACCGTCTAAATGCCCTGAGTATTTCTAACGAGGCCAGACAGCGTCTCGTGCAGAATAATCGTGTAGTAGAAAAGAGTGCTAAACTAAGCACAAAGTACAAGTTTAATGAAAGTCTACAATGGACAAACGGCTATCAAGTAGTTGAAACAGGTATTCAAAATACAACCGAATTAAACGAACCAACATTCATAAGCGATATTAAAGGAGTGGTTTACACGCACTCGCTTTACTCCGAAATGAACTACAATTCTGCGAACCAAAAACTGGTAGCTAGGGCCGGTGCTAGGCTAAATTATATAGAAAACGTAAATACGTTTCAAAAGCTTCGTTTGGAGCCTAGGTTAAATATAAGTTATGAATTGGCACCCCATTTTAAAACAGAGTTGTTAGGCGAATTTAAAAGTCAGAGCACCAACCAAATCATAGATCTAGAACAGAATTTCTTAGGCATAGAAAAACGCCGTTGGGTTTTGGCAGATGAATCTACATTACCAGTCACTACAAGCAAACAGGGCTCGCTTGGTATTAACTATGATGAGAATAGCTTTTACTTTGGTATAGAAGGTTTTTTTAAAGAAGTGCAAGGAATCAACGTAAATACACAAGGATTTCAGAATCAGGGTCAGTTCAACAGTGAAATAGGCGCATATACCAATAAGGGTGTTGAGGTACTGATTAATAAAAAGAACAACTATTATAGCGCGTGGTTAAGTTATACCTATAACTTGAACAACTATACTTTTGAAACTTTGGCACCACCAAGTTTCCCCAACAATTTAGACATAAGACACGCTATAACCCTTGCCGGAAATTACACCTACGGCAATCTTAAGATAGGCTTTGGATTGAACTACCGTTCCGGGAGACCTTTTACGGAACCGGATGAAGACAATCCTATCGATACGACTGTTTTTCCCAATGAGATTAATTATAGGGAGCCCAATAGCAGTCGTATATCCGAATATTTTAGGATGGATGCCTCCGCTATTTATGATTTTAATTTAAATAAGCGAATTAAAGCCTCATTTGGCGCATCTATTCTAAACCTTACCAATAGAAGAAATACATTGAACACCTACTATCGCTTGAGCGATGCTAATGAGATAGAGCAAATTCAGCGGGTTTCTTTAGGGGTAACCCCAAATGCCAGTTTTAGGGTGTATTTCTAGCTGAACCTGAACATTACTTTCTATTCAGTCTCGTTATAACCAACACGTGAGGAAAAGTAATAGCTGCTAAAAAAGAGAAAAATAACGCCAAGGACGTATTCACCTCTGCCCTAAACAGAAAGAGTATAATACCTATTCCAAGGACCGATATCGTCCAGTAAGGTAACGATGATAGCACATAACGTCTAACGCTAGTCAATCTCAAATTACCATATAAGTATTTGATTTGATCAACCATAGATGGTATGGAGTGCCATAAAATAAAATATATAGCAAATGCCCATAATAGAGAAGCCGTATGAAATACGATGTACAAAACCAATATGTAAAAAGCCTGCTTAGGAAAATTGAACAACAAGGTTTTTTTAAAGTAACCAAAAGCAACCATTAATACGGTTACCGTTCCAAAAAACTTTAGTGCATAACCGTAGTAATTCAAAGGTATGTTCCTTCCAGAAATCTCAGTGATAATTGCGGAAACCTCGATAGCGTGCGCATTAAAAATCAAGAACAGGACGAACAGACCATATACCAGAAATAGCACCGAATTGAAAAAAGATTGTCCGGTTATTTTTGAAATCCAATGCTGTTCTCCAAAATGGTACCCACTAAAAATAATGAAAAGCCCCAAAGCAATAGAAGGAAGGTAAAAGAAAAAAAGAATGCTGGTACCTACAAATAGTATATAATAAACCAAAGTGGTCACAAAACCGATTTTGGTATTGATGACCACGTTCGTTTTTTGAAGCAACTTTATATCATTGGCTCCATGAAGGATTCCAAAAGTTAAAATCAAAAAATAAGCTAAAAAGTCCTCTATAGCAGGTTCAAAAAATACGGCCACCCAAAGGGAAAAAAAAGTAGCTACTATTATAAAGCTGCTCAAATTGATATTTTCAGCCCTGTCTTTTTTCATATATCATAATTATTTAAACTTTTGTTTAAATATTTAACATTTTACTTAAACAATAAGTGTTTAACTTTTTATAAATTTACCTAAACAAAATCAAAAAAATTAAAAATTATGGAAAATTTAATGAGTTCTTTTTCTCTAGTGGCCAAACTGGCTACAGACGATTATGTTGGGTTCACATTCTTCGTGGGCTGCATGGCCATGATGGCCGCTTCTGCTTTCTTCTTTCTTTCAATGAACAGTTTTGATAGGAAATGGCGTACTTCAATATTGGTTTCTGGTTTAATTACCTTTATTGCAGCCGTTCACTATTGGTATATGAGGGATTACTGGTCTGGTTTCGCAGAATCCCCAACCTTTTTTAGATATGTAGACTGGATTTTAACGGTACCGTTAATGTGTGTTGAATTTTTCCTTATTCTACGAGTGGCAGGCGCAAAAACTTCCTTAATGTGGAGACTAATCGCATTATCGGTTATTATGTTGGTCACCGGATATTTAGGAGAAGCTGTTTACAGGGACCAAGCTTGGTTATGGGGCTTAATTTCTGGAATTGCCTATTTTGTAATTGTATACGATATCTGGTTAGGAAAGGCGAAAAAATTGGCAGTAGAAGCTGGTGGGTCCGTATTAAAGGCTCACAAAACTTTATGTTGGTTTGTACTTGTGGGCTGGGCAATTTACCCAATCGGCTATATGGCAGGAACTCCAGGTTGGTATGAAGGACTTTTTGGAGGTCTAGACCTAAATGTAGTATATAACATTGGAGACGCAATAAATAAAATCGGCTTTGGTCTAGTTATATATGGTTTAGCGGTATCACAAAGCGAAAAGACTTTGGAGGCGTAAGCTTCATAAGAGTATGGACGTACCTGCGTTCATTTTATGGTTGGTTAGTGAAACGCCACTCTTTTTTAGAGTGGCGTTTTATTTTACATTCTATCAGGAACTGCTATCCCCAATAAGCTAAATGCCGTTTTTATCGTTTCCCCGACCTTATGGGAAAGTTGAACCCGAAGCACTTTTTTTGCGGAATCCGTTTCACCTAAAATGGAAACCTGTTGGTAAAATGAATTGAATTCCTTGACCAGATCATAGGTATAATTGGCCACTAAGGCCGGACTATAATTTTCTGCCGCTAATTGAATGGTATCAGGGAACTGCTGTAATTGTTTGATCAATTCCTTTTCCTTTGGATGCAAGATCAGTGCGGCATCAGGTACCATTGTTAGGTCTACACCTGTTTCATTGGCCTTTCTTAGTATGGATTGGATTCTGGCATACGTATACTGAATAAAAGGCCCTGTGTTTCCTTGGAAATCCACCGACTCTTCCGGGTCGAACAAAATGCGCTTTTTAGGATCTACCTTTAAAATATAATATTTCAAGGCGCCTAGACCAATCATTTTATACAGCTCCTCTTTCTCTTTTTCGGAGTAATCCTCTAGCTTACCCAGTTCCTTTGAGATAGCCCCTGCAGTTTTGGTCATGTCCTCCATAAGGTCATCTGCGTCAACTACGGTACCTTCCCTACTCTTCATCTTACCGCTAGGCAAATCCACCATTCCATAACTTAAATGATGTAATTTCTCAGACCATGAGAAACCAAGTTTCTTTAAAATTAGAAACAGTACTTTAAAATGGTAATCCTGCTCGTTCCCTACCGTGTAGACCATGCCATTGATATCCGGATGGTCCTTTACTCTTTGTATGGCGGTACCAATATCTTGAGTCATATAAACAGCTGTGCCATCTGAACGTAGTACAATTTTTTCGTCCAGACCTTCATCCGTAAGGTCAATCCAAACGCTACCGTCCTCTTTTTTAAAGAAAACTCCTTTATCGAGTCCATCCGCTACAACGTCTTTACCTAGTAAATAGGTATCACTCTCATAATAAAGCGTATCAAAATCTACGCCCAGGTTTTTATAGGTAATATCAAATCCTTTATAGACCCAACCGTTCATTGTCTTCCATAGGGACACGACCTCCTCATCACCAGCTTCCCATTTTAATAGCATTTCCTGTGCCGAAAGAAGTATAGGAGCCTCCTTTTCGGCCACCTTTTTATCAATTCCTTCGGCAACCATAGTCGCTATCTCCTCCTTATACGCTTTATCAAAAGCAACATAATAGTTGCCAACTAGCTTATCACCCTTGATGCCCGTGGTCTCCGGTGTTTCTCCATTACCAAACCGTTGCCAAGCCAGCATACTCTTGCAAATATGAATTCCTCGGTCATTTATAATTTGTGTCTTATATACTTTTTTACCTGAAGCCTTCAAAATTTCGGCCACCGAATACCCTAATAAATTATTTCGGATATGTCCCAAATGTAAAGGTTTGTTGGTATTGGGTGAAGAATACTCGACCATGATCGCATCGTCCGACGCCGTAACCAGACCAAAATCTTTTTCCGCTCTAATGGTATCAAAATAGGATACGTAAAACGAATCGGAAATAACAATATTCAAAAATCCCTTAATGACGTTATAATCTGAAACAGCGGTCACGTTTTCTTTCAAAAAAGCACCTATCTGCTCCCCTATTTGAACAGGGTTTCCTTTGATGTGCCTTAACATGGGAAAAACTACGATGGTAATATCACCCTCAAAGTCTTTACGTGTAGGCTGAAATTCTACCGAGGGCAACGTTATTTCATAAAGCTCGGATATCCCTTTCTTAACGTTGGCACTAAGTACTTCTTGAATAGTCATAAAACAGGTAATTAAGGCTGCAAAACTAATCATTTTTACACTTATTGCGCTATTCCCTTAGGTATCGATTTCCCTTTTATTAACTTTAAGGAAAAATGCAAAATGTTAGTAAACGTATCTTACAATAATAAAGCGATAACCAAAAAAGTTGATGAAGCCGTAGGGAAACCTTTCACCTTAAAAGAGCGCTTTAGCATGGGTGGTATTGGTTCTCCAAAGTTGATTATTACAGAAACCAGTGTTGAAATCAGGAACCTGCTGATTCTAGATAATAATAGAGATACCTGTAATATTGAAATACGACCAAAAGGAATTATAGTGCGGTTTAGGTCTTTATTGGAAACTTTTGCATTGGTCATACCTTACTATAAGCTAACCATTTACAAGGGTCAAGCATCGGTCTATTCCATATATCGTGACAACTATTTTATTAAAGTGGAATCTGACACCAAAGCTGTACAAAAGTTCTTTAAGAAGCTTTTGGGTTACAAAGCGGATAACGCACCGACTTCTGTTGATGATTTATAAAATGTTTAAAATTCCCAAGTAATGAAAATACTGTTGACAGGAGCCAATGGCTATATAGGCATGCGACTACTTCCCCAACTACTAAAACAAGGGCATGAAGTGATCTGTGCCGTAAGGGATGCAGAACGCTTGTCCGTAGATGCTGAAACACGGAATCAAATAGAAATAGTTGAGATCGATTTTTTAAAAGAAGTACAACCTGGACTACTTCCTACCGATTTGGATGCCGCTTACTTCCTGATTCATTCCATGAGCACTTCAACAACGGATTTTGATGAAATGGAAGCCAAGACCGCTGAGAACTTTAATTCCTATGTCCAAGAAACCAGTATAAAACAAGTCATCTATCTCAGTGGAATTGTAAATGATGCCAATCTTTCCAAGCATTTAAGGTCACGTAAAAATGTAGAGGAAATACTTTACCAAGGCAATTTTAGTCTCACGGTTTTAAGGGCGGGCATCATAGTAGGTTCTGGGAGTTCCTCTTTCGAGATCATTCGTGATCTCTGTGAAAAACTTCCCTTTATGATTACCCCAAAGTGGGTATTGACCAAAACACAGCCTATAGCCATAAGAGATGTCATTAGCTTTTTAACAGGAGTATTGGGGAACACGGAAACGTACAACGATTCTTTTGATATTGCCGGCCCTGATATTCTTACTTATAAAGAAATGTTGCATCAATATGCCAATGCCAGAGGGTTTAAAAATTGGATTTATACCGTCCCGGTCATGACACCGAAGCTTTCTTCCTATTGGTTATATTTCGTGACTTCCACTTCTTATACTTTGGCCTTGAACTTAGTGGATAGCATGAAAATTGAGGTGGTTGCCAAAGACAATCGCTTAGCCAATCTTTTAGAGATTACCCCACATACCTACCGTGAGGCCATAGACATGGCATTCGTAAAAATAGAACAGAATCTAGTAGTCAGTAGTTGGAAGGACAGTCTGATCAGTGGCCGTTTTAATAAAAATCTTGAAAAGTATATTCAGGTACCCAAATTTGGGGTACTTAGGGATGTACAAACCATGAAGATAAACAACCCCAAACAAGTCTTGAAAAACATTTGGAAAATTGGTGGCACCAATGGATGGTATTATGGTAATTGGTTGTGGAAAATCCGAGGATTTTTAGATAAATTGATAGGTGGTGTTGGTCTTAGAAGAGGTAGAACCCATCCCGATAAAATCTTTGCGGGTGATGCACTGGACTTTTGGAGAGTGCTTTTAGCCGATAAAAAAGGTAAACGACTATTACTCTTCGCCGAAATGAAACTGCCGGGAGAAGCATGGTTAGAATTCAAAATTGATGAAAACAACGTTTTACATCAAACGGCAACCTTTAGACCGCGAGGTTTACGAGGTAGGTTATATTGGTACAGTATAGTACCACTCCACTATTTTATCTTTGGAGGTATGATACGGAACATAGCGAAGACCAGAAAAGGGGAAAACTAGTTTATCGGCGTTACCCGTTACACTAGAAATGTCAGCTTTAAAACATCTTAATAAACCAAGGTTCGTCCCAAAGAAAAGCTATGCTAATTTTAGTGGCATTTCTCTCAACCGCTGTCCCGTAAGTCGGAATACCGCATTGGCAATCGCTGCACCAATGGGCCCTAGAGGAGGTTCTCCTACCGCACCGGGAGTATCTGTACCTTGAAGCAGCACCACTTCAATCTCTTTAGGGGCATGTTTCATTAGCGCCATTTCATAAGGTCCGTAAATGGTCGGTGTCAAGACACCATCTTCCACTTCCATCTTTTCAAATAGGGCTGCGCTCATACCCATTATAATAGCTCCTTCGCACTGTGCGCGTACTTGGTCCGGATTCACTACAAGCCCCGGGTCCATGGCACAGGTAACCTTATGAACTTTAATTTCATTTTCCAAAATGGACACTTCTACTACTTGTGCACATGGCGTGTTGGTGTCGGTTGAAACCGCAAGCCCCATAGCTTTGCCATCGATTACATCATCAGTATAGCCAGCATTTTCTATAACGGCTTCAATAACAGATTTCAGACGGTCTCCTCGTTCATCGTTCTGTATCTGCGCCAAACGGAATTCGGCAGGATTTCTGCCTGCTTTGATAGCCAGTTCATCCATAAAACTTTCTATTGCAAATGTATTTGCCAGCAATCCTAAACTACGCCACCAACTAGTAGCAAAAGGCAGTTTAACACGCCAAGAAATAGCCCGATAATTTGGTATGGCCCCATACTGTATCATTCCACCCCGCCAAGCTCCTAAATCGGCACCAAGCACAGGTTCAGCTATACTTGGGACTATTGGGGACCCAAAGGCTACGTCACCACTAGATACATTGTGCTCTAGAGCTTCAACGAGTCCGTCCGGTAATAACTTTGCTTTCATGATATGGTGGGTGGGCGGCCTAAACGTATCGTTTTGAAATTCTTCTTTTCGGGTAAAGAAACATTTAACGGGTCTGCCCACAGCCTTGGACAAAACGGCCGCCTGTATGCCATTTGGAGTGTGCAACCTCCTTCCAAAACCACCTCCTAGGAACGTAGGCACAATATTTACTTGCTCCACTTCAAAACCCAAACGATCCGCGATTTCTTTCCGGGTAAAATTAACGACCTGGGTAGACATCATGATAGTTGCACTATCCTCGGTAACAAAGGCTAGTGCCCCGTTAGGTTCTAATTGGGCATGCGCACCGATTGGGCTCCAGTAATCGGCAACGATAATATTTTCTCCCTCTTCTAAAACAGCTTTAGCATTCCCCTCTTTTTGGATGACGAAAGGTTTCCCCTCTCCAACGGTGACCATTGCTTTTATATCTGCGGTTTGAAGCGTTTGGTTACTTTCCCATTCCGCTTGTATTGCAGTCTTGGCATTTTCAGCCTCAATTAAGGAATTGGCTACGACTCCTACGAAATCGTCCTGCTTTACTATTTTCACCACTCCAGGCATGGCCTCAGCTTTGGAAGTATCAGCTCCCAAATACACCGAACCTATCCTAGAAGGACGCACCACAGCTCCGTAAAGCATATCTGGCATCGTAGCATCCATACCAAAAATGGGCGACCCAAAAACCTTATCCTCTAAATCTACACGGGCAATAGGTTTGCCCACAAATTTGTAATCCGATACCGGTTTTAATGTTGGGGTTTCGGGGATTTGCCATTCACTGACCCCTTTAACAGCCTGTGCATAAGACATGGTCTTATCCGCAGCTGTAATCATCCCCTTATCAATAGAAACGGTTGAGGCATCAACTTGCATTTTTTTCGCAGCCTCCTGAACTATCATAACGCGCATGGTAGCCGCTAATTCTCGAAGCGGCATCCATAATGACGAAATAGATGTACTACCTCCTGTTGCGAAAGCATCAATATTGCCCGAAGCGGAATCTGCATGTACTACTTGCATTTGCTCCATAGCAACTCCAAGTTCATCCGCAGCTATTTGCGCTAACCCTGTAAAAGTTCCTTGCCCCATTTCAACTTTAGGACTATGAAGTACAACGTTGTTATCCTTGGTTATCTCAAACCAAATAATCGGAGTTTCCGTATTTCCTTGATAGGGAGCGTCCGCCGTATTCACCATCCCCGCTATTTCCCTACGTATCGGGTTTCTGAACAAGTATGTCCCTACTGCTAAAACGCCCACCGTACCCAGACCTCCTCTCACCAGAAAAGCTCGTCGTGATAATTTTTTCTTACCTGCCATAAGCTATGCGTTTAAGTTTTCTGATTCCTCGGGAGATACACTAAGCTCAGCTGCCCTATGTATCGCTTTCCTCATACGGTAATAGGTAGCGCATCGGCAAACATTAATGATGTTAACATCGATATCCTCATCAGTAGGATTTGGATTTTTCTTCAACAAGGCCGCAGTGGCCATTATAAAACCAGGTTGACAATAGCCACACTGTGGTACGACCTCCTCAATCCAAGCGCGCTGTACTGGATGAGGGTTGGCCTTTGTTCCCAATCCTTCTATAGTAGTAATCTCTTTTCCGTCGGCAAATTTGACAGCATAAGAACAGGAACGCACCGCCTCCCCTTCAACATGTAAGGTACATGCCCCACAAGCCGCTTTACCGCAACCGAATTTAGTGCCTTTCAGATTTAAGATGTCTCGAATGACCCATAATAAAGGAGTATCGGTATCAGCAATATCAATCGTATGATAATCGCCATTTACCGTCAAGGATATTTTCATAATCACTTTTATTTAGATGGAATACTATGTCCTTCCTTAAACCACTTTTTAACCGCAGCTATATATTCTTCTTTGGGAACGGGCGGTACTTCTCTAGGCACGCCGTTAGCATTTACCCCAGGTGCCCAAGCCCACAAGACTAGTTCGTGCTCCGTTAAATGATGCATGGTTTCTTCTGGCGTCCTACCTCCATTTCTTTCGGGGTCCATCATGGACTCGGCAATTTCAATTTTACTCAACCCCTCCCAATACATGGAAGCCGGTGCCAGGGCCCATTCCGGCGCACCGGGCACTCCCGAGTATGAATTATTTTCGGATTGATGGCAAGTAATACATTGGGTAGCAGCGGAGCTTTCCTTATCCATTCCCCTTCTAATTCCGAAATAGTGAGGGTGACTATCATCTCCCTGTTTGGGTATATTATCATTAGGATGGCAATTGACACACCGCTGATGCGATAGAACGCGCATCATGGTATCAAAAGCGGTGTCCGCTTCGTCTTTCGTTTTTTCAGCTGTGGTTATTTCATATACAGAAGTGGATGGACCCCCGTTGGAAGCCAAAAGTATACCTACCAATAAAATAAATCCAAGGATGAGTATTCTTTGTGTTTTCATGGGGACGCAGGATTCTATATTTAAAGATTAATTTTCTTAAAAGTTAAGCAATCTTCAACAAGAACGCATGAAAAAAACCGTTTAATAAACTCCTTCACTTATTATTATACTATGCCCTGGGCAAAAAAACCTCTGCCATCATACAACGAGCACTTCCACCTCCACAGGTTTCTATGGTGTCCAGAGAACTATGTATTATCTCACAATGCTTTGTAATGGCCTTGAGCTGTTCTTGCTCCAAAGTATTATAGGCAGCGGAACTCATTACCATAAAACGTTTTTCGTCCACACCGATGACCTGCAACATATTTCCAGCAAAATGGTGCATTTGTTCTTCTGTAATTCGTATAATTTCCTTGTTGTCCTTCTTTAAATGCGCTACCACATTTTTACGCTCTTTTTTATCGTCTATGGTATCCAAGCAAATGACGGCAAAAGTCTCTGCCATGGCCATCATAACATTGGTGTGATATATTGGCATACGTTTACCATCCACAGACTGATTGGCCGTAAAAATGACCGGAAAACAATCAAAATCTTCACAGAACTCAATAAAGAGATGCTCGTCCGCCCTTTCTGAAAGGGCACAATAGGCCTTTTGATTCACCCTATCCTTTAGGATGCTTCCCGTGCCCTCCAAGAAAACACCTTCTTCTTCTGCTGAGGTATAATCAACAATATTATTAATATGAAAACCGGCCTCTTCTAAAATATCAAAAATATCTTCTCTTCTTTCCTTTCTGCGGTTTTCTGCGAACATGGGATACACGGCAACGGTGCCACTAGCGTGAAAAGAGACCCAGTTGTTAGGGAAAATAGAATCCGGAGTGTCATTTTCCTCTTTATCATCTACCACGATAACGTTAACCCCATTTTTTCGTAAGACGGTTACAAAATCATCGAACTCCTTTTGGGCTCGCTCGTTTATCGTATGGTTCTTTAAGTTAAGATCTTCTTGAAAATAATTATTTACCGCGGTTTGCTCGTTCATTCTAAAAGCAACCGGTCGTATCATTAAAATAGTATTGGTAATCTGCATATTCATTTTAATTACTCCCTTATTAAGGGTAATGTACTACATCTTAATAGTCCTTCTTGTTTTGCTATTTCGGCATACGGTATTTCCTCAACGGTAAAACCTTCACTTCTTAGCCAATCATTTAATCTAGTAAAGCCTTTTTCCGAGACTACGGTGTTTGGAGAGATTGAAAACACATTACTGAACATGTGGTACATTTCGTCAGCAGTTATTTCAAAGATGTTTTCCCTACCGAAAAAATCCACCAGCCACTGGTATTCTTCTTCAACCAAGAAACCGTTTTTATGCAAGATAGCTTTTCCTTTTCCCAGTGGTTGAAAACAACAATCTAAATGTAATGCATTTTCCCTTGCGTTACTGGACTTTCTAAGCTCGAACGATTTTACGGTTTTTCTGGGAAACTGATTTCTCAAGTAGTCTACTGCATGTGAGTTGGTTCTGGCCGTTATCCATTCAGCGTAATCATCTGCCGTATATGTACCTACAAAAATATAATCCTTCCAGGGCATGACATCTCCACCCTCTACATGTACCTCTTCCGGTGGATGCAAAATATGACCTTCATCTATCTTATCTAGTACGTGCAGAATAGCCTCTACTTCTTTTTCTCTTTCCGGTAAGATATTGGCTACTACAAGTTTATCCTCGATAACAAAGGCAATATCCCTTGAAAAGATTTGATTACACTGCTCTAAAACTTCAGGTCGGTACACTTTTACACCATATTTTTCAAATACCGCGGCAAACGCTTCCATTTCTTGTATCATATCGGCTTCTTTGGGATAAGTCCCAGCAAGTATATGTTCCAAAGACTTGGGGTCGTAGGCCTCTTCGGGTTTTGGTGTTGGACCACTACTTTTAGCTGTTCCCAAAACAACGGCCTTCAAAGGTGAAATCTCATCGTTGATATTTAATCTGAGCATGATAAGTTTAGAATAAAATTAATTTCGATTTTAAACCAAAAAAAGCTCCTTTATAAATAAAAGAGCTTTCATTGTTTTTATTAAAAGGTAGCAATCTACCTGGCATCAAGTTCAACGAACGGACGCTCGGTTTCTCCGATATAAATTTGTCTTGGTCTGCCAATAGGTTCATTACGTAGCCTCATTTCTCTCCATTGCGCTATCCAACCTGGTAATCTTCCCAAAGCGAACATTACGGTAAACATTTCTGTTGGGATACCCAAGGCCCTATAGATAATTCCTGAATAGAAATCTACGTTAGGATACAATTTTCTATCAACGAAATATGGATCTTCCAAGGCTTCTTTCGCAAGTCCTTTTGCTATCTCAAGAATTGGATCATCAATACCTAAGTCGTTAAGCACTTCTTCAGCTGCTTTTTTGATGATCTTAGCCCTTGGGTCAAAGTTCTTATATACCCTATGTCCAAAGCCCATTAGTCTGAAAGGGTCGCTCTTGTCCTTTGCCTTGGCCATATACTTTTTAGTATCACCACCATCTGCCTCAATAGCTTCCAACATCTCCAGAACCGCTTGGTTAGCACCACCGTGTAATGGGCCCCATAAGGCGGAAATACCTGCGGATAGGGAAGCAAACAAGCCTGCATGCGAAGACCCAACAATACGCACGGTAGATGTAGAACAGTTCTGTTCGTGATCGGCATGTAATATTAATAATTGATCAAGCGCATCGATTACGATTTTATTTCTCTTATACTCCTGAGAAGGTTTTTTGAACATCATTTTATGAATGTTCTCTACGTAACCCAAGGTGTCATCACCATAATCCAATGGTAATCCTTTTTTCTTACGAAGTGTCCATGCTACCAGAACCGGAAATTTGGCCAGTATCCTTACAATAGCACCGTACATTTCGTCTTTTGAAGTTACATTTACCGAAATTGGATTAAAAGCGATCAGTGCACTTGTCAAAGAAGAAAGAACGCCCATAGGATGGGCTGATTTTGGAAAAGCATCCAAAATCTTTTTCATTTCTTCATCTACGTGAGATTCATTCTTTATGTCTATGTGAAAAGCTTCTAACTGCTCTTTGTTAGGTAATTCTCCAAAAATTAATAGGTAGGCCACCTCAAGAAAATCTGCTTTCTCAGCAAGTTCTTCTATGGCATACCCTCTATATCTCAGAATACCCTGCTCACCATCTAGAAATGTTATAGCACTTTCGCAAGACCCGGTATTCTTGTATCCAGGATCTATGGTAATAATCCCACCAGTACTGCCACGTAGCTGCTTGATATCTATGGCAAGTTCATCCTCGGTACCTTTTATAACTGGAAATTCATACTCTTTACCATCGTACTTTAAAGTAGCTTTATCTGACATATATCGTAATTACTTAGATTTAATTTTAACGGTAAATTTACGGAAAAGTGATTGTTTTAACAATTAAACGGGTAGCTTTAGATAATTATTAACACCTGATATTTTTTAAGATAAAATAGGCTTTTATAACTACAATAAATACAAGTCCTTATAATAGGCATCCAGTGATTTTTCCCATGTAAACCTCATTTTCTTAGCGTTGTTCTTAATCCTTTTCCACTTGGGCTGGTCGTTCTCCCAGATATCAAGGGCCTGGTCAAAACTCTTAACCATATTATTTATCTTTTCGTCATAGGTATTACCATCGAACGCGAAGCCGGTTTTTAAGTGGGAGACCGTATCCTTTAAACCTCCAGTATGATGCACCAAACAAGGGTTCCCGTTGCGCATCGCCAACATCTGACTTATACCACAAGGTTCAAAAAGGCTAGGCATAAAATAAAGGTCTGTCTCTAGATACATGGAATCTATCAAATCTTCTGACTGACCGTTCGTGAAAATAAAATTCTTATACTTATAACTCATGTTACGAAAATGTTCTTCGTAACCTGGATCTCCTGTTCCCAAGAGCATAAAAATTCCGCCTATTTTATCAAGTCGTTTTAACATCTTTTCCAATGCTTCCGGAGATCGCATAAAAAAGTAAAATTTTTGTTCTGTTAAACGGGCAACACTAGACACTATAAATTTGGGTCTATTACCTACGTATTCCATGATTTTCTCACCTGTATGGGCAAGAAAATTAGCTTTATACATTTTTGACTCATCTTGAAGCCATCCAAATAATGCTTTGACCGTATTTCTATAAAGCAAGCCCTTTTCCGCTTCTCTAATATTACCATAGTTGGACGCATTCAAAATTCCGAACAACCGCCCTTCATTATCTGCCTGTAGTAAATCATTTTCCAAACTTTCCCCCCCAATAAATTCAGGTTTTCTACTAGGAAGCATCACGTCTTCCTTATAAGATGGAGAGACCGTATGTACGGCATCTGCCAGGCGAATACCAACTGCCATGAGATTAATACAATCCTGGTAACGCGGGTCCATCAAAGTCTTATGGTCAAGCTCTATTTCGGGAAACCAATTATTAACTGAAGCATAATTATCGTAGAAGGGACGTATTCCCTGTATGGCCAAGTTGTGAATACTATAAACATATCGCATCTTCCTTAGACCTCTATAACTTGGGTGGTATTTCTTTAAAAATAACAAAGCACTTGAATGCCAATCGTGCATGTGTACAATATCCAAAGACCCGTAAGCCTCTACTCGCATAGATTCAGCGACTGCAGTATTAAAAACCATGAACTTCACAAAATCATTATAAAATGGCTCTGTTGGGTCGTCATGATAAATATGGGCAATACCACCTTCCTCTATTTCTGGATGGTGGATTACATAATGTTTTATATTCGCATCGATTTTTTTCGGAACCACCTCATATAACTCAGCGGTGTAAGACGTACCTCTGAGCTGAAAATTTAAATTCATTTTAAATACGCCTGATTTATGCAACCTAGAGTAGGAAGGAACCACAACATGGACCTTATCTCCTCGTTTGGAAATTTCTCTAGGGACATCACGGACAACATCGCCCATTCCGCCCGCTTTACAATCTGGTATGGCATCATTCTCGGCAGCAACAAAAAGGAAATTATTCATATTCGGTGTTAGAGGGATTTTAATTATTGAATTGTAAAAAGGTAGTTATTTTTTTTGTGAATAGGCCAAAAAAAAAGCCTTTCTGAATTAGAAAGGCTTTTTAGAGGTATTATTTTAATTTGAAGGCTTTGTCCTTGGGATAGTATGCCATACTCCCGAGTTCTTCCTCAATACGAAGCAATTGATTGTATTTGGCCATACGATCAGAACGTGATGCGGAACCGGTCTTAATTTGACCTGTATTAAGTGCAACTGCCAAATCTGCTATGGTATTATCTTCGGTTTCACCAGAACGATGCGACATTACTGAGGTATACCCTGCATTTTTAGCCATGTTTACCGCGGCGATAGTCTCCGTTAATGTTCCTATTTGATTTACTTTTATTAGAATAGAATTAGCAATGCCCTTTTCTATTCCAGTAGACAAGCGCTCCACGTTAGTAACAAATAAATCATCACCAACTAATTGCACCTTATCCCCTATCTTATCAGTTAATGCTTTCCAACCGTCCCAATCGTTCTCATCCATGCCATCTTCGATTGATATGATAGGATACTTTGCGGAAAGGTCAGCCAAATATTGTGCCTGCTCTTCAGATGTTCTTATAACCCCTTTATCCCCTTCAAACTTGGTGTAGTCATATTTTCCATCTACGAAAAACTCTGCCGCAGCACAATCAAGGGCAATCATAACATCACCTCCCAATTTATAGCCAGCTTTATCAACAGCCTTTGCAATGGTATCCAATGCATCTTCCGTACCACCGGCAAGATTAGGTGCAAAGCCACCTTCGTCGCCAACCGCCGTGCTCAAACCTCTATCATGTAATACTTTTTTGAGGTTATGGAATATTTCCGTCCCCATTTGCATGGCATGCGAGAAATTCTTGGCTTTTACCGGCATTACCATAAATTCTTGGAAGGCTATAGGAGCATCGGAATGCGACCCACCATTTATGATGTTCATCATTGGAACAGGTAACGTATTTGCACTTACGCCTCCTACATAACGGAACAAGGAGAGCCCAAGCTCGTTAGCAGCAGCTTTTGCAGCGGCAAGGGATACGCCCAGAATGGCATTAGCTCCAAGTTTGGATTTATTAGGGGTACCATCTAAATCTATCATCGTTTGATCCAATAGGTTCTGTTCAAACACGGACATCCCTAAGATTTCTTCAGCAATGACGTTATTTACATTGGCAACGGCTTTAGTGACCGCTTTACCCATAAATGAGCTACCACCATCTCTAAGTTCAACAGCCTCATGCTCACCAGTTGAAGCACCAGAGGGCACAGCCGCTCTTCCCATTACACCATTTTCAGTAATTACATCTACTTCTACGGTAGGGTTACCTCTTGAATCCAATATTTGTCTAGCGTGAACACTTAGTATGATACTCATCTTATTTTTCTTGATTAAAATTGATTATTAATAGTGGGCAAAGATACGAAACACTCTTTTTAAAGAATTCTCTTAGGTACCGTAATTCCCAATAAAATAACGATAATTTAAACTTCTAACGGCTCTTTTGTGTTTTTCGCAATTAAGTTGAAAAAATCATCGAAAAGATAGTCCGCATCATGAGGGCCTGGACTGGCTTCAGGATGGTATTGTACCGAGAAAACATTCTTGTCTTTCATCCTGATTCCCGCGACCGTCTTATCATTTAAGTGTACATGGGTAATCTCTAAATCCGTATTGGCCTCTGTTTCTTCTCGGTTAATCGCAAAACCGTGGTTCTGAGAGGTAATTTCTCCTTTCCCTGTCAGCAAATTTAAAACTGGGTGGTTGATACCCCTATGGCCATTATGCATTTTATAAGTCGATACTCCGTTAGCCAAGGCAATTACCTGATGTCCTAAACATATTCCAAATAAGGGCTTGTCTGTTTTTATGATATCCTTTGCCGTATTGATAGCATCTTTAAGAGGTTCTGGGTCACCAGGTCCGTTAGAAATAAAATAAGCATCAGGATTCCAAGACGCCATTTTATCAAAACTAGTATTATATGGAAACACTTTTATATACGCGTCTCGCTTAGCGAGATTTCTTAAGATATTCTTTTTAATACCAATATCCAAGGCAGATATTTTATACTTCGCATTTTCATCTCCATAGTAATACGGCTCACGGGTAGAAACTTTTGAAGCCAATTCTAAACCGTCCATACTAGGTACTTCTTTCAATTGTTTCTTTAGGCTTTCGATATTATCCACCTCCGTAGAAATAACAGCGTTCATAGCACCATTATCCCTTATATAATTCACCAAAGCCCTTGTATCAACATCGGATATGGCAAATAACCCGTTTTTATTTAAAAACTCCTCTAAACTGGCATCCGCTATGGGCCTAGAGTATTCATAACTGAAATTTCTGCAAATCAATCCCGAAATTTTAATGGTTTCTGATTCTACCTCTTCCTTATTGGTGCCATAGTTACCAATATGTGCATTAGTAGTGACCATTAATTGACCAAAATAAGAGGGATCCGTAAAAATCTCCTGATAACCGGTCATTCCCGTATTAAAACAGACTTCCCCAAATGCAGTTCCCTCTTTATCCCCAACGGACTTACCATAAAAAATGGTACCGTCCGCCAATAATATTAACGCCTTTTTTCTGGATTGATATTTCATAAGTTTTCTATACTTTATTAATCGTTAACAAAAAAACATAAAAAAAGGATAAGCTATAAAGCTTATCCTTTTATAATTATCAATATTTATTGACATTTTATTCTTCTGAGTCATCTGCTTTAGCCTCTGTATCAGTTTGAGCTTCTGCTTTAGAATCTGCAACAGCCACCGGAGGCGTTTCCGTCTTAGCTCCGCTACCTCTTCTACTTCTTCTTGTAGATTTTTTCTTAGGCTTGCCAGCATTGTACACTTCGTTGAAATCTACGAGCTCTATCATGGCCATGTCAGCATTATCACCTAGACGATTACCTAGTTTTATAATTCTAGTGTAACCACCTGGCCTGTCGGCAACCTTTTCAGATACCACGCTGAACAATTCAGTTACAGCATACTTATCCCTAAGACTCTTAAATACGATACGTCTGTTGTGCGTACCTTTTTCAGCAGATAAATTATTCTCTGCTTTTGATTTTGTAATCAATGGTTCTACAAATTGCTTCAGCGCCTTAGCTTTGGCAACAGTAGTATTGATTCTCTTATGCTCAATTAAGGAACAGGCCATATTGGCCAACATCGCCTTTCTATGTGCTGTTTTTCTTCCTAAATGGTTTATTTTTTTACCGTGTCTCATATGTTTACTTTATCATCTTGCTACCAAACTCGACTGGCGAGGAGCAAAATATGATTATTAATCCTTATCTAATTTATATTTTGACAAATCCATTCCAAAGCTAAGTCCTTTGTTAATAACAAGTTCTTCTAGCTCTGTCAACGACTTTTTACCGAAGTTCCTGAATTTCATCAAATCGTTTTTATTGAAAGACACCAAATCTCCAAGCGTATCAACTTCTGCCGCTTTCAAACAATTCAAAGCACGAACGGATAAATCCATATCCACAAGCTTGGTTTTTAACAATTGTCTCATATGTAAGGACTCTTCATCATAAGTCTCCGTTTGAGCTATTTCGTCAGCTTCCAGCGTAATTCTTTCATCAGAGAAAAGCATAAAGTGATGTATTAACACCTTGGCCGCCTCAGTTAAAGCATCTTTTGGGTGAATAGAACCATCAGAAACAATCTCGAAAACCAACTTTTCATAATCGGTTTTTTGTTCTACACGATAGTTTTCAATACTATACTTTACATTCTTAATTGGTGTAAAAATAGAGTCCACAGCGATAGTCCCCATTGGAGCTCCCGACTTTTTGTTCTCTTCGGCAGGAACATAGCCCCTACCTTTATCAATCGTGATTTCCATGTTGATGCTAACCTTAGCATCCATATTACAGATGACCAAGTCAGGATTAAGCACTTGGTAACCAGAAATAAACTTCTGGAAATCCCCAGCGGTCAACTGATCTTTACCACTTACGGATATTGAAACAACTTCCGCTTCGGAATCCTCGATTTGCTTCTTAAAACGAACTTGTTTTAAATTCAATATAATTTCGGTTACGTCTTCTACAACACCAGATATTACAGAGAACTCATGTTCTACTTTATCAATCCTTACGGATGTGATGGCATGCCCTTCTAATGAAGAAAGCAATACCCTTCTTAATGCATTCCCAACAGTTAATCCATAACCAGGTTCCAAAGGACGAAATTCAAATTTCCCTTCGAAATCTGAGGAATCGATCATTATTACTTTATCGGGTTTCTGAAAATTAAATAATGCCATAATTGGATCAGTGTTGTTTATTTAGAGTATAACTCGACTATTAATTGTTCTTTGATATTTTCAGGAATCTGAAGTCTTTCTGGAACCGATACGAATGTACCCTCCATTTTTTCTGAATTCCACGTCATCCATTCATAAACTGAGCTATTTGCAGCCAATGAATCCTGTATGTTTTGTAAGGATTTAGATTTTTCTCTTACCCCAACAACGTCTCCTGCTTTCAAAGAGTAAGAAGGAATGTTTACCAACTCTCCGTTAACAGTAATGTGTCTGTGTGATACTAATTGTCTAGCGCCACTTCTGGTAGGAGAAACTCCCATTCTGTAAACAACGTTGTCTAAACGAGATTCACATAACTGAAGTAATACTTCACCTGTAACACCTTTACTCCTGTTAGCTTTGGAGAATAAATTACGGAATTGCTTTTCCAAAATACCATACGTGTATTTTGCTTTTTGTTTCTCCATTAACTGCACGGAGTACTCCGATTTTTTACCACGACGTCTTGCGTTACCGTGTTGTCCTGGGGGATAGTTTTTCTTTTCGAAGGCTTTGTCGTCTCCGAATATCGCTTCTCCGAATTTACGGGCGATTTTTGATTTTGGTCCTGTGTATCTTGCCATTTTCTTAAATTATGAAAGTGAGATTATGAATTAAGGCTTATCCTTCGATAATCGTAATTACACCTTCTGTGAAATCTATTAATACTTAATTAAACTCTTCTTCTTTTTGGAGGTCTACAACCATTATGAGGCATCGGAGTTACATCTATGATTTCCGTCACTTCAATTCCTGAATTGTGTAGGGCACGTATGGCAGATTCTCTACCATTACCCGGTCCTTTTACATACACCTTTACTTTTCTTAAACCAGCTTCATGAGCTACTTTGGAACAATCTTCTGCAGCAACCTGTGCAGCATATGGTGTATTCTTTTTTGAACCTCTAAATCCTAATTTACCAGCTGATGACCATGAGATTACATCACCCTTTTTATTAGTCAATGAAATAATAATGTTATTAAATGAAGCTGTTACGTGAGCTTCACCAACAGAATCTACAACAACCTTACGTTTCTTAGTTACTTTTGTATTTGCCTTTGCCATAACTATTTATTATTTAGTAGCCTTCTTCTTGTTAGCAACTGTTTTACGCTTTCCTTTTCTAGTTCTAGAGTTATTCTTGGTACGTTGACCTCTTAAGGGTAAACCTGATCTATGGCGAATACCTCTATAACAACCAATGTCCATTAAACGCTTAATGTTCAATTGTGTTTCAGAACGAAGCTCTCCCTCGATGGTAAAAGCAGAAACAGCCTCCCTGATACGACCAATCTCATCATCGTTCCAATCAGAGACCTTAGTATCTTCACTAACTTGGGCTTTCTCTAATATTTCTTTAGACCTGCTTCTTCCAATTCCGAAAATATAGGTCAAGGCAATTACGCCTCTTTTCTGTTTTGGTATGTCTATACCCGCGATTCTTGCCATAATTACCCTTGTCTTTGTTTAAATCTAGGATTCTTTTTGTTGATTACGTACAACCTGCCCTTTCTGCGTACAATCTTGCATTCGGCAC
Organism: Maribacter sp. MJ134; assembly: GCF_003970695.1. NCBI lineage: Bacteria > Pseudomonadati > Bacteroidota > Flavobacteriia > Flavobacteriales > Flavobacteriaceae > Maribacter > Maribacter sp. MJ134. Next base: position 2,078,959 of record NZ_CP034570.1, read on the forward strand.
TTCTCTTTTTAACTGATGCTCTTACTTTCATCTTGTATCTTAGTATCTATAAGTAATTCTTGCTTTCGTAAGGTCGTATGGACTCATTTCCAATTTCACCTTGTCTCCAGGTAATAATTTAATATAATGCATGCGCATTTTGCCCGATATATGAGCAGTTACCACATGTCCATTTTCTAACTCCACACGAAACATTGCATTTGACAACGCTTCTATGATAGATCCATCTTGCTCTATTGCTGCTTGCTTAGCCATAAATTATGCTACTTTTCTGTTTTTTCCTGATTTCATCAGACCATCATAATGCCTGTTCAAGAGATATGAATTTACCTGTTGTACAGTATCAATGGCCACACCCACCATAATGAGCAATGATGTTCCTCCGTAAAATAATGCCCATCCTGCCTGCACATCTAAAAGCTTTACAACAATTGCCGGTAATACCGCTAGTAAAGCTAAAAATATTGACCCCGGCAAAGTAATCAAAGACATAATCTTGTCTAAGAAATCACCCGTTTCCTTACCTGGCCTAATTCCTGGAATAAAACCACCACTTCTTTTTAAATCATCAGCCATTTTGTTAGTTGGAACCGTAATAGCCGTATAGAAGTAAGTGAATATGATAATTAATAGACCGAATAGAATGTTATATGCTAGTCCGAAGATATCAGCAAATTGCACCTGCATCCACTGACCGAACTCCGTATCATCAAAAGCACCACCAATCATACTGGGAACAAACATGATTGCCTGTGCGAATATGATTGGCATAACCCCCGAAGCATTAAGTTTCAAAGGAATGTACTGTCTGGAACCCATGATGTTCTTTTCATAGCCTCCTGATGCAGTTCTACGAGCATACTGCACCGGAATTTGCCTAGTGGCCATTACTAAGAGAACACTAGCAAGAATAACCAAGAACCAAACAATTACCTCAATAAGTATGAACATCAATCCACCATTATTGTTCGTAGTCCTAGAAATGAACTCTTGAACAAAGGATTGAGGCAAGGTGGCGATAATACCGATCATTATTAATAAGGATATACCGTTACCGATACCTTTATCCGTTATTTTTTCTCCTAACCACATTGCGAAAACACATCCTGTTACCAAAATTATGACCGCAGGCACCATGAAGTCAAGTCCCTTCCCTAATAGGAAAGCACTATCTCTAACACCAAAAGCTTCTAAGCCATATAGATAAGCCGGTGCTTGTACAATACAGATACCGATGGTTAGCCATCTAGTTATCTGATTTATCGTTTTACGTCCGCTTTCTCCTTCTTTCTGTAACTTTTGAAGATAGGGAATTGCAATCCCCATTAATTGAACTACAATCGAAGCAGAAATATAGGGCATTATTCCAAGTGCGAAAACAGAAGCATTGGCAAAAGCCCCTCCTGTAAATGCGTTCAGCAAACCAAATATTCCTTGGTCCGTGCCATCTGCCAGTCCACCCAATTGTGTAGAATCAATACCTGGAAGTACAATTTGACAACCAAATCTATAAACCAATAAAAGACCTAAGGTAATAAGTATTCTATTCCTTAGCTCTTCTATTTTCCAAATATTGGATATTGTATCAATAAATTTCTTCATGCTCTCGTTTATGCTTATAAACTTATTGCTTCACCACCGGCAGCTTCGATAGCGGCTTTTGCTGTAGCTGTAAATTTATGTACCGAAATTTTCAGTGATGCTTTTAACTCTCCACCACCTAAAATCTTCACTAACTCATTTTTTCTAACAAGTCCGTTCTCTATCAAAATATCTAAAGTAACAGTATCCTTGATAACCTTGTCATCAACAAGAGCTTGCAACCTGTCTAGATTAATGCCTTGATATTCCTTACGATTTATATTCGTGAAACCGAACTTAGGCACTCTTCTTTGCAAGGGCATCTGTCCACCTTCAAATCCTATTTTCTTGGAGTAACCCGATCTAGATTTAGCTCCTTTATGTCCTCTTGCAGCAGTTCCACCTTTACCAGATCCTTGGCCTCTTCCCAGACGCTTACCATCTCTATTAACTGAACCTTCTGCAGGTTGTAGATTACTTAAATTCATCAAATATTTATTTAAGCTTCTTCTGTAGAAACTAGATGTTTAACTTTATTTATCATTCCAAGAATATTAGGGGTGTCTTCATGCTCTACCACCTGACCAATTCTTTTTAAACCAAGAGCTTCTAACGTTCGCTTTTGATTTTGAGGTTTTTTGATGCTACTCTTTAACTGTGTAACCTTAATCTTTGCCATAATACCCTTCTTAACCTTTAAAAACTTTCTCTAAAGAAACTCCTCTTTGTTGTGCAACTGTTCTTGCATCCCTTAATTGTAATAAAGCATCAAAAGTTGCCTTAACTACGTTGTGGGGGTTTGAGGAACCCTGTGATTTTGACAGTACGTCATGAACGCCAACGGCCTCCAGTACCGCTCTAACGGCACCACCAGCAATTACACCGGTACCATGCGAAGCAGGTTGGATATAAACACGTGCTCCACCGAATTTACCTTTTTGCTCGTGTGGCAGCGTACCTTTATTCAAAGGGATACGAATCAAATTCTTTTTTCCGTCTTCAATTGCCTTTGCAATTGCCGTAGCCACTTCCTTTGATTTTCCAAGGCCATGACCAACAACTCCGTTTTCATCTCCTACTACTACAATCGCAGAAAAGCCAAATGCCCTACCACCCTTTGTAACCTTAGTAACACGCTGTACTCCGACCAATCTATCTTTAAGATCTAAGCCGCCTGGTTTTACAGTCTCTACGTTTTTATATTTTTGAAACATACTCTTTTTTTAGAATTTTAGTCCCGCTTCCCTTGCCCCTTCAGCCAAAGCTTTAACTCTTCCGTGATATAAATTACCACCTCTATCAAATGCCACTTTATCGAAACCGGCTTTAACCGATTTTTCCGCTATGGCCTTTCCTACTAGGGTAGCTATCTCTGTCTTGTTCCCATTTACTGAAGCGATATCCTTATCTCTAGATGATGCCGCTACCAAAGTGATACCTTCTACATCATTAATTACCTGAGCATAAATTTCATTATTACTCCTAAAAACCGATAATCTTGGTCTTTCAGCAGTACCAACGGAAACCTTACGGATTCTTCTTCGAATTCTATACTTTCTCTGCGTTTTTGATAATCCCATAATGCTATAATTAAGCTGATTTACCAGCCTTTCTTCTTAATATTTCACCTACAAACTTAACACCTTTTCCTTTGTAAGGCTCAGGCTTACGGAAAGATCTTATTTTAGCGGCTATATGACCGACTAACTGCTTATCATGTGAGGTTAATTTTACGATAGGATTCTTCCCTTTTTCCGATATTGTTTCAACTTTAACCTCTGGAGCTAAATCAAAAACGATATTATGTGAAAAACCCAAAGCCAAATCCAATTTCTGACCTTGGTTGCTAGCACGATAACCTACACCAACCAACTCCAATTCCTTTGTCCAACCTTTAGACACACCTTCGACCATATTCAAAATTAATGATCTATACAGTCCGTGCTTGGCCTTGTGTTCCTTTGAATCCGAAGGTCTGGTCACGAATGCCTCACCATCTTCTACCTTAACACTGACGCCAGAAAATTCTTGAGTTAACTCTCCTAATTTTCCTTTAACAGTAATGATGTTATCATTGATTTCTATTGTAACTCCTTCCGGAATTGCTATTGGATTATTTCCTATTCTAGACATCTTCTAACTCTTTATTCTGTTAATATACGTAACATAAAACCTCACCACCTACATTCTCTGCCTTGGCCTGCTTACTTGTCATTACTCCGTGTGATGTAGAGACTATGGCTATACCAAGACCGTTCAATACTCTTGGCAAATCTTCACTAGGAGCATATTTTCTAAGACCGGGCTTACTGATACGCTGTATCTTTTTGATTACAGGCTCCTTAGTCATCTTATCATATTTCAAGGCTATCTTAATAGTTCCCTGAACTTTATCATCCTCAAATTTATAACTAAGAATATATCCCTGATCGAACAATATCTTTGTTACTGCTTTTTTTAAGTTAGAAGCAGGAATCTCCACAACCCTGTGACCTGCTCTACTTGCATTTCTAACTCTAGTTAGATAATCTGCTATAGTATCTGTTACCATTTATATATAATTCGGTGACGGTTTTTAGCCATTTGCTAAACCTGAAACCAGTTCAACTTATTTATTTTACTACCAGCTAGCCTTCTTAACACCCGGTATCAAACCCTTATTTGCCATTTCCCTGAACATAACCCTGGAAATACCAAATGTTCTCATGTAACCTTTTGGTCTTCCTGTAAGCTTACACCGATTGTGCATACGAACCGGAGATGCATTTTTAGGCAGTTTCTGTAGTGCTTCGTAATCACCAGCTTCTTTTAAAGCTTTTCTTTTTTCTGCATATTTAGCTACAGTCCTTGCCCTTTTTCTTTCACGGGCCTTCATTGATTCTTTAGCCATACTAGTTCTTTTTAAAAGGTAATCCCAATTCCGTTAATAATGACTTTGCCTCCTTATCTGTCTCTGCAGAAGTAACAAAGGTGATATCCATACCGTTGATTCTATTGATTTTATCAATATTTATCTCCGGAAAAATAATTTGTTCCGTAATACCCAAGTTGTAATTTCCTCTACCATCAAAACCCGTAGCCTTAATTCCTTGAAAATCCCTTACCCTTGGTAAAGCGGATGTAACAAGTCTATCTAAAAACTCGTACATGCGTTCACCTCTTAACGTAACCTTTGCTCCGATAGGCATACCCTTTCTGAGTTTAAAGGCCGCAACATCCTTCTTGGACATAGTGGCTATAGCCTTTTGACCTGTTATCATAGTCATTTCGTCTACGGCGTGATCAATAAGCTTTTTATCGGCTACAGCTGCACCAACCCCTCTGCTCACAACTATCTTTTCTAATTTAGGCACCTGCATTACATTTTTGTAACCAAATTCCTCAGTAAGCGCAGATACAATGCGCTCTTTATATTCTTTCTTTAATCTTGAAACGTAAGTCATAACTAAATTACTTCATTAGATTTCTTAGAAAATCTCACTTTTTTTCCATCCCTCATATCATAACCTACTCTTGTGGTATCACCCGATTTAGGATCAATCAAAGACAAGTTTGACACATGAATCAAAGCTTCTTTTTTTACAATGCCACCCTGTGGATTCTTAGCACTAGGCTTCTCGTGTTTAGAAACCATGTTTACGCCTTCCACTATAGCCTTATTCTTTTCTAGATTTACAACCATCACTTTGCCTTCGGAACCTTTATGATCTCCTGCAACAACTCTGACAGTATCTCCAGTTTTGATTTTTAACTTCTTCATCTTATCTCTATCTTATAATACCTCAGGGGCCAATGAAACAATTTTCATGAACTGCTTATCTCTCAATTCTCGAGCTACAGGTCCAAAAACACGTGTACCCCTCATCTCCCCAGTAGGGTTAAGAAGAACGCAAGCATTATCATCGAATCTTATATAAGAACCATCAGGTCTTCTTACTTCTTTCTTGGTTCGAACAACTACTGCCGTAGAAACTGCACCTTTTTTAATACCCCCATTTGGCGTAGCTTCCTTAACGGTAACCACAATTTTGTCTCCAATAGAAGCATATCTTCTTTTGGTACCTCCAAGAACACGGATAGTTAAAACTTCCTTTGCTCCTGTATTATCCGCCACCTTTAGTCTAGATTCTTGCTGTAACATAACTTATTTAGCTCTTTCTAAGATTTCTACTAACCTCCAACACTTGGTCTTACTCATAGGGCGAGTTTCCATTATTTTAACGGTGTCTCCCTCCCTACAATCGTTCTTTTCGTCGTGTGCAACGTATTTTTTCGTTTTTAAAACGAATTTACCGTACATAGGGTGTTTAACACGTTTTACCTCCGCAACAACGATGGACTTTTCCATTTTGTTACTGGTTACAACCCCAACTCTCTCTTTTCTTAAATTTCTCTTTTCTTCCATAAAGCAGAACCAGTTATTGGTTTTCCCTATTTGTTAATTCCGTAGCTAACCTCGCAACAGTTCTTCTTACCTTTCTTATTTGTAAAGGGTTCTCCAAAGGAGTCACAAAGTGCGCCATTTTTAAATCCGCATGCTGCTTCTTATATTCAGCAAGTTTTTCCGTAAGTCCTTCAACAGACAATTCTTTAATTTCTTGTTTTTTCATAATTACCTACGATTAATTCTCTACTGTATAATCTCTAGCTGTTATAAATTTTGTCTTAACAGGCAACTTTTGCGCAGCCAACCTTAATGCTTCTCTAGCAACATCAATAGGAACACCTGCCACCTCGAACATTATTCTCCCAGGCTTAACAACTGCTACAAAATATTCAGGAGCACCCTTACCTTTACCCATACGAACCTCTAATGGCTTCTTGGTAATAGGCTTGTCCGGAAAAATTTTAATCCACAATTGACCCTCTCTCTTCATATATCTGGTCGCTGCGATACGCGCGGCTTCTATCTGACGTGATGTTAAAAAAGCAGCGTCTCCTACAGACTTGATACCGAACATACCATTAGAAAGTTGATGCCCTCTGCTGGCATTACCTTTCATACGGCCTTTCTGCATTTTACGAAACTTCGTTCTTTTCGGTTGTAACATTTCTTTACTTCTTTAAAAATTACTTTCTACGGCGTGGTTTTCTAGGTCCGTCTTGTTTACCTGAACCCTTAGACTGACCTTTTTGCATGCCCACTAAAGGAGAAAGCTCTCGCTTACCATAAACCTCACCTTTCATAATCCAAACCTTTATCCCTAACTTACCGTAGGTGGTCTGTGCCTCATGTAAAGCATAATCAATATCCGCTCTAAAAGTAGATAGTGGAATTCTTCCATCTTTATAGGATTCCGAACGTGCCATTTCCGCACCATTCAAACGTCCTGAAATCTGAATCTTAATACCCTCGGCATTCATTCTCATAGCAGCTGCAATTGCCATTTTGATAGCTCTTCTAAAAGAAATTCTACTTTCAATCTGACGTGCAACACTTGCTGCAACAAGATTAGCATCTACCTCAGGTCTTTTAATCTCGTATATATTAATCTGTACTTCCTTGTTGGTAATCTTCTTAAGCTCTTCCTTAAGTTTATCTACTTCCTGTCCACCTTTCCCGATGATAATACCAGGTCTTGCAGTTGTAACGGTTACCGTAATAAGTTTTAGCGTACGCTCAATAATAACTCTTGAAACACTAGCCTTCGAAAGCCTCGCGTGGATATATTTTCTTATCTTATTGTCCTCGGCAAGCTTATCACCATAATCATTACCACCATACCAGTTAGATTCCCAACCTCTAATGATTCCTAGACGATTTCCTATTGGATTTGTTTTCTGTCCCATTCTAGCTTTCTATATTATTTTTAGACCCCAACACTAAAGTAACGTGGTTAGAACGTTTTCTGATTCTATGTGCTCTACCTTGAGGTGCAGGACGAAGTCTCTTTAACATCGCACCACTATCAACCCTAATTTCAGCAACGACCAAGTCAGCATCTTCCAAACTCGCATCCTCATTCTTTGCTTGCCAGTTGGCCAAAGCGGACAACAGTAGCTTCTCTAACTTTCTAGAAGCCTCTTTAGGATTAAATCTTAAGATAGCCAAGGCCTTCTCTACCTTCTCACCACGAACCAAATCAGCAACAAGCCTCATTTTCCTAGGGGAGGTAGGGCAATTATTCAATTTTGCAAAAGCTACTTTCTTTTTCTCTGCCTTTATTCTTTCGGCCATTTGTTTTTTACGAACTCCCATAGCTTACTTTTTACCTTTGTTTTTTGCACCCGCATGACCCCTGAACGATCTTGTTGGTGAAAATTCTCCCAATTTATGTCCTACCATGTTTTCCGTTACGAAAACCGGTACAAATTGTCTTCCGTTGTGCACTGCTATCGTCATTCCTACGAAATCAGGAGTGATCATAGATGCTCTGGACCAAGTCTTGATAACAGACTTTTTGCCAGATGAAGCGCTTTGCTGGATTTTCTTTTCCAGACTATAGTGAACGTAAGGTCCTTTTTTTAGTGAACGTGCCATTTCTTTCTACTTTTTATTTCTTTCTACGTTCTATTATATACTTATTGGTACTCTTCGTCTTCGAACGAGTTCTAAATCCTTTTGCAGGAATACCGTTTCTTGATCTTGGATGACCACCAGAAGCTCTTCCTTCACCACCGCCCATTGGGTGATCAACAGGGTTCATTGCTACAGGTCTAGTTCTAGGTCTTCTACCCAACCATCTACTTCTACCGGCCTTACCTGATACTAGCAATTGATGATCAGAATTGGATATGGCGCCAATAGTTGCCATACACGCCGACAAAATGAGCCTTGTCTCACCAGATGGCATTTTAACCGTCACAAATTTACCGTCCTTAGCCATCAACTGAGCAAAAGTACCAGCACTTCTTGCCATCACAGCACCTTGACCGGGTCGTAATTCTATACAAGAAATTATTGTTCCTAAAGGTATTTCACTTAGTGGCAAAGCATTACCGATTTCCGGAGCAGCATTTGTACCAGAAGAAACTTTTTGATCCACTTGCAACCCATTTTGAGCCACGATGTATCTCTTCTCTCCATCAGAATATTCCAACAACGCGATAAACGCCGTTCTATTAGGATCGTACTGAATTGATTTAACAGTAGCGACTACATCCTGTTTATCTCTTTTGAAATCGATAACACGATATCTTCTCTTATGCCCACCACCCTTTTGGCGCATGGTCATTTTACCTTGACTGTTTCTACCTCCGGACTTTTTTAACGGAGCAAGCAAGCTTTTCTCCGGCTTATCAGCAGTAATGGCGTCAAATCCGTTTACTACTCTAAAACGCTGTCCAGGAGTGATTGGTTTTAATTTTCTAACTGACATTTTTTGTCTTTATAGATTACTGTAAAAATCAATAATATCTCCTTCTACAACATCAACTATTGCCTTTTTAATGGCATTAGTTTTACCATGCTGTACACCAGTTTTTGTATATCTGGATTTTCTAGTAGGTCCGTAATTCATGGTACGAACTTTTTTGACCGATACACCATAAGCTGCCTCAACAGCATCCTTAATCTGAATCTTGTTGGCCTTTGGGTCAACTATGAAACCATAACGGTTGTTCAACTCGCTATCCGCGGTCATTTTTTCCGTTATAATTGGCTTTATCAACACACTCATGGTTTTACTTATTATTTAAGTTCGACTCTATTCCTTCTAATGACCCTTCCAACAATACCAAGCTATTCGCGTTGAGTATTTTGTAAGTACTTAATTCTGAATGAGTTACAACATCTGAACCCTTAAAATTACGCGAAGACAAATATACGCCTTTATTTGAATCGCCCAACACAATTAAAGACTTTTTGTTTTCAAGCCCTAAAGACTTTAAAACCTGTACAAAATCTTTTGTTTTAGGTGTATCAAAATCAAAGTCTTCTACGACTAAAATCGCCTTATCCTTTGACTTTAAACTCAGCGCAGATTTTCTAGCCAAACGCTTTAAGTTTTTATTCAATTTTTGGGTATAATCCTTAGGTCTAGGGCCAAATATACGTCCACCACCTCTAAAAATCGGGGATTTAATACTACCAGCTCTAGCAGTACCTGTTCCTTTTTGTTTCTTTATCTTTCTAGTACTACCTGCAATCTCTGCTCTTTCCTTGGACTTATGAGTACCTTGCCTTTGATGAGCCAAATATTGCCTCACATCCAGGTATACTGCATGATTGTTGGGCTCTATACCGAATACGTCCTCAGAAAGGTTTGCCTTTCTGCCCGTATCTTTGCCTTTTATATCTAAAACTGCTACCTTCATTACTTCTCAATAGTTACGTAAGCGTTTTTATGACCAGGAACACAACCTTTTACTACTAAAAGATTCTTCTCTGGAACTACTTTCAATACTCTAAGGTTTTGAACAGTTACACGTTCACCACCCATTCTTCCGGCCATCCTCATTCCTTTGAAAACTCTCGCAGGATATGAAGCCGCACCTATAGAACCAGGAGCCCTAAGCCTATTATGCTGACCGTGAGTAGCTTGTCCGACTCCACCAAATCCGTGTCTCTTAACAACCCCTTGGAATCCCTTTCCTTTGGATGTTCCAATAACATCAATAAATTCACCTTCAACAAAAAGATCTACACCAACGGTGTCACCTAATTTGTAATCACCTTCAAAACCTTGGAATTCTACGACTTTTTTCTTGGGAGAAGCGCCTGCCTTTTTAACATGACCTAGTTCAGCCTTGTTAGCACGTTTTTCTGCCTTGTCATCGAAACCAAGTTGAAGGGCACTGTACCCGTCTACCTCTTCGGTTCTGACTTGGGTAACTACACATGGTCCAGCCTCTATAACGGTACACGGTATATTCTTACCATTCTCGTCAAAAATACTGGTCATGCCTACTTTTCTTCCTATTAACCCAGACATATTTAAATATATTAATTACTATTACTAATTCTTTTACAAAAAAATAGGGTCAAAATAATTCAACCCTGAATATATTTTTTCCGTTTTTCCCTCGCCCGCAGCTTAGGACATGTTTATTCTGAACTTGTTTCAGAATCTTATTAACTTTCGACAGACAACTCGACTTAGCTCAGTGTTTGTTCGACTTACGATTCTCAGAAATAGAGAATCGAACTTTGCTAAACCTTAATTTCTACTTCCACACCACTAGGCAACTCTAATTTCATCAGAGCGTCAATAGTTTTAGAAGAAGAGCTGTATATGTCCAACAATCTCTTATAAGAACTGAGTTGAAACTGCTCACGTGACTTTTTATTTACGTGAGGTGACCTCAATACCGTGAAAATTTTCTTGTGCGTTGGCAAGGGAATTGGCCCAGTAACAACAGCACCTGTAGTCTTTACCGTTTTTACAATCTTCTCAGCAGATTTGTCCACCAAATTATGATCGTAAGATTTAAGTTTTATTCTAATTTTTTGACTCATGTCCTAAATTTATGCTGTTATTCCTTTTGCCGCTTTAATAACTTCTTCAGATATATTAGAAGGTGTCTCGGCATAGTGTGAAAACTCCATTGTTGAGGTAGCACGTCCAGAAGAAAGTGTTCTTAAGGAAGTAACGTAACCAAACATTTCCGATAAAGGAACAGTACCCTTAACAACCTTGGCTCCGGCTCTGTCGCTCATATCACTAATCGTTCCTCTTCTTCGGTTCAAATCTCCAACGATATCACCCATGTTCTCCTCTGGAGTAATAACCTCCAATTTCATTATTGGTTCCATAATTACGGCACCTGCAGCCTTACCCGCAGCTTTATAACCCATCTTGGCAGCCAATTCAAACGAAAGTGCATCAGAATCTACAGGGTGGAAAGAACCATCTTTCAATACCACTTTCATGGTATCCATTTCAAATCCGGCCAAAGGTCCATTCTGCATTGCAGCTTTGAATCCTTTCTCTACGGATGGAATAAATTCCTTAGGTATACGACCACCTTTTATCTCATCCACAAACTGCAACCCATCTCCTTCGAAATCATCATCGGCAGGGCTCATTTCGAAGACGATATCTCCAAATTTACCACGACCACCAGATTGCTTCTTATAAGTTTCCCTGTGCGCAGCCATTTTGGTCAACGCTTCCTTATATTCAACTTGAGGCTCACCTTGATTAACCTCTACTTTAAACTCTCTTCGCAGTCTGTCTACAATGATATCCAAGTGAAGCTCACCCATCCCAGAAATAATAGTCTGGCCTGAAGCCTCATCGGTTTTAACTTGGAACGTAGGATCTTCTTCAGCTAATTTAGCCAAAGCCATACCTAGTTTATCCACATCAACCTTTGTCTTTGGCTCCACCGCGATACCTATTACAGGGTCCGGGAAATCCATACTTTCCAATATAATAGGATGCTTCTCAGAAGACATGGTATCTCCCGTCTTAATATCTTTGAAACCTACCGCAGCTCCAATATCTCCCGCCTCGATAAAATCGATAGCGTTTTGCTTATTAGAATGCATTTGATAGATTCTTGAAATTCTTTCCTTTTTACCGGATCGGTTATTCAGTATGTAAGAACCAGCGTCCAACCTTCCAGAATACGTTCTAAAGAATGCCAAACGACCCACAAAAGGATCTGTAGCAATCTTAAATGCCAAAGCAGCGAAAGGCTCCTTAACATCTGGTTTTCTAGAAATAGCCTTCCCAGTATCGGGATCCGTTCCAACTATGGCATCCTTATCTATAGGAGAAGGCAGATACCTACAAACAGCATCCAACAAGAACTGAACTCCCTTATTTTTAAAAGAAGAACCACAAATCATTGGTATGATAGCCCTGTCCATAACAGCAGCTCTTAATGCCGCATGCACTTCCTCTTCTGTAATGGAATCCTCGTCTTCGAAGAATTTTTCCATTAATTCCTCATCATATTCAGCAACAGCTTCTATTAAAGCAGCTCTATACTCCTTCACTTCAGCTTTCATTTCCTCAGGAATATCGATAACGTCAAAAGTAGAACCGAAACCTTCATCATGCCATACGATAGCACGGTTTTTGGCCAAATCCACAATTCCCTTGAAATCGGCTTCATCACCGATAGGCAAAACAATAGGAACAGCATTCGACCCTAACATCTCCTTCACCTGCTTACAGACCATAAGGAAATTAGAACCCTGACGGTCCATTTTATTTACGAAACCTATTCTCGGAACTTTATAGTTATCCGCTAACCTCCAGTTAGTCTCCGACTGTGGCTCAACACCATCAACCGCACTGAATAAAAATACCAAACCGTCCAAAACACGTAAAGACCTGTTCACCTCGACGGTGAAATCTACGTGACCCGGGGTATCTATGATATTAAAATGATAACCTTTAGCATCAGCAGTAGGTTTACCGTTCTCGGTAGGGAAATGCCATTCACAAGTGGTAGCTGCAGAAGTTATGGTAATACCCCTTTCCTGCTCTTGCTCCATCCAATCCATTGTCGCGGCACCATCATGCACCTCTCCAATTTTATGACTTACACCTGTATAAAAAAGTATACGCTCTGTTGTTGTTGTCTTTCCAGCATCAATATGAGCAGCAATACCTATATTTCTTGTATATTTTAAATCTCTTGCCATTTCTGATTAAAATCTAAAGTGGGAAAATGCTTTGTTCGCCTCGGCCATCTTGTGCGTATCTACTCTCTTCTTAACAGCAGCGCCTTCTTCTTTTGAAGCAGCTAGAATCTCAGCGGCTAATTTCTGCGACATACCTTTCTCGTTACGCTTTCTAGCAAAGCTGATTAGCCATTTCATTGCCGTAGAAATCTTTCTATCGGGTCTTATTTGCATTGGAATTTGAAAAGTAGCACCACCAACTCTTCTACTGCGGACCTCAACATGAGGCATAACGTTACTCAATGCATCTTTCCATAATTCTAAAGCTGTTTTTTCTTCATCCGTTTTCTTTGCATCCACAATATCTATTGCGTCGTAGAAAACACTGAAAGCCACAGATTTTTTTCCGTCCCACATCATCATGTTAACGAACCTTGTTACCAACTGGTCGTTAAATCTTGGATCTGGTAAAAGAGGTCTTTTTTTCGCCTGTCTTTTTCTCATTTCTTCTTTTTAAAAAGTGTTATTACTTCTTAGGTCTTTTTGCTCCGTACTTAGATCTACGTTGTGTTCTACCGGCAACACCTGCGGTGTCCAATGCTCCACGAACGATGTGATATCTAACTCCTGGCAAATCCTTTACTCTTCCGCCCCTTACTAATACTATCGAGTGCTCTTGAAGATTATGTCCCTCTCCTGGAATATAGGCATTCACCTCTTTTCCGTTGGTCAACCTAACCCTCGCAACTTTACGCATTGCTGAATTAGGTTTCTTTGGAGTGGTTGTGTACACACGTGTACATACCCCTCTTCTTTGTGGACACGAATCCAAAGCAGCCGATTTACTCTTCTTAGTAATTGTGGCTCTTCCTGTTCGTACTAATTGTGAAATTGTTGGCATACTATATAAATATGTATAAAATTACCCTTTGTTTAAGGGTCGGCAAATGTAGTAATATTTCCTAATAATTCAAACACCTGCCTAATTATTTTAAAACTTTTTTTCACCTCCCTATTTGAAACAAAAAAAAGACCTTTAGTAAGTACAAAAAAAGTCAGGCCAATTGCTTATTACCATCTATTAATCTTTTTAAATCGACAAACCTATTTTTTATAGAGTTTTACCTCTAATATTATCAAATTCTCAAAATCCATATTGTTACGTTATACATAGTAAAATTCAATAGCCGTTTCATTTATAACTTTGAAATAGTATCTGCATCCTTAAAGTTTTATTAAAATTAGTTTGGATTATTAACACATTATTATGATTTTTGCGCTTAGCTAATTCAAATAATTAAAAAATGAGAACAAAACGAAATGGATTGTTAACGCTATTATTGGCGTTAATTGTGCATCTATCTTTCGCACAAGAAAAAACAGTTACCGGTACGGTTACTGACCAGGACGGACTTCCGTTGCCTGGGGTGAACATCGTTGTTGAAGGAACAACTAACGGTACCCAAACTGATTTCGATGGTAATTATTCCATCAGCGCTTCGCAGGGCCAAACACTTCTCTTTACCTATATAGGTCAGAAGGCAATGAGGCAAGCTGTAGGTTCAGGAAACACGGTAAACGTGCAAATGACCGAAGATGCTCAAGCCTTAGAAGAAGTAGTAGTTACTGCCCAAGGTATTAAAAAGTCAAAGCAAGCGCTGGGTTACGCCGTGGCTGAAGTTGGCAAAGAAGCTTTGGAGCAGCGACCTGAAGGTGACGTTGGTAGAATCCTAACCGGTAAAGCTTCTGGTGTAAACATTACAGCACAGAGTGGTCTTTCTGGATCTGGTACCAGTATCGTTATCCGTGGACTAAGTAGTTTTAGTGGTAGTAACCAACCGCTTTTTATTGTTGATGGCGTTCCTTTTGATAGTGGCACCAACGGACAGTCGCAAAGTGGTGAAGATAGTAGCTTTGTTGATGGGAATAACGGATCCAGTAGATTCCTGGATTTAGACCCCAACAACATTGAAAACGTGAACGTACTTAAGGGTTTGGCAGCGGCCACCTTATATGGTACGGCAGGTCGTAATGGTGTTATCCTAATCACCACTAAAAATGGTGCTGCTGGCACTAGTGGTGGTGTAAAGAAAAATGAAATCACCGTAACTAGTTCATTATTCTTCAATGATATTGCTTCGCTTCCAGATTATCAGGATCAGTACGGAAATGGTTTCGACCAAGCTTTTGGATGGTTCTTTAGTAACTGGGGACCAAGTTTTGACAGAGACGGAGTCGCCGGTTGGGGTAACCAAGCAGCTATTGATGATGCAGGTACCTTAGCCCACCCATATTCAACTTCAACTTCAGCAATTAGAGCTGCGTTTCCGGAATTTGCCGGGGCACGTTATGATTGGAGACCATATGACAGTGTTGAAAACTTCTTCAGAACAGGTGTAGTAAAGAGTAACTCTGTTAACTTTAACGGGTCTTCAGAAGATGGTAAGGTTTCGTACAATGCCAACTTTGGTCACTTAGACGATGAAGGTTTTACACCTGAAAACGGTTTACAAAGGTATACGCTTGGTTTAGGTGGTAGAGCTATCCTTTCCAATAAATTCACCGTTTCTGGAACTATGAACTTTTCGAATACAGATTTTAAATCACCTCCAATTGCTGCCAGTACGGGTAACAGCGTATTTGGTACGGGATCTTCATTGTTCGCTAACCTTTTCTACACCCCACGAAGTGTGGATATTCAAGGATTGCCTTTTGAAAATCCTATCACTAGAGGAAGTGTTTACTATCGTCAGAACAACAGTATACAACATCCCTTATGGACTGTTAACAATGCTCAGACAAGACAGGTTACCAACCGTGTGTTCGGTAATGCAGCCTTAATGTATGATATTAATGACAACTTAAACCTTACTTATAGATTTGGTCTAGATGTGTACAGTGAAAACAATACAAACTCCCAAAACAAAGGAGGTATTGGTGGAAGTGTTGCAACGCAAAGCGGTATTCTACAAACATGGAACAACACAAACACTATCCTTGACCATAACTTTATCTTAACAGGACAGTACGAATTGTCCGAAAAAATTGGTTTCAGTTTCAATGCTGGTGCCACTACGAGAAGAGAAGTGTTCGATCAAAATGGTGTTGCAAGTTCTGGTCAACAAGCCTTTGGTGTGCTAAGACACTTCAACTTTCAATTACAGGATGAAATTCAATTTTTCCAAGAAAGAAATATAGCAGGTCTTTACGGGCAGTTAGATTTTGATTACGATAGAAAAATTTACTTAACGCTATCCGGAAGAAACGATTACGTATCTAACCTTGCAAAGGAGAACAGATCAATTTTCTATCCAAGTGCAAGTTTATCTTTAATTCCAACAAAGCTCATTGAAGGACTTCAGAGCCAAAATGGTATTAATTACATGAAACTGCGTGCGGGATACGGAACTTCTGCTAACTTCCCTACAGGATATCCTGTTGCGGCGACACTTGATTTAGATACACAGGATTTTCAAGATGGTGCTGGAAGAGATGTTACTACCAATACAAGTGCAGACCAATTGGGTAACCCTAATTTAAAGCCTGAACTTTTAGAGGAATTAGAATTTGGTTTGGAGACCAGATTGTTCAACAGTAGAGTCTCTCTTGATGCTTCTTACTATACAAGAACAACGAAAGACCTAATCATTGAACGTCCTTTAGATCCATCAACTGGTTTTATTCAAACACAGACTAACGTTGGTGAAATTAGTTCTTACGGTGTTGAATTAGATGCCACCGTAGATTTATTCAGAAGCGAAGAAGAAGGTGGTTTTAACTGGAGCATCAACTCAAACTTTACCGCTAATGAAACAGAAGTTGTAGACCTTGGTCTTGACACGGACATTGTTGTATATGCCGGTTTTACTAACCTAGGTAATGCAGCCCGTGTAGGTGAGCCTTTAGGTGTAATCGTTGGTTCAAGAATCCAAAGAGATGAAAACGACAACTTCATTGTAAACGGAGCAGGTAGTTATGCGGAAGAAAACGGAACTTTTACCATTGGTGACCCGAATCCAGATTGGTTATTAAATGTTGGTAATAGTATCAATTATAAAAACTTTTCTTTCAACTTCTTAATGAACTATACCCATGGTGGGGATATCTATAGTAGAACTACTTCTGTTCTTCTAGGTAGAGGACTTACCACGGATACCTTAGATCGTTTGAACAGTTTTATACTCCCTGGGGTAAAAGCAGATGGCACACCTAACGATGTAGCTGTAAACAACTCTACATTCTACTTCAGTAACGTACTTTTCGGTCCTGATGAATTAGGTATTTATGACGCTTCTGTTATAAGATTACAAGAAGTTTCCCTTGGTTACTCTATGCCTTCAAAGTGGTTGGACAAAACACCTTTTGGGTCGTTAAGTTTCACGCTATCAGGTCAAAACCTTTGGTATGAAGCTATTAACATACCAAAAGGAACTAACTTTGATCCAAACGTTGCCGGTGTAGGTGTTGGTAATGGTAGAGGTTTTGATTACTTGAACGGACCAAGCTCAAGAAGGTACGGATTGAGTGTTAGAGCAACATTTTAATTAAAAAAATATTTGATAATGAAAAAAACAATTAAATACATAGCTGCTTTTTTTATTGCCGGAGCCCTTTTCAACTCCTGTGAGACAACTGAGCTAGATCTGACTGAAGATCCAAATGCATTGACCCCTTCACAGGCTGACCCCGATTTCTACTTGAACGTTATTCAAGAGGATTTCGCAAGATTTACAGAATCTTTGGGAGAAACTATGGCAGAGGTTGTAAGAATAGAAAATATGTTCGGTAGAGATTACCAAAATGCATATGATCCTGCAAACTTTGACAACGAATGGGAAGAAGCTTATCAACAGATACTTCAGAACATTAAGGATATGAACGTTCTTACCAATGAGGCTGGTTTAACTAACCACACTGCAATGGGACAGTTCTACGAGGCTTACACCATATCTCTTTTAGTGGATTTCTTTGGTGATGTGCCTTATTCTCAAGCTTTACAAGCACCAGATATATTAAACCCGGTTCCTGACCCAGGTGCTGATGTTTATGCTGCTGCTATTGGGTTATTAGATAGTGCTATCGCTAACTTTAACGCTGGTGGTTCTGTTGATCCTCAGAATGACTTTTTCTACGACAATGATTACGATCAGTGGATCTTAGCTTGTAACACCTTAAAATTAAGATTGTACAAGAATACTGGTAACAATGCCGCTTTCAATAGCATTATCGCTTCTGGTGACTTTATCCAAGATTCAGCAGATGATATGCAGTTTCAGTGGGGAACTAATGAAGTTCAGCCTGATACACGTCATCCAGATTACGCCGACAACTATACTGTTACAGGTGGTGCTGATTATATGTCTATTTACCTAATGGAAATAATGGATCTTAGTGATGATCCCCGTATCAGATACTACTACTACAGACAAAATGCAACAGTACCTGGTTCAGATGGCACCCCTCCGAATGAAGAGACATTAGACTGTTCATTACAAGCGCCTCCTCCGCACTATGCCGCTGGTGGATTTACCTTCTGTACTTTACCTAACGGATATTGGGGTCGTAATCATGGAAATGATGCCGGTACTCCTCCAGATGGTTTATTAAGAACTATTCCTGGCGTATACCCTGTTGGTGGTCTTTTCGATGATAGTAGTTTCGCTGAATCTGGTCTTGGAGCTGGTGGTGGTGGAAACGGTGTAACACCGATTCTTTTAGCGTCTACTGTTGATTTTTGGAGAGCTGAAGTAGCTACCGCAGGTGGTGCTGCTGCTGCGAAACCTTTCTTACTGGATGGTATAGCTAAATCTATCGCCAAAGTACAAACCTTTGGATCTAGAGATCCAGGTGCAGATTTATCTACTGCACCTACAGAGGCTGACGTTGATGCATTTCTTGCTTCTATTGAAGCAGATTTCGACGCTGCTGACGACGAAGGTAAATTGAACATATGGGCAGAACAATTCTTAGTTTCTCTTAAAGGAAACGGTCATGATGGATACAACATGTACAGAAGAACAGGTTTCCCAACAACAATGGAGCCAAATTTAGAGTTAGATCCTGGAGCTTTTATCAGGTCTTTCTTCTATCCTGCTAATGCAGCTAACACGAACTCGAACATCTCGCAAAAAACAACCGTTACAGTTCAAGTATTTTGGGATACTAACCCAGCTTCACCTGGTTTCCCTGTTGGTAACTAATTAAATAAAAGAAAAAATGAAAAAACTAAGTTTATATTTTTTAACCTTTGCAACTGTCTTTTTCACGAGCTGTGAAAGCGATGACAAAATTGTAATAGATGTTATTGACGGTATAACCAGCAGTGCTATCTTAAGAACAAGAAGCATTGAAAGTGGTACTTTCAATAGGTTTGACACTTCATCGATTTTCTCTGTAACCGTAGAGCAACAAGATGAAGAGAATGGTGCCCTATTATCCTCTGTAGACGTCCTCGTATCTTTCGCGGACAACAAAGATGATGGTGTGGATAATTCTAAAGCAGAAGTAGCTTACACTACTATCCCTGCAAGCGAATTTAGCCCAAGTGAAAGAGGTCTTCCTCAAACGAACTTTACTGCTACCTTAGCTGAGGCTTTGGCTGCAGTTGGTTTGGTCGATGGACAATTTGACGGAGGGGATACCTTTAATTTTAGATTTGTTGTTAACTTAACGGATGGCACTTCTTGGTCAGCCGCCAATGGAAATGGAAACATCACCGGTGGTTCCTACTTTAGCTCACCTTACCAGTATACTGCTGGGGTAGCTTGTATACCTGTTACACCAGTGTCTGGAACCTACAACCTTGACATGGAAGATACCTATGGAGATGGTTGGGACGGAGCATTCTTTACAGTTTCTATTGATGGTGAAACTACGGATTACACTATAGAATCAGGTAGTGCTGCGAACTTTGATATTGTTGTTCCTGACGGAACAGAGGAGTTGACTTTCACCTATACTCCAGGAAACTTCGAAGAAGAGCATATTTGGGAATTAACTGCACCGACCGGAGAAACAGCAGCAGCTGGTTCACCTGGGCCTGGTGGAGATATTGTATTGAATATTTGCAATTAAATATCCGAACAATAGAATAAGAGTAAAGGCCAAACTTTAAGAGTTTGGCCTTTCTTTTTTTAATATCTTACCATCAAAAAATTTCTTATGAAAAAGTTAAGCTATAGGCAATATTTAATGCCACTTTTCTCCTTCATACTACTATATTCTTGTGAAACAACAGAACCAACGGTAGTAATACCTTCCGCTCCAGAGCAGGAGCAAACAGACCCAGCGGAACCTGAAGTGGAAAATGTAGGCCCTGTTCAGTTTTTCAATAAGTCTAAAATGGATAATAATTATGTTTTGGTGAATGATGCCAAGGCCAACTCCGTGTATCTTATGGACAAAGATGGGGCTATCCTTTACGACTTTCCACTTAACGGAGAACGATTAGGCAATGATGTTTTTCTATTGGACAACGGCCAACTTCTGGCCATGCTAGAATCTGCCGACCCCAAAATAGAAATTGGAGGTTTCGGTGGTAAACTACAAATATTGAACGCTGACGGAACCATCGCCTGGAATTTTGATTATTCCTCTGATGACTATATACTTCATCACGATGCCGAAATGTTACCGAACGGTAATATCCTTACTATGATATGGGAACGCAAGACCCCCGAAGAATCAATAGAAGCGGGTTATTCACTAAACGTTGAGACTTTTCCTGACGGTCTAATAGAAATAGACCCAGTTACCAACACTATCGTTTGGGAATGGCATGTTTGGGACCATGTTATTCAAGAGCACGATAGCACAAAATCCAATTTCGGAACTGTAGCTGATAATCCACAACTAATCGATGTCAATTATGTAACCGATGAAAACGGGGATATCACACACGGCAACGCAATCTCATATGACCCTGTAAAAGACGTCATTTATTTAAGTGCCAACTTCTATAGTGAGGTTTGGGTAATTGACCATAGTACTACCTCAGAAGAGGCATCCTCGAATACCGGTGGGCAATACGGAAAAGGAGGAGATTTAATATACAGATTTGGTAATCCGTCCGCTTATAAAAATACCCAAGGAGAGCGATTATTTCACAACAACCACTACCCTAACCTACTAGATGGAGCAGATGAAGGAAAAATGTTAATATTTTCTAACGGTGCAGAATTAGAGAAATCAACGGTCTATGAACTGAACTTACCTAACACCTTTGAATTACTACCTAACCTAAATAATGAACCCGAGGTACTATGGGAGTTCTCTAATGATGAACTCTATTCCCCTAAAGTTTCAGGAGCAGTGAAGCTTCCCAACGGAAACATACTTATTACCGAAGGTGATTTCGGTATTTGGGAAGTTACTAAAGAAAAAGAAATAGTTTGGAAATATAGCCAAGATGGATTTTTTTGGAGAGCTTATCATTACGATAAAAATGCCCCTGAAATTAAGTCTCTAGGGCTTTAAACAAAACACACACGTTTCTTAAATTTATATAACCCATTATCCAAAAGAAAAAATGAAAAAAATAATATTTATACTTCTAGCATTTTTTATCGCCCCTACACTACAATCTCAAAATCTCAGTACTGCACCAACAGGAGAAGCAGGATTATTTGGTGCCGCACAGGGGGGTAGCCCCATGCTCAACCTAGTCTTGATGGAACTAAGAACCAATGCTAAAAGTAGAGATTTAGGAGAAACAGTAGGTAGCCCCTACTCCACCGAAAACTTTGTGAAAAGTAAAATTTATTATGGGGACGAACCTCAAGGTGATTTCTTTATTCGCTATAATGCTCTTAACAGTGTCATTGAGATGAAAAAAACAGATTTACCAGATGAAGAAGCGAAAAGGCTATATCCCGATAAGAAAATCAAAATTAAATATTTAAATAAAGAATTACGTTTTACTACCTACATTAACAAAAAGAACGAAACAAAAAATGGATATTTATCGCAAATAGCATCCGGCTCTAAGTACAAACTATACCATAGACTAGCGGTCAAATATTCGGAGGGTAAACCCGCGATTAACTCTATGGTAGCAGATATTCCTAGTAGATTCGCTCATTTTGAAGAATATTATTATCAAAAAATAGGAGTAGACCGTATTGACTTTTTACCACAGAAAAAAGGTGGCTTCATTAAACAATTCGATAAAGAATTGCGGGAGAACATTAAAATCTATCTCAAAGAAGAAAATATAAACTTAGATCAAGAAGAAGATTTAATTAAGGCATTTAATCATATTAACGCTATGTAAAATGAAAACGTCCAAGATAATTATGTTCTCTTTTGTTTTACTTTTCTCTGTATCCATATGCGGACAGCAGGTAGGAGTAGCAAATTTTGGTGGTTCTGATGTAGAAAATGACCCCTTCGCAAATTTTCATCAGCAATTTACACCTATGATGACTAATTTATTTCAACTTGTAAGTAATAATAAAGATTTTATTGAGTATAACATTGGTTCCGATATTGGATCACCATACGTCAGTGATGAGTTCTTACCTGGCAAGGTATATTATGAAGATGAGCACCTAGGAAATTATTACTATCGTTTTAATGCTTATAATGGTGAAATTGAATTAAAGGCTACCCTACTAGAAGAAGAGCAAGAAAAGGCTTTGGTACAAGATGCCAAAGTAAAATTGGAAACTGCTCAGGGAACTTTGCAATACTTGAGTGTTGAAAACAAAAAAGGACAAATTGAAGAATCGTATTTAATTTCTGTCAACGAAACCAAGCAGTATAGCCTATTTGAAAGAATACGTATAAAATATACGGAAGGAAAAGAGGCTGCGAATTCAATGGTAACTGCAATTCCTAGCAGGTTTACTACCTACAGGGAGTATTACTATAAAGTGAAGGATATAAATCCCATTGTTCAAATTCCGAAACAAAAAAATAAATTTATCAAACACTTTGTTCCAAAGGAAAAATTAAATGAAATCAAAAAGTATTTAAAATCGAATGAAATAGATTTAGAAAATGGGAAAGACTTGATATCCTTATTTAATAAAATTCACGAAAAGGAGTAACTTATCGAGAAATCCATAATAATCCCTTCTTTTAAATATAATAAATTAATTATCAGCAGCTTGCGCTCTTTTTTTTCATAACTTAAGGATTCATAATTAATTAAACCACAATCCTATGAAAAAACAGTTTCTTACACTCATCTTAACATGTATCTGCGTAACAGTAACATTTGCACAGGTATCTCAGAGTACCGGCGATTTACGAGCACAGGCAACCACTTGCGGTGATTTAGACGCATTATTTACCCAGTCTGGTAGTTCCCTTCATAATTTAATGTATGCCGATGTGAACGCTTCTTCAACGGGAACAACGGTATCGGCGCAACAAATTAAGGGCTCTCCTTTCTTAGTTGATAATTTTCAAAAAAGTAACATCTATGTAAACGAGCAACTTCTTGGTTCTTTTTATTCTAGGTTCAACGCATACAGTCGAGAAATTGAAATTAAAAAGACCAATTTAGAAGAAGAACAATACAAGGCCTTGGTCAAAGATGAAAATATTAGAGTTGTTTTTGATGATAAAGAACTTCAGTACGCAAGTTTTATTGATGAAGATGGAAAAATAACTCAAGACTATTTAATAACAAAGTTATCAGGCTCAAATTACAACCTATATCAGCGCTATATTGTTAAATATGTTGAAGGGAAAGAGGCAGCAAATTCTATGGTAAATGCTATCCCTGCGCGTTTTTCAAATGCTACCGAGTACTACTTAAAGGATTTGAACTCTAATTTGGTGAGTTATATACCAACAAAGAAGTCTAAACTATTAAACTTGTTTAGCAGCGACCAAAAAATGCAGGTTGCAGCACTAATAAAGAAGAAGGGATTAAATCTAAAAAAAGAATCCTCTTTAGTACAGATTCTAACATTTGCGAATACGCTAAATACCGTAGACTTGGCTTCCCAGGGAAAATAATCAAAGGAGTATAAGAATTCTAAACCGCTCGGCTAATAACCGAGCGGTTTTTGTTTATTTTTACATTTATGGATAAAGCCACCCAGATATACGGAATTAGAGCTATAATTGAAGCCGTAAATACCAATGAAGAAATTGACAAAGTTTTTATTCAAAAGGGTTTAAGGGGTGATTTAATCAAGGAGCTAGAAGGGCTGCTTCGAAGAAATGAAATTAATGTCTCCTATGTGCCCCCTGAGAAACTGAACAGATTAACCAAAGGTAATCATCAAGGTGCCGTTGCTAATATATCCCCTATCGCCTTCTCTACTTTAGAGGAGCTAATCGAAAAAGTGCAACAAAAAGAAAAGCCTGCGCTATTCCTCCTTTTGGACCAGTTATCGGACGTTCGTAATTTTGGAGCCATTATCCGTACGGCGGAATGTTCTGGCGTGGACGGTATTATCATACAAAAGAAAGGTGCCGCCCCAGTTACTGCGGATACCATAAAAACTTCCGCTGGTGCCGCATTTAAAGTTCCTATTGCAAAAGTGGACCATCTTAAGGATGCCGTCTTTTACTTACAGGCATCAGGGATAAAGGTAGTAGCTGCCTCAGAAAAAACGAATACTTCAATCTATGATGTCTCCTTTAAACAAGATATTGCTATAGTCATGGGTGCGGAGGACAAAGGTATTTCACCTTCTATCTTAAAAGCGGCGGATTATACCGCCAAACTTCCTTTATTAGGAGAAATAGAATCACTCAACGTTTCCGTGGCTTGTGCTCTTTTTCTATATGAGGCAGTTCGTCAGCGCATGTATACTTAACTAAGAATCCCCTTCTTTCTTGCCCCTTTTATATACGTAATTAATTTTCACTTTATCGGGCGACTCTTCTGATTTTTCCACTGGAGTTTCTATGAAATTACCATTTTCATCAAACTGTTTTAGAAATTCATCTTCTTCCTCATTATAGTCCTCCCGTTCCCAATCATATTTTTTAAGCTCCGGCAATGTGGCCCTAACAAATATGGCCAATAACAAACCGGTAACAAACCCACTCAAGTGTCCCTCCCATGAAATGCCTTCCTTTACCGGAAATATATACCACAACAGACTACCATAGATAAATACAACCACTAAAGAAAGTGCTACCAGCCGATAGTACTTTGTATAAATTCCTTTGAAAAAAATAAAACTGGCAAGAACATAGATAATACCACTAGCACCAATGTGGTAAGAGGGCCTTCCTATAAGCCATGTAAGGAGGCCAGATAGTATAATTCCTATAATCAAAACGCTCCAAGCAACTTTTCTATAAAAATAGAACAAGGCCGCTAATAAAATCGCCAAGGGAATGGTATTGTTATACAAATGTTCTAAAGAACCATGTATAAACGGACTCATTACAACACCTCTTAATCCTAAAAGAGTCCTAGGATAAACTCCTAAATGATTTAGGTTGATGCCATTTGCCAATTCCATCCAATAAAAAGCCCAAATGAAAAGTACTGCTCCCAAGGGAACCAGTAATACGGCATTGGTAAACTTAAAATGTTGACTATCGTTCATAATCCTTAGCTACCCTTCTTATCAAATTGTTGACCAAATTTTAAAATCGGTTAAATTGTCATATCCTCTGATATCAACAGCGGAAATCCATTGATATTGTACGAACGCGGAAGACCATTTCAAGAACTTTGTCCTATTTTTATACTATGAACGAACCATTAGCGGAAAGAGTACGTCCTAAGACTTTGGAAGAGTATGTTAGTCAAACCCATTTGGTAGGGGAACAGGGTTCGCTTACCCATCAGATAAAGAAGGGGATTATCCCTTCCCTGATACTCTGGGGACCTCCAGGCACGGGAAAAACAACCTTAGCAAACATCATCGCCGAAGAAAGTAAAAGACCTTTCTACGTGCTGAGTGCTATCAACAGCGGTGTAAAAGATATAAGAGAAGTTATTGAAAAGGCAAAGCAGGCAGGAGGGCTATTTACCGCAAAGAATCCTATACTTTTTATCGATGAGATACATCGCTTTAGTAAATCGCAGCAAGACTCTCTATTGGCAGCCGTTGAAAAAGGATGGGTTACCTTAATCGGTGCCACGACCGAAAATCCAAGCTTTGAGGTCATCCCCGCATTACTGTCTCGGTGCCAAGTGTACATCCTTAATGCATTTGGAAAGGAAGATTTAGAACAACTACTAGAACGCGCCTTGAAAAAGGATAAACAACTTGCCTCCAAAAAAATTGAATTAAAAGAGACCGAGGCCTTACTAAGGCTCTCAGGTGGGGATGGCAGGAAATTATTGAACATATTTGAACTTGTCGTCAATTCTGAGGATACGGACACCATTTCCGTAACGGATGAACTAGTGATGAAAAAGGTTCAAAAAAATACTGTTCTTTACGACAAGACTGGTGAACAGCATTACGACATCATATCGGCCTTCATAAAATCCATTAGGGGTAGTGACCCAAATGCAGCTGTATATTGGTTGGCCAGAATGATAGAAGGTGGCGAGGACGTAAAGTTCATTGCAAGAAGAATGCTCATTTCTGCTTCGGAAGATATAGGTCTTGCCAATCCTACGGCACTGGTAATCGCGAACACTACCTTCCAAGCGGTAGCCACCATAGGATATCCTGAAGCACGAATTGTTTTAAGTCAGTGCGCAATTTACCTTGCGACTTCCGCAAAAAGCAATGCTAGTTACATGGCAATAGGCAAGGCACAACAAACCGTAAAACAGACCGGAAATCTATCGGTGCCCTTGCCGCTGAGAAATGCGCCAACAAAACTGATGAAGGATTTAGGTTACGGAGACAATTACCAATATGCACATAACTATGATAATAATTTTGTTGCTGCTGAATATCTTCCAGACGAACTGTCCGGTAGTTCTTTTTACGTACCTGGAAAAAACCAAAGGGAGGCTGCCTTGAGCGATTTTCTCAAAAAAAGGTGGAAGACAAAATATGATTTCTAAAATTTGATGTTCAACTCTTGTTGCATCAATACATCTTCTTCATAATATTCAAAAATCCATTTATCCTCTTTCTGATACACGATACCGTTCTTAGTTTCGCCCTGAACCATATAGATGTTGTCCTTGGAGGTTTTTAACAACTTCATTCTTATTTTTGGCGCACTATCCACCAATTGAAATCCGCTAGGTAAAGACTGTGCGTATAAAATGTCATCTTTATTAGGCTTTCTTAACTGTAATTTTTTCGGAGCTGGTTTTTCCGCCATTGTAATATCAGAAGCAACAGGCTCCTTACTCTCGTAAAACTGATTCTCCGTAGTTGCCTCTTGGACAACCAGAGGTTCTTGCTTCATATCTACTTCTTCAAGTCCTTGAGCTTTGTTTTCATTGGATAACTTTTCGGTACGTTCCGGTAGCTTTTTTATATCATCCTTGAAACTCACCGTTATAGGTTCCGTAGTTTCGGATTGACCCTTATATGTATATTTCACCTGGTCAAAGGAACGCATAGACTCCTTTATGGCCTCGGTGTAGGCCTCTTTAAATGCCTTACTTCTGCTCTTACCTTGTAATGTTTTAAAGACAATCTCTCCATTGCAATCCTCTAGGGTTATTATTGTCTTGGTCGAAAACATCGAAGAATCATCAACGAGCGCCACTAAAAGCCCTAAACATCTGTTTTTAGTCAGTTCTTCCGGTAAGGCATCGTCATATATTACAGGGAAACCCTTTTGATCTAGAAGATATTTCACCAGGGTACTCGTCTTATGAGCATTCGGCTCCTTAAATACATCAAACTTCTTGGGCACGATTATATACTTATAATCACTGATATTTTCCTGACCGTAGGTCATAAAGCTTAGAACTAAATACAATGCTACAATTACTCCTTTCAACATATTAGAATTTTAGTGATACGCTAAAGAAATGAAAAAAACGTGCCAAAGAGTTACTTTGAGCTAAATCATTATCTTTTGTTCCAAGATATGATATTTAATCCTAACTGAAAAGAAGCATAATTAGACGCCGCAATATTTTGATAGGACAATAGATTATCTGCCATTGCATATAGGTTTACGGGTCCGGCTTGCAAGCTAACACCTAAACCCAAGTTGGTAGCACTAAATTTATCTGCGGTATAGGTAGCTTTAAGGGCCATGATATTACCAAGTCTACGGAGGTAGAATCCTGTTACCGCTGCCTGTGGACCTCTAGGTCTATTTATGGCATATACGTGAACTCCGGCAGAATTCCGATATCTTGTCCTTGCATTACTTGAAAAAGCTGTAACGGAACAGTCACAATTTTCTTGTGAACCTATTGGTTTTCCAAAGTCATGTCTTAGTGAAGCGTTTATTTTAGTTGGTCTAAAAGTTACATAGGCCTTATTACTAGATTCAAAAGGCACCAATTCTTCTACCTCATCTACTAAATCTTGCCAAAAATCCCTATTTAGGTTCCCAAACTCTTCTAAAATGTTTATTTCAATACCTTCTACACTTGCATTACCTTCGAGACTATAACTTTGGGTATCTCCGCTATGGTACATAAATCCCAAATCAAGAACACTTCCCGTGATTACCGTTCTTTCACTTAAATGATAACTAAAACCCAAGTCCACTCCTAATCCTAAATCACCACCGAACAAAGCTCTTTTGACAAGCGCACTTGCAACGTTATCATCGTCAGCCGCATTGTCCAAATCCCCGAACCCAGAACTTCTTAATTTAAGGTCCGCGCTAAGGGTCGTATTTAAGATATTATTTTGACCCTCCGTGTTTACGAGGTAGCCTTTGTTTCCCGTTGAGTTGTAATCTAATATTCCAGAATAAATCTTGCCTCTAACACCAATGGTTAAATCCTTGTCGATATTCTTATTTATCCCGAAGTGAAAAACATTCACTATAGATCCCCTCATACTTAAATCTCCCAAATTGAACCTTCTATTCAGTTGGTTGGCATTTCCTTCAAATAATAGAATAGCGTAATCTTGAGGCCAATACGAAATATTATCAAACTCCAGATAAGCACCAAAGGAATAAAATATATCAGGATCAGAAGACCTGAAACCAACATTTAAAAACTCTAGTTGAACATTACCGCTGAGCTCGTCTGAAGGCCCTAAACGATTGACCAGACGATTTCTTACCTTATCATTAATATCCAAACCATCGACCGCGAAAATGTCGTTTACAGCTGCGGCATTAGAGCCACCATAACCAAAAACACCAGAAAGTAAGGGAACTCCTCCATACCACCTGAAATCTGTTTCTACACCGGGATTAACCATTAAAGATTGTGGAATCTCACTAAAATCGTATAGCAATTGTTTGTTCTGTGCCAGCAGAAAGTGGCACCCGAAAAGGATTAAGATAAAATAGCCCCGGATTAATTTCATTTGGCTCGTAACATAAATTCACCCGCCGATCTCAACACCAATGACGGATTAGGAATACTAGATGTACTACTATTATCGCCAAGATTTCTAGCACTCAATCTAATCTTAGAGGTATTTCGCAGTATATCAAGACTTTTCCCGGAATCGCCGTAAGCAACCTCCCTGATTAAAAGAGCCGTAGGAGCGGCATCCATTTGAAAGAACTCAATATCTAGAACAGTGTCTGTTTCGTCCAAAAATTCTATACTGATCTCTACATCCTTACTGGTGGTATTTTCCAGTTCGTAAGTAATGACACCACCTAAAACCCTATCTGCAAAAAATGCTTCTTCAAAAGCATCAAAATTAAATTCTTGGGTAAAGAAGCTTAACCCAACGATCCTATTGATAAGGCTTTCTTGTGCTTCAACATAAAAAATACTGGATTCAAAGGATGGGGTAATAGATAAATCATCGTATTGTCCTAAATCCAGCTCTTCAGAGCAAGAGACAAAACATCCCGTTAATAATAGTACCAAGACAATCCGTGAAATTTTCATTTCTAAAATCAAAAAAGTGTCCCTAACCACCGTTATGAACCTTGTTCTAGTACTAATAACTCTATAAATAGTTTTTTATTTCCCGTAAGTCGTTAATGATGGGACAATGCTCGTGCGAATCTTCACCGAGCGTACAAAAATGTAAGGCACCTAAACCACTGGCCTGTGCACCAAGTATATCGGCCTCAAGACTATCCCCAATCATTAAAGAGTTCGTAGCCTTTGTTTTAGCCTTATCTAAAGCCATTTCAAAAATTATCGGATTAGGCTTTTTAACGCCTGCCATTTCCGAATCGATAATTTGATCAAAATAACCATGGATACCCGATTTCCTTAGCTTCTTTTCTTGTATTTCCTGAAAACCGTTGGTGATGATGTGCAATTTATAATTAGGTCTTAGATAATCCAAGATGTCGGTCGCATGAGGAAAGAGATGGTTAAAAGATGATAGGTGATTGATATATTTTTCAGAAAGACTGTCTATAGTAGCATCTGAAATACCATACTCCAAAGTATCAAAGACCGTTTTAAGACGTTGGTATCGTAATTCCGTTTTTGTTATTTTCTCTTCACGATATAATTTCCAAAAGGCAAAATTTGCAGGTACGTAGACTTCCAGAAAACGCTCTAAGGGAATATCAATCTCGTGTTCAACAAGAATCTTCTTAAAAGTAAGTGCAGAATTTTTCTCAAAATCCCAAAGCGTGTGGTCCAGATCAAAAAAAACATCGGTAACGGTATCTTTATACATTGTACTTCTCAAGGATTTCTTTATAAATGGATTTCCACTGGTATTTCCCTGTACTACCCAATAGTTCGTTGGAGAAAACGGTCACCATTTTTCCATTGACTTGTTGCACCTCATCATGAACATCCTTTATTTTGCTCATCATCGCAGTCCTATTTTTAAGGTTTACAAGTGCATAATCGT
Organism: Maribacter sp. MJ134; assembly: GCF_003970695.1. NCBI lineage: Bacteria > Pseudomonadati > Bacteroidota > Flavobacteriia > Flavobacteriales > Flavobacteriaceae > Maribacter > Maribacter sp. MJ134. The sequence goes on from NZ_CP034570.1 coordinate 2,109,871, forward strand.
GTATGGCGAATGGGTGAATTTTTATGGGTTGTTGTACTTCCAAGGGAATATCGTAGAATTGAAACGAAGTACAGGTTCCGGCCCTAAAACCAACTTCACGGCTATATCCCATGGTATAATCGTCCGTAAACTCTGCCTCAATAAGATTTCTGTACGTATAAGGGATATCAACTCTGTTATAGCGCATTCTGGACATGTATACGGGTCTATTGACCACATTCTCCAAATCCTGTTTTTCAAGTTTTAAAAGGGTAGCGTTCGCAAAGGAACTATAGGACGCTGCCAAGGCAACTTTGGAGTAGTCCCCAATGTATTTGATCAGTGATTTAAAGGTATTGCTATTGGTAGATACGTTCTTATCGTACTTGGAATAATTAGCAAACTGAAAAAAGAAAATACTTTTAACCTTCAACTGTTTGTGCCATGCTATTAACTCCGAAAAATTGTCATAAGGGTCTTTTCTTATCTTGAGACCAACAACAATGCGCTCATAAACCCGCTTTAACCTGAATGTACCCAAATCTAGCAAGAAGCCAGCCGCACCTCTAATTACCCCTCTATTGGAGTAACAATGCGAAGTGGTCACATCAATAATGGATTCATAAACATAGCTTCGTTTACCATGCTCTAAGTCCGGAAAACGCTCCAATAGTACATCCAACAACTTCAGTGCCCATAGATCTACCACAGGCCTGTCCAAAAAACCATGCTGATAACCTACACTATCCTTAGGAGAAAACCGCCCATGAATATCCTTTACATGGGGAAGGTACTCTTCATACCTGCTCAATAAATAAAAACTTGCGGCAAAAATATCGTAGGGTATATTGCTTCTTTCTCCAGTAGGGAAGAAACATGGCGTATTGTCCCATTGCACAACATTAAGCTGTATATCGCTTATGCCCTGCTCAAAAAGCAGGTCATTACTTCTTACAAAAAACTCATTTTGAAGTGGCTGCTTCGTATAGGTAATCTTGGCTTCGTTATGTTTTATAAAATCCTCGACTTTGGTCGTAAAACCAATTTCTATACCCAAAATTTTCGTGAACACCTGCTTCATCGTGTAGCTGAAGCGCGGTGTAATTTTATGGGTATATATCAATAACATTTACAAAACTTGATTATCGGCAAAACTATAATAATTCTTCTGCGTAACGATAAGATGGTCAAATACTTTTATATCCAGAGATTCGGAAGCTTTTTTTATCTTTTGCGTAATCTCCTTATCTGCAGCACTAGGTTTTAAGGTACCACTAGGGTGATTGTGTGCTAATATAATACCTACCGCACCTAATTCCAGGCTTTGTTTCATTATTAAACGCACATCTACCAATGTTCCGGTAATACCGCCCTTACTTAGTTGTGCTTTAAATAGTACTTTGTTAGAATTGTTCAAGTATAAAATCCAAAATTCTTCATGTTCCAATTCACCCATAATGGGCTGTAAGATTTCAAAAGCGTCCTTACTACTAGTGATCTTATCTATTTTTTGAGCTTCCTCTCCCCTTCTTCGTCTACCTATTTCCAGTGCGGCAGCTATGGTTACGGCCTTAGCTTCACCAATACCCTTGAACTGCATGAGTTGTTTTATGGAGAGTCTTCCCAGTTCGTTGAGATTATTGTCCACGGACAAAAGAATACGTTTAGAAAGTTCAACGGCACTTTCGGACCTACTTCCGGAACCTATTAAAATTGCAATGAGCTCAGCATCCGAAAGGACAGACCTTCCTTTATTCACCAGTTTTTCCCGTGGCTTATCATCATCTGACCAATGTTTTATGGAAAAGGAAGTTGGCTTTTCTTGCATAGGCTAAAGATAACGAACAAATTATTTTATCGTAAATTTCACTATCATTTAAAAGTGTAAAAAATGAAATCCTTATTAACTGCTGATGGCCATAAAGAAATTGTTGCACGCATGTCTCAACTGTCGGAAGCATCGGAGCGGAAATGGGGCAAGATGACCGTTGGCCAAATGGCGTGGCATTGCCAATACCCATTGAAACTGGCCATAAAGAACAAAGAGAACTCCTCTAAAGGAAATTGGTTCATTAAAACCTTTTTCAAAAAGTCCTTGTACAACGATAAACCCTGGCGTAAAAACCTCCCTACCGCTCCGCAACTCAAGGCAAGAGAGCCCAAAGATTTTAAAAGTGAATCTGAACTTCTTAAAACGTTGGTAGATGATTTTTATGCCTTAAGGGATAGAGATCATTGGTATCCGCATCCAACCTTCGGAACCTTTACCAAAGAGCAATGGGGACAATTACAGTACAAGCATTTAGACCATCATCTTAAACAGTTCGGAGTCTAGGTCACTATACCATTAGGTGCTGAACTTCATTTAAATCTAGACCTCCGTAATTCCCGGAACTCATTAATAACAAGGTGGCATTTTTATAGTCCTGTTCTTTTACAAACTGATGAAAAGAGGTAGCATCAGTAAAAATTTTGAGGTCATCTCTTTGGAAAGCCTCAGCAATCTGCTGCGGAGTTACTTCTTTCAATTTTTTGATTGCAACGGATTCCGGGAGGAAAAAAATAACAGGTTCATCGGCGGCATCCAAAGCCCCCTTGTATTCCTTTAAAAATTCAGGATTAAAACTACTATAGGTATGCAATTCCAAACAGGCCACTAATTTGCGATTTGGATATTGCTGCTTTACAGCCTTGGTAGTTGCCGCCACCTTACTTGGGGAATGGGCAAAATCCTTGTAGGCTATGCTAGAACTACCCTCAGCTATCTTTTCCAATCGTTTGGAGGCACCTTTGAAAGTAGCAATGGCCTCGTAGAAATCGTCCTCGTCCACACCCATGTTCTGGCAAATCCACTTTGCCCCTGCAAGATTGCTTAGGTTGTGCTCTCCGAACACTGCAATGGGCATTGGTCCTTCAGGCGTTTCTAAAAGTGTCTCACCTTCTTCCACGGTATATGCTGGTGTTTGATACGGAAACTTTCGTATGGCATTTTCGGAGGCTTCTACCGCTTTTTTGACCTCAACATCTTCGGTATTGTAAGTGATGCTACCACCATTGACAATACTATCCACAAATATCCGGAACTGTTCCACATAATTATCGAACGTTGGGAACACGTTGATATGGTCCCAAGCGATACCACTTAATAAAGCGATATTAGGTTTGTACAAATGAAATTTTGGTCTGCGGTCTATGGGAGAAGACAAATACTCATCTCCCTCAAGAACAATGAAGTCGTTCTCTTCCGTCAAATGTACCATACGGTCAAAGCCATCCAATTGAGCGCCTACCATGTAATCTACTTCTCGTCCATGAAAATCCAATACATGTAAAATCATTGAGGTAATGGTAGTCTTACCATGACTACCACCAATGACCACCCTGGTTTTATCCTTGGACTGCTCGTAAAGAAATTCGGGATAAGAATAGATTGTCAACCCAAGTTCTTGTGCCTTTATCAGTTCAGGATTATCGCTCTTTGCATGCATTCCAAGAACGATTGCATCAAGGTCCGCATGTATTTTCTCCGGAAACCATCCGAACTCGAAAGGCAGTAGACCCTTTGCATCTAGTCTAGATTTAGAAGGCTCAAAAATCACATCATCACTCCCAGTTATCTGATAACCCTTATGGTCAAGAGCCAAGGCCAAATTATGCATGGCACTGCCACCGATTGCTATAAAATGTATATTCATCGAACAAAATTAGACCGTAAAGATAGCGATAGCCAAGAGCATCACAAACTGCTTCTTACTTCTACAGTTTATTTTTACCTTGTCAAGAAAAAATCATATTATGGATTTAAGTCTAGCCGAAATACCCTCTAAGGAGATTATGCCAGGTTACCACGGCAAACTTGTACACAGCGAAACCATGAGCATAGCCTTTTGGACGGTTGAAAAAAATGCTGAAGTACCGGAGCACTCTCATATGAACGAACAGATCATGCATGTGATGGAAGGTGAGTTTGAATTTACCTTAGAAGGAAAGACAAGAACCTACTATCCAGGAGATATCGTAGTCATTGCAGCACATAAAAAACACAGCGGAAGAGCCTTAACAGCCTGTAAACTATTAGACGTTTTCAGTCCAGCAAGAGAGGAATATAAATAAGACCGTTGAAAATAAACTACTATGGAAGTATCCTTAAAAAATAAAAAAGCTCTGGTAGGTGGCAGTAGCGGTGGAATTGGCAAGGCAATTGCCCTGCAATTGGCAGAAAGCGGTGCAAGTGTAACGATAATGTCCCGTAGCGTGGAAAAGTTAAAACGTATCGTGGCGAATCTTCCAACGGATAAGGGCCAGGAACATCAATATCTCGTAGTGGATTTCAATGATTTTGATGCCTATAAAACAATTATCACCAACTATTTTGAGCAGAATTATGTTGACATTTTGGTGAACAACACCCAAGGACCGCCTGCCGGAGATCCCTTGGAAAAAAATATCGCAGATTATCAGCAAGCTTTTGATTTACTGTTCAAGACAACGGTATATACTACCGAACTTGCATTAAAACACATGAGAGCCAATTCATTGGGACGCATTATCAACGTGGCTTCGGTTTCCGTAAAAGAACCGCTATCGTATTTGGCGCTATCCAATACCATAAGGGCGGCGGTGACTACTTGGGCAAAGTCACTGGCAACAGCGGTTGGGCCGGATAAAATAACGGTCAACAGTATTCTCACAGGCTATTTTGATACGGACCGTATAGCGCAGCTCAACGCAAAGAAAGCTGAGCAAATGGGCATTACGGAAGCAGAGGTCCTCCAAGAGATGCAATCCCGTGTTCCTTTAAAAAGGATTGGCGACCCAAAGGAATATGGGTTTTTAGCAGCTTTTTTAGCATCGGACAAGGCTGCCTACATTACGGGAACCAATATCCCTATCGATGGCGGTCTATTAAAATCCATGTGATATTTCATTATATAAAAGAGCATAACCTAACCCAAAACGGCCCTTTCCGTAACCGAAAGCCCTACTTGGCTCAACGCTATTTTGCCACGGCATAGGTTTTGCAAAGATTTGTTATGTAAATTTAGAATAATGAAAACATTGATAGCTACTTTCTCCGTAATACTCTTTTCACAGCTACTACCCGCACAAGAACCGAATTTGTCTTATGAGCAAATGTGGGCCAAGGTTCATAAACTAGAACGGGAAGTATTAACAAAATCCGCTCTAGAGATTGTTGAAACGATTAACGCTAAGGCAAAGAAAGAAGAGCAGCATAGTCAAGTAATTAAATCCCTTCTTTTTAAAGCAAAGTATGGATTGATTCTTGAGGAGGATGCAAAGCTTAAGACCATTACCAATCTCAAGGTTGAAATTTCTAAGGCCAATTTCCCTGTTAAGAATGTGCTGGAAAGCTATTTGGCCAATTTATACTGGCAGTACTACCAACAAAATCGCTATCAATTTTATAACAGAACCGCTACCGATACCAAAATAGATAGTGTAGACTTCAGAACTTGGGATTTGACCACACTTTTTAATGAAATCGGCTTCCGTTTTGAACAATCACTCGCTAATCCTAAAAAGCTCCAAAAGGAAACTCTAAAAGATTTTAAAGAAATACTACATGAACAGGAGGGCTCTAAAACCTTCAGACCAAGTCTTTTTGATGTATTGGCACATACGGCCCTTGATTTTTATAAGACCAACGAAAATAGCATCACCAGGCCAGCGGATAAATTTGAAATAAGGGACCCTGAATTACTATGCGAAGCTTACGGGTTTACACAGTTGAATATTCCCATGGATGACAGAACATCCTTACAACAAAGAGCGTTGGGAATATATCAACAATTGCTGACTTTCCATTTTCCCAATCCAAGACTAGATGCTCTGGTCACGGTCGACGTAGAACGTTTAAGGTTTATCCACACCAATGCCGTTTTTGAGGACAAGGACGAAGTGTATCTATCGGTATTGCAACAATCCGCAGAACGTTTGGTACAGCATGAAGTCTCTGCCTTGTACAACCATGAAATTGCTCAATTACTGCAACATCAAGGGAATACCTATAATACCAGTAACGAAGCAACACAATGGAAACTTAAGGAAGCCATAGCCATCTGCGATGCAACTATAGCAAAATTTCCCGATAGCCGAGGCGGACAAAAATGTGCCGCGCTTAAATCTAGAATACTGGCTTCAGAGCTACAATTAACTTCCGAAAAGCAGTTAGCGGTCAGTAAACCATCAAGGTTATTGGTAAACTATAAAAATCACAAGTCTTTAAACCTAAAAGCGTATGCAATCTCTCAAATCCAGCGAAAAAAATTGGAGGAACTATACCCTATAAAAAAGCAGTTGGCGTATATCCAAGACCTGAAAGCACGAGCTTCGTGGACCGTTCAACTAAAAGATGAAGGAGACTACCAAAGGCACAGTATAGAAATACCGCTTCCTGCACTAGAAGCCGGACAATATGTTATTCTGGCCACAAGAGCCGATACCGATGAGAAATCGAACACAGAAAAGAGTTTTGCCTTTAGTACACTACAGGTTACAGATTTGGCATTCACCGAAACCAAAATGCCAAACCAACATATCTTCCAAGTAGTGGACCGCAATACCGGCAAACCTAAGGCTGGGGCGGAAATTACCTTGTATTATCGAAAAAATTACCGTGGGTCCGTTCTCAGAAAGAGTTTAGTGACAGACAAAAATGGCTTTAGTGCAATGGATTTGAACAGGTCTAGCATTTCTATTGAAACAACAAAGATTGAACATGGTAAAGAGACCGCTTTTTTTGAAGGCACCTACATTAATCAAAAGAGAAGGGACACCAAAAAGCCCCAGATAACATATAAAGCATTCGTATTCAAAGACCGGAGTATCTACCGCCCTGGACAAGCCTTATATTTTAAGGGAGTACTTATAGAAAATAATGATACCGTATCCAAAGTTGCCAGCGAGGAAGCCGTTACCGTTGGCCTATATGATGTTAATGGTCAAAAAGTATCGGAAATGGATTTGCAAACCAACGATTTCGGTTCCTTTACAGGCGAATTTATACTTCCAAATACAGGTTTAACGGGCATGTTCTATTTAGAGGTTTATGGTGTCTCCGGATTGGTGGACCAAGATTTTTACTTTTTTGTTGAAGAGTATAAGCGCCCAAAATTTGAAACATCTTTTAAACCCGTAACAGAGACCTATCGCGTTAACGATAGCATTACCGTAAAGGGTACAGCGAATGCTTTTGCGGGAAGCACCGTTTCAGTAGCTAAGGTAAGCTACCGTGTTCAGCGCAATGTAAACTATCCTCAATGGTACTATTGGAGCAGGCCATATAACTATGGAGAACCGCAAGAAATAGCACTGGGCGAGACCACCACGGATAGCGATGGCAGTTATGAGATTACTTTTAAAGCACTGCCTGATCTGTCAGCGGATAAAGCCAGTCTACCCACATTTTCCTATTATGTTACCGCCGATGTTACCGACATCAACGGAGAAACTAGGAGTACGGCAACTACGGTACAAGTTGGGTATCATGCCATGACCGCTTCCATTATGGTAGATGGACCGTTGAACACCAGTGCTAAAAACCAAAAAATAAATATCAGTACGCAAAACCTTAACGGACAAAACGTATTTGCAAAAGGTGTTCTAAAAATGTACAAATTAAAGGCACCGGAGTACGTTTTACGGGATAGGCCATGGCCCGCACCCGATTACAACTACTGGGGCAAAAAGGATTTTAAAACACTTTATCCCCATGATTCCTATTCAAACGAACATGACCCTAAGACTTGGGAAAAAGGAAAATTGGTACTAGAGACTGATTTTGACACGGAAAAAAGTACACAGATAACACTGAAAAACCTAAAAAAATGGAACTCTGGTCTATACATTATAGAACTAGAAACAAAGGACATCTTTGGACAAAAGGTTACTGCAAAAACAAAGACCAGTGTCCATAACGGAAAAGAAAAAATACGCGCCGATAATCAGTTATTTCATGTCAAGACCGACAAACCTTTTTATAATGTTGGGGACATGGCAGAAATCACCTTTTACAGCAATGCGAAAGATTCGTATGTAACGGTATTGGTTGAAAAAGACAAAAAATTAATACGGAAGGAAATTCTTAGGTTTGAACAAGGCTGCAAAACAATCACCGTTCCCGTAACTGCGGAAGATGTGGGCGGTTTTATCGTAAGATACCATTTTACGGTATTTAATTCGTTCCGAGCAGGTAGTGTACCTATCAGCGTTCCCTATCCCAATACGGACCTAGAGATTGAGACCCTTACCTTTAGGGACAAACTACAACCGGGAACCGATGAAACATGGAGTTTCAAGATAAAAGGACCTAAAGGAGAAAAAGTTACCGCGGAACTACTCACAAGTATGTACGACGCCTCTCTAGATCAATTCAGGGGACATAGTTGGAACTTTAACCCCATTGCCAGACCTTATTACTATTCTGACTCTTATACGAACGCTAGCCAAAGTTTTGGAACGAAATCGTTCAGGAAGTACGATGCTAATTTTCTGATAGATGCCGTACCTGACCTAAGCTTTGATAGTTTTGAGTGGTTTGGTCTAGATTTCAGAAATCCACGGTATGCCCAACGCAACTATTTAAAAAGAAGACAAGCAAGCTTACGGAACGCTTCCTACGTTGATGCAACGATTAAAAAAGGATATATAAGCGGTACCGTATACGATCAGGATGGTCAACCGTTACCTGGTGTAAATGTAGTTATCTCGGGAACTACCGAGGGAACGCAAACCGATTTCGATGGTAACTTTTCCATCAAGGCCGCCGTGGGTCAAGAACTGATACTTACGTTCATAGGACAGGTAACGCTACGGCAGAAGGTTGGCACGGATAATTTTTATGTTTTTTACATGCAAGAGGACTCCGCAGCCCTTGAGGAGGTGGTTGTTATGGGGTATGGAACACAAAAAAGAAAATCCGTTACGGGAGCCGTTGCTATGGAAATGGCAGAAGATAATATGGAAATGGAGGTCGCAGATGCTCTTCAAGGAAGAGCGGCAGGTGTAAATATTTCTTCCGCTGCCGGTGCTCCCGGAGCAGGTACGAAAGTGAAAGTACGAGGAGAATCTTCTCAAAAAACGCTTTCTGAAAAAATAGATTTCAGCTCAATCAAAATCCGCAAAAACCCTCAAGAAACCGCTTTCTTTTTTCCACAGCTACGCACGGATAAAGACGGCACGGTAAGCTTCAGTTTTACGACTCCGGAGGCCTTAACGCGGTGGAACGTACAATTACTAGGGTATACCAAAGACTTGAAAACGGCAAGCACTAGACTTTCCGCTGTAACGCAAAAAGAATTGATGGTTTTACCCAACCCGCCACGCTTTTTACGTGAGGGTGATGAAATTACCATTAGTAGTAAAATTTCGAATCTATCCGATAAATACTTAAGTGGTTCCAGTCAGTTGGAATTAACGGACGTCATTACCGGAAAATCCGTAGACTCACTTCTATTGAATAACCGCAATACACAAGACTTTCAGGTTGATGCCAAGGGAAATACACAACTTTCATGGACCATCAGCATTCCTAAAGGACTGCAAGGCGTTCAATATAAAATCGTTGCCAAGGCCGGAGATTTTAGCGATGGTGAACAAAATGTATTACCCGTACTAACAAACCGTATGTTGGTGACGGAAACACTTCCCATGTGGGTGCGGAGCAATCAGACAAAAACCTTTACGTTGGACAAGTTGAAGGATAATACCTCAACTACCTTGAGCAACCATAAGTTAACTTTGGAAATGACCTCTAATCCGGCATGGTACGCCGTGCAGGCACTCCCCTACTTAATGGAATATCCTTATGAGTGTAATGAGCAGACCTTTTCTAGGTACTATGCCAATACGTTGGCAACTCATATTGCCAATTCCAATCCAAGAATTGAAGAAGTATTTCAACAATGGGCAAATACTGATGCTTTGTTAAGTAATCTGGAGAAGAATCAAGAACTGAAATCATTGCTCATTCAAGAAACCCCATGGTTGCGAGACGCCCAGTCCGAAAGTCAACAGAAAAAACGTATTGGGTTACTTTTCAATTTAAATAAAATGAAGAGCGAGCAAGAGATAGCTCTAAGAAAACTGGAAAACAATCAAATGTACTCTGGTGCTTGGCCTTGGTTTAACGGTGGCCGTGAAAACAGATACATTACCCAACATATTATTACCGGATTAGGTCATCTAAGACACCTGTCCGTTGCTGCAGATGACAAGGAACTGAGAATGATCAAGAAAGCGGTCCGTTACTTGGACAATGCCTTTGTAGAGGAATATAGGCAAATGAAAAAATATGCCACTGATCTGTCAAAAGACCATTTGAACGATACACAAATTCAGTACCTGTACATGAGAAGTTTTTTCGAGGATATTAAGACGTCAAAGCAGGTAGATGAAATCAGCACCTATTATTTAGGACAATCACGCAAGTATTGGACAAAAAGAAACCTTTACACCAAGGGAATGTTGGCCCTTGTTATGCAACGAAACGGAGATGAAAAAACAGCTACCAGAATATTACGTTCCCTGAAGGAGAATAGTATTGTATCCGATGAATTGGGCATGTACTGGAAAGAAAACACCAGTTCCTGGTATTGGTACCAAGCACCAATTGAAACGCAGGCATTACTTATCGAAGCTTTTTCTGAGATTGATGGTGACCTTACCACTATTGATAATTTAAAAATTTGGTTGTTAAAAAACAAGCAGACCAATCAATGGAAAACTACGAAAGCAACCACAGAAGCGGTTTATGCTTTACTCCTAAAAGGTAGCGACTGGCTATCGGTTACAGAAGCGGTCAGTGTTTTGGTCGGCGAGGAAAAAATAGCTCCTTCCAAATTAGAAAATGTAAAAATTGAAGCGGGTACCGGTTACTACAAAACGTCTTGGGCTGGCTCAGAAGTGGAATCCAAAATGGCCGAGGTACAGATTGCAAAAAAAGGTGAAGGTATTGCATGGGGTGCATTATACTGGCAATATTTTGAAGAATTGGACAAGATAACTTCTGCTGATACCCCGTTGCAGCTCAAAAAGAAATTATTCCTGAAAAAGAACACTGGCACAGGAGAAACAATTTCTGAAATCACCAAGTCAACTGAGTTGAAGGTGGGTGATCTGGTCCGTGTACGTATTGAATTGAAATCGGACAGAAATATGGAATTTCTACATATGAAAGATATGCGCGCCGCAGGTTTTGAACCCATAAATGTACTATCTCAATACAAATGGCAAGACGGCCTAGGCTATTACGAAAGCACCAAGGATGCGAGCACCAATTTCTTTTTTGACTACCTGCCCAAAGGCGTTTATGTTTTTGAATATGATGTGCGCGTGAACAACTCTGGAGATTTCAGCAACGGCATTACCTCAATACAAAGTATGTACGCGCCAGAGTTCAGCAGCCATAGCGAGGGTGTTCGTGTAAAGGTGACAAATGAATAACCGGAGTCAAAACACACTCTTAAAATCAACTATTCATACCTAAGTTTGATACTTGAACTTGAATTTAGCCCAAGAAGCCCAGTCACTCATTAAAAAGACCCTTTCACGAATTACCGGTTTTTATAACCCCTAGCATACCATAGCTTAGAGGTGTAATCCTAAAACCACATGTGATGAAAAACGCAATTTGTATCTCAGTAAAAAAACCATGTTCAGAAAATTTCGAAAACTTCGACAAAACCAAAAAAGGAGGATTTTGCCTATCTTGTAACCTAGAAGTTATAGATTTTAGTCTAATGTCAGAAACAGCACTTATGAATCATTTTAGTAGTGGCGAGAAAAAGACGTGCGGACGTTTTAAGACCTCCCAACTCAAATCCTACAAAACCAACACGACCCATCATTTACCTACAAATCTATTCGCAAAAAAGCTGGGGATGCTAAGCTTTTCATTACTCTCTTTATGCGTGTTGAATGCTGTTAACGCGCAAGATAGCAAACCGCAATTACCGAAAAATATATCGCAAACCAGTTTCAATCTTAATCAAAGTATTGTCAACCCTAAATTGGTTCAAGAACTGACCGTAAGGGGAACCGTTCTAGATGAAGAAAACCTTCCTCTTCCCGGAGCTAATGTATTCTTAAAAGGAACCAATGTGGGTGTATCTACGGATTTTGACGGGAAATTTGAATTTCCACAAGTATTAGAAGTCGGTGATATTCTGCTTTTTAGTTATTTGGGTTACGAAACCAAAGCATATATAGTCCCGGAAAGTACCGCAGGAGTATTGGATATTACGATTAATTTTGATTTCGCAGATGTAGAACTAATGGGTGAAGTAGACGTAGAAGGTGTTTTTTCCTCTAAGAGAACCTTCTTCCAAAAAGTGGCAGATTTATTCCGATAATGAAATTAGTCTACCTTTTTATTCTAACGGGATTGTATAATTCTTATGGGCAACGATCGGATTTTTTAGAAATAGACTTTAAAAAAGCCGATAGTGTTGCGCTATCCCATAAAGGTACATCACTTAAAAATTTACCGCTGCTTACCTATAAGCTTACAGGTAATTTTACCACGGATGTGGAGAAATTTAGGGCCATTTATACTTGGGTCTGCACCAATATTGAAAATGACTACACTGCTTATTTAAGAACAAGTAACAAACGTAAAAAACTATCCGATGACAGGGAGGGGTTTTTAAAATGGAATCATTCTTTTACACCAAAAGTGTTTGAAAAATTATTGACAACCAAAAAGACCGCCTGCACGGGGTATGCCTATCTTATTAAGGAAATGGCCAACTTGGCGGGGCTTAAAAGTGAAATCGTAGATGGCCACGGACGTACGGCCACCTTAAGACTGCAGGAAGAAAGTAGTGCCAACCATTCTTGGAACACCATTTTATTACAGAATAAATGGTATGTGTGCGATGCCACATGGTCCGCAGGTCTTATCGTCGTAGAGGAAGATGGCCCTAGATTCAAAAGTCAATATACGGATGGATACTTCTTGGCCGAACCACAATTATTCATAAAAAATCATTATCCCTTAGAAGCCAAATGGTCCTTACTTGAGAAGGTTCCCAGTTATACTGAATTCATAACAGGACCTGTGGTCTATAAACAGGCCTTTTCTAACAATATCATCCCGATAGCGCCGCAACAAATGTATTTAGAAACGGTTAAAAACAAGAGTGTTTCATTTGAACTGACCACTCCTAAGTTGGTCAATGAGAAGGAGCTAAACCTGCTACTGGTCCATAATGGGGCAACAACCAAAATAGAACCAGAAATAACAAATAATGATACAGGGCACACTTTAAAACACCGCTTTGAAAGAGCAGGAAGCTTTGATGTTCACGTGCAATATAAAGATGCTATAGTAGCTACCTATGTAGTTAAAGTAAGGCGGAAATGATTTTTCCTGCATTAAAGACTCATTTTGTCCTTGAACAAATACGATTGTCTTCTAGATACTTCTATCTCGTCCGAATTGGCCATGGTCAATTTTAGTTTACCATTGAACCAGGGGACTACATCCGTTATAAAATTGGTATTTATTATTTGTTGGCGGTTGGCTCTAAAAAAATACTTTTCCGGTAGTTTCTCCTCCACCTGATTTAAAGATTTGTAAAGCATTGGACTCTCCTCTTGAAAAAATACCCTGGTATAATTTCCCACGATTTCAAAATGAGAAATATCCCCTACTTTCACCAACCAGCACTTTTCACCATCCTTAATGAATATTTGACTGTTTCCCGTAAGGCGTTCGCTAGGGACTAGAGCTTCTTCCTTTTCGGCATCAAGCTTGTCCTCTACTTTGGCTATCGCCTGAGCAAAACGTTTTTCGTTGATGGGCTTCAGCAAATAGTCCAGTGCATTATACTCAAAAGATTTTATGGCGTATTCGTCAAAAGCAGTGGTAAAAATGGTTATTGGCACTTCATCTAGCATTTCCAGTAATTCAAATCCGTCTTTCTCTGGCATATTAATATCCAAAAAAAGTAAATCTGGGCGGCTCTCCTGAATTAATTTGTAACCATCGTCTACATTTTCCGCCTCACCTATAATCGTTATCTGTTCATGCTTTTTAATGAGTTCTTTGAGCTCATTGCGTGCCAAGCGAGAGTCTTCTACTAGTACCGCTTTAATGGTATTACTCATGACAAGGGTATTTTAATGGTTGCCACTACTTCCCCGTTAACCTCTTTAAGCATAAAAGAAGCCTTTGCGCCATAAAGTAAACGCAAACGTTGCTTAATATTCTTTAGTCCTAACTGGGTAGAATTATGAGCTATCATGAGTTTACCCGTATTACTTACCTGTATAGAGAGTAGGTTTTCTGTTTTTTCCGCTATCAGCTTTATCGTGCCACCAGATTTAAGGTTAGAAATTCCGTGTTTTGTGGCATTCTCAATGAGCAGCTGAATGATCATTGGAGGTATCTGAAAACCTAGGGTGTTCTCATCGATTTCCTTTATAAAATCCAAACGGTCTTCAAACTGAATTTTAGAAAGAGCTATGTAATTATCTACCATCTCTAGCTCTTCCTCTAGTGAGATGGCATTCATATTATTTTTTGTCAATGAATAGCGAAGCATTTCTGATAGCTTGGTTAGCATATCCCTAGATTTTTCTACGTCCTCTAGCATAAGACCCCTTATATTGTTGAGACTATTGAACATAAAATGGGGGTTTATCTGTCCCTTTAACGTATTTAACTGTGCTTGTTTTAGGGTACTGTTAAGTTCAGCACGTTCCAAGCGATTTGCATTGAGTTTTGCCGCAATTTTAACGGACATGTAAAAAATGGTCCACCCCATTATGGTGATTAGGGAATTGATCAATAACAGCCCAATTCCAAAATCCTTATACATCTCCGGAACTTTTACGTGCTCCTCCGAAAACTTCCCTACAAAATGACCAAAACCGTAGGAAAGGCCAAAATATAAGAATGCCGCCACACCAATACCAGCCAGAATTTTTAGAAGCTGTTTAGAATCAAAAGCATCGAAATTTAAGACTTTCTTTAGGAAAGAACGTAATAAACTAGTCGTGAGAACACCTATTAAGAACGTAGATGCTAGCCCATAGTAGAACAACTTACTCGCCTTATACCCATCCATATCGGGAGTAAAGGCATAGGCAATAAAAACCAGTCCGCCCCAGCCTAAAAACTGTACGGCCCAGAAGTAGAAATGCCATCTGTGTCTCTTTATAAATGAACTCATTTAATCTAAATTTTCAACTTCAAATATAGTTTATATTCAAGGTACCTGTTGTTCCTTTCTTGGTCTAGAAAAAAATAGAAATGAGAAGGGATAAAAGTATTTTTACTATTGCGATCATGTTATTGTTTTAAAGCTATTATTACGTGTGGAGAATAGAATACAAATACCGCTTAGACCTAGTTGGTTCTAAACGGTATCATACTATTTAAGCATGGAAGGTTCTGTAGAACACTCCTTATTACTTTCCTTGTTCAAGAGTGATACGCCTACCAAGGTTAAGCCTGCGTAAAGCGGAAAGAAATAATCCATCAAATTTAAACTACTTACTGCTCCGAACAAGGAAACCACAACGGTTAATACTCCGATACTTAATACTGTTAATTTTGTTTTGTCGATTGTTTTCATAATGATATGTTTTTATTATTTAGTTGATTTTATTTTTCAAACTTGATACGTTTATTTTTTTAAGTATCTATTTTGTTTGATGGTGTAAATCTAAGTGAGAAATCTAGGGCAGCACACTAAATTATGACGAACGGTAGAAAGAAACGTCCGAACGGGCATTTTGCTTGACTAAAATGTAACTATTTGATTACAAGTTCTTTATACTGTATTTATTTCGTAAAAAGTAATCAATAATTCCCGTAAAATGGGTATTTTCGGCGTTTTTAGGGTATTAAAAAGAAGTAGGGTTTCAGCAGATAGTCTTAGGTACTATTTACGAGATTTGGGAGGATATTTATCGAATATTTTAGCAACAAGTTCCTGCATTTTTTGTTCTTTTTCCACTGGAGTACTGCCTTCCTTAAAAGGACTCTCACTTATGGCCTGCCAAATCAGGATATCTTTCTTTGCATCTACAAAATCTATTTGTAGTTCACGATTAAGTTTTGGACCACCAACGGGTATGCCTATAGATACTCCTCCGCCAACATTACCACCACCACCTAGGCCAACACCTACGGAATTACCTGCCTGTGCTCTAAACACAGTACTTTTTATATTAATAAAAATATCCGCCTCTTCCGAGAACATTAACCCTTTGGATTGTAAAGTAATATCCATGGCCCTCATTAAACGTTTTTCATCCAGTTGATTTAGTCCTGTTTGTAAGTCGGAGAAATAATTATATGTAGTGTACGAGGAAAAATCCGTATTACGGTCATAATCGTAATCCACTTGTATGGCACCACAAGAGGAGAAAAATAAAAGCAGTAGTAGGTAACTGAAATATTTCATTATCAATATTTTACTTCAATATACGTAAAAATCAATCTTCATCAGTTTTATCAACCGACTTTGTAAGCGCGGATGATATAATACCTGTAGGAATCGCCACGATTCCAAGGCCTATCATCAAGATAAAAAAGGTAAATACCCTACCGCCCACGGTTATAGGATATACATCTCCGTACCCTACTGTAGTCAACGTAATGATCGCCCACCAAAGACTATCAAAAATGGAGGAAAAGTGTTCTGGTTGCGCGGCATTTTCAAAATAATAAATGCCTACGGCTGAAAAATAAATCAATATCAATGTAACGAAAAGGAACAATAGGATTTCTTCCTTGGCCCTCATTATGGCGGCGGAGAAGTGCTTGATTGCCCTATTATAACGCATTAACTTAAAAATTCTGAAAAGTCTCAAAAACCGTAGCGCCCTCAGCGACCTTAGGTCTATCCCAAGCGCAAGGTAAAAAGGAAGTATGGCCAAGAAATCAATGATGCCATAGAAGCTAAAGATGAACTTACTTTTTCTATCGGCCACATAGATACGCAGTGCGTATTCAACACTAAAGATAACCACACAGAAAATTTCTATAAAGCGCAGTAGTTTTCTTGTCCGGGGTTCTAAATCCGGTACCGTTTCAAATGAAAAGGAAATAATGGAGACCAGTATTAAAACCTGAATAAAATAAGCAAAATACCTGCTTTTAGCGTTATCGTTCAATTCAACGATATTTTTAAGATACTGCCTCATTCCGCTCCCCTAAATATCCATTAAGCGTTTATCATTGTCCAAAGCTTATCCTTAAGTTCTGTTATTCCAGATTGTGCTACGGAAGAGATGAACATAAAAGGAACTCCATTTAAATCAGCTTCGAGTTCTGTCCGCATTTCATCCATCAACTCCTCGTCTAACATATCGCTTTTGGAAATAGCTATTAAACGCTCCTTGTCCAATAATTCAGGATTGTAGCGTCTTAGCTCATCCAATAGAATATCATATTCCTTACTTATATCCGGACTATCCGCAGGAATTAAGAAAAGTAAGGTGGCATTGCGCTCTATATGACGTAAAAAGTAATGTCCGAGACCTTTACCCTCGGCAGCCCCCTCAATAATACCAGGTATATCGGCCATTACGAAACTCTTGAAATCCCTATACTCTACTATCCCTAAGTTTGGTTTTAGCGTGGTAAATTCATAGTCCGCAATTTTGGGTTTGGCAGAGGTTATCACCGATAGCAGCGTAGATTTACCTGCATTGGGAAAACCTACAAGCCCAACATCAGCTAAAATCTTAAGCTCTAAAATAAAAGCACCCTCGGTTCCTTCCTTTCCGGGTTGCGCATACCGCGGTGTTTGGTTCGTCGCCGTTCTAAAATGCCAATTTCCACGGCCTCCCATACCGCCTTCCACTACAATTTTTTCTTCGCCATGTTCCGTAATCTCCAATAGGACCTCATTGGTTTCCGCATCGCGCAAAATAGTGCCCAAGGGCACGTCTAAATACACATCCTCCCCATCTGCCCCAGTACTTCTGCTCTTTGCTCCGTGAGCACCGTGACCGGCCTTAAAATGCTTCTTGAACTTAAACGTAACGAGGGTCCATAAATTCTGATTACCTCTTAGAATCACATGACCTCCACGGCCCCCATCACCCCCATCAGGACCACCTTTGGTAATGAACTTTTCTCGATGTAGGTGTACCGAACCTTTACCTCCGTTACCGGAAGTTAAAAACACTTTTACGTAGTCTACAAAATTACCTTCGGTCATTTTAAGTGATTAGGTTTAAGCAAGAACGCTTCTATGCTAGCGCAAAAATACATAATATAGATGAAGGGACTTTAGGAATAACCGGTATGCATAGAGGTTACATTAAAAGCGATAAAGTTGTTATGTTTTTCCTAGGAAAATAGTTAATCGAAATCTAGCGAATCATCAAAATAAAATAGATAGATCAAGTAGCAAGCAGCTATTAAGAAAAAAATAAACACTGCAGAACAGCCGGTAACAAAACAGCCCTTGATAGCTTCTTTGGGTCGTATTACTTGTTCTGCCAACTATAGCGATTCGATTACCTTTGTTAGTCTTTCCGTAATTTCTTCAATGGTACCTATGCCATTGACGCTGTGGAATTTGTTTTGGTCTTCGTAATATTCTTTTAATGGTGCAGTTTTTAAACTATACTCCTCAAAACGGTTTCTAATCTTATCCACATCTTGGTCATCCGTACGGCCACTTACCTTCCCTCTTTCCAACAAACGGGCAATCAACACCTCATCATTGGCCTCTAGCGCAATGGTGGCATCAATTTTCATATCCTTAGATTCCAAGAAATTGTCCAGTGCTTCCGCCTGTGCGGCGGTGCGTGGAAAGCCGTCAAAAATAAAGCCGTCCGCATCGGGATTTTTACCCACCTCATCCTCTAACATTTTAATGGTCACCGCATCCGGCACTAAATCGCCTTTATCTATGTAAGACTTGGCCAAATTACCTAGTTCGGTACCGTTCTTAATATTAAAACGGAAAACGTCACCGGTAGAAATGTGCTTTAAATTGTACTGTTCCTTTAAGAACTGGGCCTGGGTGCCTTTTCCTGCTCCGGGCTTTCCAAATAGTACAAGATTTATCATATGTTTTTGGTTTAGTTGGTATACTTCCTTAAAGTTTCTTCCTAATTCTTTGTAGTCGAGTCCGTATCCCACAATAAAACGGTCGGGGATTTCTAGCCCAAAATAGTCTATAGCGTATTCACCATTGTACACATCGGACTTATAAAAGAGACTAGCAATTTTAAACTCCTTTACATTGGTATTCGAAAAAAGATGAACCAGCTCCTTTAGCGTACGACCCGTATCAATAATATCTTCCAAAATGATGACACTTCTACCCTCTATATTGTCGGGCAAGTCAAGTAAAGTTTCCACAATACCGGTAGAAGTAAGCCCTTGATAAGAGCTTAGTTTTACAAAAGAAACCTCGCAAGGGTAGTCATAAGCCTTTAAAAAATCGGATACAAACATGAACGACCCGTTTAAAACACCCACAAAAATTGGTGTCTTGTCCTTATAATCAGCTGCAATGGTATCCGCAACACGTTTGACCGCTTGCAGAATTTCCTTTTCGCTGATAAAAGGCTTAAAAAATTTGTCGTGAAGTTGAATCAATTTTTAAAAATTAGTAAGGTTGGCAAAGATAGCATATTGAGATGTGTTTTTGAATTTTAGCTCATCGGATTCTCAGATTTAAGCGTATTTTTGCGACAAACAGGATTAATTCTAAAAATAAAAAGACTGTTTAGAATATGAACTATTTTTCATCGGATTTTAAGCTAGGAATTTTAGGGGGAGGGCAACTGGGTAAAATGATGCTCTACGAAACCCGGAAATGGGATATAGCCACAAAGGTCCTAGATGCTTCACCCGACGCTCCTTGTAAAATAGCTTGTAACGAATTTGTTCAGGGAAGCCTGCTAGATTACGATACGGTTTATAATTTTGGAAAAGACGTTGATGTCCTCACCATAGAAATAGAAAACGTAAACTTGGATGCTCTGGAGCAATTGGAGAAAGAAGGTGTAAAGGTACACCCGCAACCAGATGCCCTTCGCATTATCCAAAATAAGGCAAAACAAAAATTATTCTATACAGACCATGACATACCCACCGCTCCTTTTCAACGATTCGCTTATCGGAGTGAAATAGAGGACAGTATACAAAACGGAGGGTTAGATTTGCCCTTTGTTTGGAAAGTAGCTCAATTTGGGTATGACGGTCAAGGTGTAAAAGTGGTACGTAAACTATCGGATTTAGAAGGATTACCGCCAGGGGAGTGTATTGCGGAAACCATGATTCCGTTTAAAAACGAACTAGCGGTCATCGTTGCAAGAAACTCGGACGGGAAAGTAAAAACATATCCCGTGGTGGAAATGGAGTTTCACCCCGAGGCTAACCAGGTGGAATATGTTATCTGTCCTGCAAGGATAGACGAAAAGGTAGCGGACAAAGCACGTAAATTAGCCCTGAAGGTTTCGGAGAAAATAGGACTTACCGGCCTACTTGCCGTGGAGATGTTCCAAACCCAAGAAGATGATATTCTGGTCAATGAAGTGGCTCCGCGACCTCACAACAGCGGACACTATAGCATAGAGGCCAGTTATACCAATCAATTTGAACAGCATATACGAGCCATATTAAATTTGCCCTTAGGAGAAACGGAGAGTAAAGTTGCAGGGATTATGGTAAATCTTGTTGGAGCCGAAGGTCATACAGGAGATGTGGTCTATGAAAATATAGAAGAAATTTTGGGCATGCAAGGCGTTACCCCACACATCTACGGTAAAAAGCAGACCCGACCTTTTCGCAAAATGGGACATGTGACCATTGTAAACGAAAATATTGCGGAGGCAAGAAGTATTGCACAGAAGGTAAAGGAAACGATTAATGTAATAAGTAAATAATCATGAGCAAAGTAGCCGTTGTCATGGGAAGCACCAGTGACCTTCCCGTAATGCAAGATGCCATAGATATCTTAAAAGGTTTTGATATAGAAGTTGATGTAGATATTGTTTCGGCACACCGTACTCCTGAAAAATTGTTCGATTTCAGCAAAAACGCA
The DNA here is from genome assembly GCF_003970695.1 of Maribacter sp. MJ134. Lineage (NCBI taxonomy): Bacteria > Pseudomonadati > Bacteroidota > Flavobacteriia > Flavobacteriales > Flavobacteriaceae > Maribacter > Maribacter sp. MJ134. The sequence continues at coordinate 2,130,894 of NZ_CP034570.1, forward strand.
CATACCAACGGGTATTCCGTAATTATAGCCGGTGCGGGAGGTGCTGCCCATCTTCCGGGCATGGTTGCTTCCATGTCACCATTACCTGTAATCGGTGTACCCGTTAAAAGTAGCAACTCCATTGACGGGTGGGATTCTATCCTCTCCATTCTTCAAATGCCAGGTGGTGTACCGGTAGCAACAGTTGCTCTTAATGGTGCCAAAAATGCCGGTATTCTTGCTGCCCAGATTATTGGAAGTTCTGACACCTGTGTTCTGGACAAAGTAATCCTTTACAAAGAAGGCCTAAAGCAAAAAGTCATTGAAGGTTCAAAATCAGTAAGCAGTAAGTAGTAAACAGTTGGCAGTTGGCAGTTGGCAAAATCAATGTTCCTTTAAAGCTGAAAGCAATTAGAACTTTTGCCTTACTCTTTAACTTTTAACACCAAAAACTACTTCAGTATAAACCTTTGAACAAATAATCTCATAATCTCTTTAATGAATCCATTAGTAGAAAATTTCGATTTAGCCCCATTTTCAAAAATAAAAAATGAGCACTTTAAGCCAGCTTTTTTGAAAGCCATGGAAGATGCAAGGGCAGAAATTGATGCGATAACATCCAGTACGGCAGCGCCAACTTTTGAGAACACTATTGAAGCTTTGGAGTTTTCAGGGCAGCAATTGGACAGGATTTCGAGTGTTTTCTTTAATCTTAATTCTGCAGAAACCAATGAGGAGATTCAGCAAATAGCACAGGAGATATCCCCACTCCTTTCTGAATTCGGGAATGACATTACCTTGAACGAAGCTTTGTTTAAACGCATAAAAACGGTCTACGAACAAAGAGACGACCTGGACCTCACCGTGGAACAGCGCACCCTTTTGGAAAAAAGGTATAAGAGTTTTAGTAGAAATGGAGCTAACCTTTCCGAGGATAAAAAGAAACGTTTACGGGAGATTGATGCCGAAGCGTCCAAGCTTAAATTAAAGTTTGGTGAAAACCTATTGGCAGAAACGAACAAGTACCAAAAGTATATTACCAACGAAGCTGATCTAGATGGTTTGCCTGATGGTGCCAAAGAAGCGGCTGCACAATTGGCCAAATCAAAAGGTAAGGAAGAGGGTTGGATGTTGACTTTGGATTATCCCAGCTACATACCCTTTATGAAGTATGCCAAGAACCGGACCTTGCGAAAAGAGCTATCCTTGGCTTTTGGTAGTAAAGGTTTTCATGGAAATGAATTGGACAACAAAGAAAATGTACTGAAAATTGCTAAACTGCGACATGAGCGTGCCAAGCTTTTGGGCTATACGACCCATGCCCATTTTATTCTTGAAGAGCGTATGGCAGAAACACCGGAAAAAGTACATTCCTTTTTAAACGAACTTCTTGAAAAAGCCAAGCCGGCGGCCGTGCGAGAATTTAAGCAATTAGAGGACTTCGCAAAAAAGGAGGACGCTATCGACCGTCTGGAGAAATGGGACGGTAGTTACTATTCCGAAAAGCTAAAACAGAAACTCTTTAGCCTAGATGATGAGCAACTGAAACCCTATTTTAAACTAGAGAACGTTATTGACGGAGTTTTCCAAGTAGCTGAAAAACTCTTTGGGCTGCAATTCGAGGAGGTTTCCGATATAGATAAATACCATCAGGAAGTAAAGACCTATAAAGTATACGATACCGATAAGAACTTTATTTCCATCTTCTATGCGGATTTTCATCCCCGTGCGGGAAAACGCGGAGGAGCATGGATGACCTCTTTTAAACCGCAATATATAAGAGACGGACAAAATGTGCGTCCGCATATCTCTAACGTATGCAACTTTACGCCTTCAACACCGTCCAAACCATCTTTATTGACCTTTAACGAGGTTACTACCTTATTTCATGAATTCGGTCACGGATTGCATGGTATGCTGGCGAACACCACATATCCAAGTCTTTCCGGAACTTCGGTCTATTGGGATTTTGTTGAACTTCCGAGTCAAGTCATGGAAAACTGGTGTTATGAAAAAGAAGCTTTGGAATTGTTCGCCAAGCATTATGAAACGGGCGAAGTTATACCTATGGAGCTCGTTCAAAAAATCAAGGATTCCGCCACGTTCCAGGAAGGAATGCAAACCCTGCGCCAGTTGAGTTTTGGCCTATTGGATATGGCATGGCATGGTACCGACCCCACTAACATTACGAACGTAAAAGAATATGAGGACAAAGCATTCGCCGATACCAATCTCTATCCTGAAACCCCCGAGACCTGTATGAGTACAGCTTTTGCGCATATATTTCAAGGTGGATATTCTTCTGGCTACTACAGCTACAAATGGGCAGAAGTGTTGGATGCCGATGCCTTTGCGTATTTTAAACAAGAAGGTATTTTCAATAAGGAGGTGGCCACAAAATTCAAGGAACACGTACTCTCTAAAGGTGGTACGGAGAACCCGATGGTCCTTTACAAACGTTTTCGAGGAGCGGAACCAAAAGTAGAAGCGCTGTTGGAAAGGGCCGGACTTCTATAAAACAGTACGTTAAGAAAGGGTGTTTCTTTGCACGCATAATCCCTTAGTATTCTAAGTAATTCTTTTGGTTTAAGCAGCTAGTATGGGGTAAGTGATTATAGTTTTCGATGAAATACACTAAATTTTAAATTTACCTATATATAGATTACAGCATATTAGCGTTAGTTCTTAGTATACTTTAAAAACTACTTAAAGATGAGAAGATTAGTTTATATGCTAGGAGTGCTATTTATTGCCTCTTGTAGCACAGATACCGATGTTTTAACTGATGAACTTCTGGACAATGAAGTTACCAATGATGAAACGGCTAGCGACGGCCAGAACAACGCCCCAAGAATTGAAGCAACCGCTTTTCAGATTCCAGAACATAGTCTGGGAGGCACCACTATAGGCACCGTAACTGCGTCTGATGCGGATGAAGACAGGCTAACCTTTACCATTGATTCCAATTATGATTTGATCATCGATGAAAATACGGGGGAATTATCTGTTGGCGAGAATTTACAGCTAGATTTTGAAACGAATGACGAAATATCTTTTACCGTATCGGTTTTTGATGGGAGCACCATCGTAGATTGGGACGCTACGCTTACCATAACGGATATCAACGAATACCAGATATTAAGTCAGGCGCAAAAGGATTTGGTGGAGTATTATACATTCTTAACACTTAGAAAAAGTGCTAGTAGCCCTAGAACAACCAATTTAAAATGGGGAGAATCCATAAAACTCTATCTAGATGGTGCCATTACCCCAGCATACAGAGAAATGGTAACGACAACCTTAGCAGAAATAAATGACTATTTTACCGTAGGCGATTTTACGATTTCTTTGACCAACAATCAATCCGATGCGAACGCCACATTGTATTTAGGTGATGTATCAGAAATTGAAACCTTGTGGCCGGATATTTTTGATATCGCTAACGGAAGTAACAATCAAGGATACGCTTCCACGTCTTTTTCTAACAACGTTATTGACGATGCTCGTATTTGGCTCTCGATTGACTCAGAGATTCTCTTTAAGCACGAATTAGGGCACGGACTAGGGTTGGGTCATTCCAATCGCTGTGGTTCCAGTGAGCCTGTTGGAAGTTTTATGTGCTCTACAGTATCTCCTAACCATAACATTCTACCATCAGAGGTAGAAGTATTGCGTTATTTATATCATGAAGACATGCCCTCTGGCTTAAATGAACAAGAAATAGAAGATTACTTATCTAATTTTATCTTGTTAGATATGTAATGCTCTTTCAAAAAATAACCATAGGAAGGATTCCAAATGGTGTGATAAGAAAACTTCTAAATAATTTCGACGCGAACATCGAAGTATTATAAATTTTAACAATCAAATAAAACGGCCGATTATAACTGATAATCGGCCGTTTCTGTTTGCAACTTAGGTTTATCAATACTTTAATACAACCGGTTTGGTCCTATATAATCCATGTAGATATCTAGATTTTGCATAAAAACTGTAGCCGTACCAAAAGCTAGATTTTCCTTTGCGGTAAAAAGTACTTTATTGTTCTGACCCATTAATTTTACGGTCAACGTATCCGGTTCTCTGGACAGCACCATATATTCTGGGTTACCTCTTACATTACCACCTGTAAGCATTACGGTACCTTCTTTAAGCTTACCTTTTTCGAACAGTGCACTATATTGTTCTTTGCCGTCCTTATCGTAGCTAATGACCCTACCGTCAAGGGTACTCCCATCTACCTTATAGCTTAGTCTTTTTTTATCCGTATCACCATAGTAGGCCGTAGTTTCTTTTTCCTTTCCTGCTACATAGCTAGACACCCTTTTTCCATTATCGTCATAACTTATACGCTTCACCATTACACCGCCAGTAAAGGTCTCCGTGATGGGTTTTTTACTGGAATAGGTGTTTATTGATCTAGTTCCCTCAACAGGTAGCCCCGCATTATAGGTCATCTCGTAGGCAAGCTTTTGGTCTTCGTCATAGTACCTCGCTATTCCGTTTAGCAGACCATCATTGAAATTTTCAGTCTTAACGAGTTCTTCGTTATAACTATAATATTTAAAAAGACCTTCTTCCTTATCATCCTTAAAAGTACCCTCTTCTAAAATGCTCTCATCATAATCGTATTTTTTATACGCCCCGTTACGTTTTCCTTGCTTCAAGATGTAAGAGGTCCGTTTCTTTACATCGTAATAAGTACCTTCCCAAGGCTTACCTTCCTTAAAAGTTATTTTGCCTAAAAGTTCGCCTTCTCGGGAATAAAAGGAAGCGCAACAGTTGGCATCAATATCCTCAACCAACACTGGGTCAATCTGACCATACGTATTGTTAGGGCCATAATCATAACGTTTTAGTCTTAGTTGCTCGCCATCTTTACGGGTTTCCATTAGTTTTACCTGGTCCGAGTCTCCAAAAAATTCATAGACCGTTCCTTCCTTGGTCTTAAAGTTATACGTTCCCAATACGTTCTCATCCATATCATAAAAGGTACCCGTAGTTTTATCGTACCCTTCGTACGCTATTTCGCTTTGCTTTTTTCCATTGCTATAAAATCTGATTTCCTTTGTTCGTTTATACCCTAGCGGCTCATAAAGCTCCACCGTTTTGAAAGTGGCATTTTCCTTCTCACTTATTTTACGTTTTCTATAGCTAGTCCTACGGGTCACAAAACCCTTTTCATAATGTTCAATTGTGCTAACATCCCCTTCATAATCAATGGTATAGCGATCACCGCTTATTGCCTTAAGATACCCGTTATCGTCCTCCAAATTCAATATTCCCAAGATGGTACCATTTTTATCGTAGTACGTTTCCTTATCCGTTGTTTTTTCACTGAATACAATATCGGTATTGTAATAGTTGTTAAGTTCTACAACTAATTTACCGTCCTTGTAGGTAGCTTTCCGATCTCCGATAATTTCTGTTCCGTTCAATGGAGTCCAGTTCTTATACACCATTCTGGCAATCTCTTTTCCGTCCTCACTGTAACTAATTTGTAGTTCTTTGGCTCCATCGGTATATTCGGTACGGCTCTTTAGTTGCTGATTTTCGTAGAACTGTTGTTCTGTTACCAATTTTCCTTCGCTATACGTTCTAATGCCCTTAATAAGCTCTTCCTTGTACTCGTTATAACTTGAATAAAATTGATACTCTTTGCCATCCACTGGTTTTAGGTAATTATTTTCATAAACATAGTTAATCTTACCTATGACCTTACCTGCCGGACTATAAAAGGTTTTGGACAGCCCATTTGTAGAATTAAATTCCTCCCTTACTTGATCGTTACAGTAGTACACCGTGGTACCTAATTTTTGTCCCTTAGGATAATAGGTGATTCGCAGTGGACGCATGGGCTCCTTATAATAGGAGACTTCCAGACCTTCATAAGTTCCGTTAGATAAGGATTTTCGTTCGCCAATAAATTTACCCTCAACATCAAAATACTTTATCAAGACGTCGTACCTATTACCTACGCTGTATCTTTCATAACGCACACCTTTGATATCTTTCTCATAAATGATGTTCAGTGTAGTGTCTCCCTTTATTTCAGTATAATACCGCCTGTTGTTACCAAAATTACTATTGGTCTTTCCAGAGACTATTCTCCCGTCCTTAAAAAGCGCCTTTAAGGATTTCCCGTCTAGTGTGGAGATATATGTTCCGTTCAAACGATTGTTGGTGTAGTTGCCTTGCTGCAAAATACTTCCGTCTTCATTGTACCAAGTTACTTTACCTTCCCAAAAGTCTTTATTGGCCTTGGATGAAGTTCCGCTCATCTGTAACTTCCCGGAACTGTAAAAATCTTGCATTACATACAGATTACCTTCTTTCCTTACTGGGGGACGAAAAAAAATGGCACTATCCTTAACGGTAGTTTTCCATTTGGAATCATAGTATATGGTATCGTTTTGAGCCATAATTTTACCCCCTACTAAAAAAACACCAGTAAAAAATAATACGGTCAAGAGTTTACAAGAAAAATTTTTTATTGTCATAATCACAGCTTTGTTAAATGGTAACCTATTTAATTTGAAACAAAAATAACGACCCTATTTTTAAACCGTATCCCTAGATTCAGGTATTTTAGTTTAGTATCTTGTAAAGGTTGAAATTAAAAAACCATAAATGCCACATTCTTTTTTATTTGACAAGGGTCGTGTAGCCTCTTTTTGCGATGCTGTTTTCTCTATTGCTATGACCCTTTTAATATTAGAAATTGAAGTCCCCAGCGTTGAAGTACTTTATAAAAACGATTTTTCAGCTGTTCTAGCAAATAGAATACCCAGCTTTATTGGGTTTTTGGTCAGTTTTATGGTCATTGCGCTCTATTGGGTAAGTCACTTAAGAATCTACCGGTATATCACCGTATTGACCGAAAAATTAATATGGCTGAACATTATCTTACTACTATTCGTGGTATTCCTGCCTTTTTCAACGGCACTTTACGTAGGTGACTTCTTTGGTACCGCTCCTTTCATTTTCTATTGTATGAATCTAGTCCTGTTAGGTTTGTTCAATTTTATGCTAATTCGAGCTATTGCCAAGAAGGAATTAGGGAATAATGGAATGACAAAAAGTATCGGCAATTGGTTGCAGTTCCGGTCTTTGACGGCTGTTTTTGTTTGGGCATTGGCGGCAGTGCTTGCAACATCGTTCCCCACTCTGGCTAGAATAATTTTTATACTCATATTCGTAATTCAAATTTTTGGGGACCGGTATTTTAAGAAAAAAATAGCAGCAGATGTCCAGTGAAGCATATAATGCGCAAACTGCCTATCACTACGAAGCGTACAGACCTCCGCTCCACTCACTTATCCTAAAAAAGTCCTTGCTAAAAAAGGAATTTGAAAATGGATTGGATATTGGTTGTGGCACTGGGAAATCTACCATAGCACTAAAGCAATTTTGTAAGAAAACCGTAGGTATGGACCCCAGTACCGCCATGCTAGAGAAAACTGCACCGCAAGAAGGCATTTCCTATGAATATTTTGATGGTTTATCGCTGAACAAGAGGAAAAACTCTTTTGATATTATTACCCTAGCAGGTTCCTGGTGGTACGGAAAATCCCAACAATTACTTCAGGAGATATTCAACGTAGGTAGAAGCGATGCTGTGGTATTAATATACGACTTTGAGGTTTTATTTAATTCGATATACCACAAATTACGGTTAGAGCAACCTGCACAAATTAATAATTATGATCATTTTGTTGACTTCACCGACCTTAACACCGAAGGGTTTCGTTTGGTTTCTAAAGTTTCCGATAAAATTAGATTAAATGTGACCGCAGAGGAGTTAGCCCACTTGATTTGTTCTGAAAACGAAATTTTTAGAGAATTACAGCGAAAATATGACACTAGTAGGCCGTTTAAAAAATTAGTTCACCAACTTCAAGAGAACGCTTCTGAAAACGGTATTGGACTTCTTGTGCATACTTTTAGCACTAGCTATAAGATTATCAAATAATGGGGATAGCATTTTTTAAATCATCAGCTTGAAGATTTATAAAGATTTTTTTGATGATTCATTGGAAACAATTAATTAGTGTTTCAACCTTATGCACAGGTATTTTTGAAACCCAGTATCTATATTTTTGATTTCCCCAGCTTGTTCCTTTTTAAGGTGATTTATCTTCTTGACCGTTAAGGAAAATCGAGTCAAAATTGCCTTTACTAACTACTCTCCAAAGTAACGAATACGTTACTGAAATCTAGCTTGGCCAAATCACTTTTATGTATAACATAGAAAATATCACCCGCATCACTCCATTGCATATCTCCCGCAGAAGTTACCACCAACAAGGTCATCCAGTCTTCAGGGTTTCCTTTTTTCGACAGTGAAGCTTGTAATTCTGGTACCTCATGTTGGGTAAAACCGTGCGCATTAACCATATATTCAAATTGTGTTTTGTCATTTAGTGGACTTTCAAAGGTATCGTAGAGTTCGTCCAATAATTTATCATCTTCCAATAAAACTTCACTGTCGTTCTTAAAAAGATGTTTATTCACGTAACTCGCATAAAACGATGGAGCACTGTTCATTTTCGCTGCTTTGACTTTGTAACCAAGATAAGCGCTGTCCCACATTTCAAAATAATCTTCTTCCGTAAATTGAAAACGTTTGCCCGAAGCCAAACGGGTGTTATCCTCCACATAAATGATTTTCCCAGGGTTGTTAGTGCCTCCATAGATATTATGCATGGTCTCTAAAAAGAAAAACAAAGTGCCCGTCCTTGGTAAATAGTCTTGCAAATGCGCAATTTCGGTACAATTAATCTGCCCTATAAATTCATAGGTGTAATCCGATTTTCCTTCGCGCCAGTTCTCTCCAAATCTTGGGTACGGTACATTCTCTGGCAAATCTGGCATACCCCCAAACCGATGGTTGCCAACCGTGTTATACTTTTCTTCACCATCATGTTTAAAACCAATCGCCTTTTTGACCATAGGACGAAGGGCGCTGGCATATTTTTCTAACTTATTGGTCTTGATAGTTGCATCAATTTGTGAAACCAATTCCTTGTCATAGTGCGACCAAAAAACGGAATCTTCCCATGTAAACAATCCCTCGCCATCCGCTCCTTTATAGCTGAAGTCCAGTAGTCGTAATTTGTCTTCCATGGACAAACCGATTTCCTTAATGTTGTTAAAAGCATCGGGCAGACTTTCCAAAGGATTCTCATCTAGCACAACCCGATTTAACTTTGGTTGTTTCGCCAAGGATTCTGGCAGGGTTAACAATTCATTCTTATCCAAGGAAATATTCTCTAAACTAGGAAGGTGGATAGAAGCGGGAATATGTACCAATTTATTGGATGACAACCAGAGATATTTTAGTTTGGGCAATTGCCAAATACTGTCAGGAACTTCCCGAATAAAAGTATTACTGACGTTTAACTGTTCCAAATCCGTTAGTTGACCCAGACTATTCGGAAGCTGTTGTAGTGCAGCACCGCTTATATGTAGTTTTTTTAGTTCTGTCAATGCGCCTATTTCACGCTGAATTTCATTAAAAGGCAACTTTTCTTCTTCCCAATGATTTGATTTCTGATGTATGGTAAGCTCCTCTAAATTTTTGAACTTGAATAAGGCTTCCGGTAATTTTGTAAAGCTTGGGTTTTGCAGCATAAGATAAGCTACTTCATTTGGACTAGCAGTTGTCGCCTCTTCCATGGATGAAAAGCGATAATCTGACCATTTTAAACCCGACATATCAAATTTTTTAGCCACAAAAATTGGATATGCTTTATTGTGATAGCTCTTAGTCATTTCTCCCTTTAACAATACCCAACCATTATCATAGGTAACGGAGCCAGAGAATGCCAGACTATATTCAAAACCTTCGCATCTGGCATGTAAAAATAGTGGTGCATTGGTCTTTTCCTCCTCAAAATACAGTTGCCCTTTAGGCATGCCATTTTCATGAATGCCTATTGCGGGTATGGTCAAGGTAACTACACCATCACCTGGATAGTCATCTAGAATTTTAGCTGAAATAGCTTTTTTGTATGCTTTGGTCCTCGCTTTTATAATCAGTTGTATGTCCCTTGACATTTTTCCGATACTGATTTCGGTTTCCTCAGGGATAAACTCAAAATCAAATTTTCCTACCTTAAAAATCTCTTTTCCGTCCTTGGGGTTTGCAACCTCGCAAAAGTCATTTTTCTTTTCCTCTTCCTTCCTTTCCTCATCAGTTATTACCAACTGCTGCTGTACTTCGTATGCTTTCTGCGTATCCAATAGATGTTGAGCATAAGCCTGTTTTCTTGTAACCGTATCACCCAAAAACAGTAGAGATTCAAAGGCGGGCATCACCCAAAAGTCCAATGAATTGGATGTGGTTTTTTCGTGAACGGTCTTAAACTCTAAAAAATAGTTATCGTCCAAAAACACTGCAGCTTGAAAATACTGTAGTTTAAAGTGCATATTATTCCAAGAAGCATCTGTATGGGCATGAATAACGAAAGTCTTAAAGCCCTTGAACTTGGTCTCTTCAAAACTGATAAGCTCAGATTTATAATGCAGTGATATACACCAATCTTCCCACTTCTTTTCTAGCGTATCACCTTTATAACTATCCGATTTTAAATCGGCCAGCTCAAACAACCTTGCCTCCAAATGCGGATGTTGCACTTTACAATCGTTGGTGTGGTCCTCTACGCGAAGCCCTATTTTACTTTCCTGTATGATTTGAAAAGTATCCGGAAGTTGTAGTTCAAATACAAGCGTACTAATCGTTTTCATCTATTTTTAAGCTTCATTAGTAATGGCTTTGGGAGTAGCCACATTTCGTTGCCCCAACCCATCGGTCTTATTGTAAGAACACCTATGATTAGTTCACTTTTAACTGGGTAGTTCCTTTTAAACGCGCATCGCTGTTCACGTCCCATATTTCAACCTCCCAAGTAACGGGGTTATTTATCATTCCTTTGGAAAAAACCAATGTGCCGCCTACTCCTTGAGCTATTTGCGCTTCCGTAATAAGTGTGTTCTCAAAGGCATTTTTATTGTAAAGTATTTGCTTTCCCCTCGCATCTTCAACTTTTATGGATAACCCTAAAGCTACGAAGCCATCTACCAAAGTGTAGCCCTCTAGCCCTTCAAACTGAAATTGCAAATTATCGCCAAATTGAGTTTCAGAATTTGTGATAACGGATTTCGAATCGGTATTGAATATATATATCTCCTGTGCCTTTAGACCCGATTCCTTCACGGTTATATTCGGGTTTGGCAGTATTTCAAAATCCATTGTAGACGTGAAAGTCCCCTCACCTCTTTCATCGGATATATCATACGACGCGGTATACTTTGCTCCTGAATGCATGGGTTGTGCAAGGATAAGTTCTCCAAAGAGCGTTCTTAAGGAAGCGTCCAATCCGGCAGAACTGTCCAACAAATTATTGCTTTGCATCACCACCTCACCACTTTCCGAAATCACTTCAACCCCCATTTTTGCATAATACTTGTCATTTTCTATGACAAAACCATCCATGTTTTCAAAATTGGTGTAAATCTTCTGTCCGTAAATAAAAACGTTATCGTCCAAGCGTTCAGCGTCTGTGGAAAGGTAGACCTCACCGGCAGAAAGTCCATCGCCTTCCGTGCTAATACTGGTATTAAAGTTCTTGCTAACGGATTTATCGAACTTGCAAGCGGTAATCAAAACAAAAAATGTTAGGATTCCGATACGTAACATATAATTTTTCATATTAATTCTTTTGTATTGCTATTGCCTGACTATCAATTTAAAAACGTTTAACCTTCATAATAGGAAACATACAAAACGGCCATTTTTAAATAGTAAGAACCGTCTTTGATACCATCTGTTCTGGCGTACTTTTTAAACTTTTTGTAAACTTTCTGGTATTTATCTTCGCTGGTATTGTAAGTGTACGCACCGGCCAATAGGTATTGATTGGCCGCAACCATCCAGTCTTCGCCGCCTTCTTCCAATTCTAAACCTACTTCCAAATAGGGCTCGGAAAACATATATTTGCCTTGTTGGTTATATAGTAAACCTAACATAATATTAGCCCGGCCGTGCTTTTTATACTTTGATATTGCCCCCAAATAAGCACGTTCAGCCTCAGTAGCTATTTTATGCGCACTTTTGCTCATGGGGTTTTCGCTCGCAGTTGATAATGCAGGTTGTATCAAGATAGTCAATATACGGCCATAGTCAAAAATCCTATTGGAATCATCGGGCTCCTTGAGCACATCTTTATATTCCTCCCTAAATTTTGGCAAATGCTGTGTTGCTATTTCATCGGTTTCACGGGCATCGGTAATCCAAGAGTCCAACAATTCCTGCTCTACAGGCTCAAAACTGGTTTGGGCCATGGTAATTTGGGTAATTAGAACAAATGCTATTGCTAAATTTCTTATCATATTATAATTGGTCTAAAAGTTGTTGTTCTGTTCATTCTATTTATGAAGACCTATCGTTCTTTTAATAGGAATGCAAATTACATGAGATAAAAGCTACATACATCCCTGTATTCTGGGATTCCGAAAAATATCTCTGAGCCAAATTATCAAACTCTTTACCTAATAAGATGCTATTACCATGGAAAAAGGTATCACTCCACCAATTGGCACTTGTTTAAATTAACGGCTGGGGCGGATTAATATTTCAATACTATTTAAATATGAAAATAGGAACAAGAAATGCTATCGTTCCATTGAAAATAGTACACAAATAGTTCGTTGAAGCGTTAAGAATGGCATTTATGAGAGTAGTGACATTCAGTATTCTCAGGGCAAGGATATGAAGATGACCCCTATCCTGTTACTTCTTTTTAGCGTCAAACCAAGCATCATATCCCCCTTCCAAATTGATAACATTGCTAAATCCTAAAGAAATTAGTTTTTCTTGCGCCTTGGCACTACGTCCACCCTTCTTGCAGTAAACATATATGGTTTCATCTTTTGAGATATTACTCAAATGACCAGCAAAGTCCTTATCGTACCAATTCATATTTATAGCACCATCCAAATGACCATTGGCAAACTCCACTGGCGTCCTTACATCTATAAGTATCCCATTTTTAATATCATTCTGTGAGAACTCTGTGATATGTATAGTTGAACTTTGGGATATTCCAAAGAAAGAAACCAAAATAAAAGATAGTAAGAGCACATATTTCATAGCAACAAATAAAAAAATACATTATGACTGCACTAAAATACCACGAACGCAACGAAAACATGAGGATTGTTACAACAAATTCTGTTACTTTTGAACCTGACAATAAAAATATGACGCTTCACAAATTAAATCCTGACCTATGGGTAGACAGCTATGCTGATTATCTTTTTAATTTTGCCGTAGGAAGGGTAAGTGATGCCGAAGTTGCAAAAGATTTGGTATCTGAAACGTTTTTAGCCGGTCTTAAATCTGCCAAGAATTATAAGGGAGATGCAGCGGAACGTACTTGGCTCATTGCCATCTTAAAAAGAAAGGTAATTGATCATTATCGTAAGATAAATTCGAAAAAAGGCAAAGCAGAGGTACGTATGAGTTACGGGTCCAGTAGCGATTCTGATGGGGATTGGATGGAGGAACAAGTAGCAGACCCCTTCAGCAAGTCAGAAAATAGTACAATGGAAAATGAGGAACTAGGCCTTGCCATACAAGAATGTATAGCCAAACTTCCTAAAAAACAGGCCATGGTTTTTACCATGAAAACCATTCAAGGAATAAGTACAGAAGATATTTGTAATGAGCTCGGAATAAATCCGTCTAACCTATGGGTAATGATTCATAGGGCAAGAACTGCTCTTATGGGATGCCTTAATCAAAATTGGTTCTAACATGATGATTTCTTGCGAAAAAGCCGTTCATATTTGTGACAAAACTCAATATAGAGAGGCAACATTTATGGAGAAGATGAAACTTAAATTTCATCTTTTTATGTGTAAAACTTGTTCAACGCATAGTAGCCGTAACACCCAGTTTACTTCGTTGTGCCAAAAAGCTGAACTCCAAAGCTTATCCGAACAAGAAAAGCTAAAAATGAAACAGCAGCTGGCTAAACAAGACTAAGCCGTTTCTCCATAAATAAAAGAATTACAAGCCAAAGAATGGGGACTGCTTCTACCCAAAAAGAGGCGTAGTACTTGGTTTGGTTTCTTTTTGTAGTATACATTAAACAACCCAAGCCCAAAAATAATACTCCTTTCACCAAAAGTTCATTCCTATTGATATCGTCCTTGAAAAAGGTTATAAAGAAAAACACAAGAGTTAAAAAAGCGCCTATTATTTTAGTGTTGGCCACCCCATAACGCTGCGGTAAGGTCTTCAGGGTTGGACTATCATATTTTAAATCCCTGATTTCAAAGGGTATTAATAATATTAGCACCAGTAAAAAACGTTGTACAGTTTCCACTATGGCGTCCCATGAAACCCCTTCGTTCACCGAAAAATAAGGTAATAGCACCGTAGCCATGGCCCATACCACGGCAACCACAAAAATCTTTAAACCCCCTAAAGACCTGAGATTTTTTGCACTGGGCAATAGCGGTAGCGCATATAGCAGTATCATAAAACTCAAAAAAAACAGCAAATACCAAGCATGTTCATTCAAGAAAAATGCATGATAAAGCGCTCCAGCACCAGCTAAAAAACTGAGTATTTGAATATTTTTGTGGTACGGATTCGCAACTAAAACATACTTAGACGCCTCTACACCGTATTTAATGAAATTATAACAGACTATAGTTCCGAAAAATATAAAACAAGAGAGGTTAAAATCTATGGGAATGTTTAAGGTAATCCCCGTTACATAAACTAAGGAAAATACCGCCAAGGCCACATGAATACTAGCATCTAGATAAAAGTTGAAAAATCGCCTCCAAAGCTTCATTAAACAAAAGTAGCCAAACTGTTTATAACCATGGATTTTGGTTAAAAACTTTCGCTCAAAGGCGATAAAAAGGACATTTTTCCATGGAATAAATCGCTAATTTTGTGCGACTAATTCGAATAAAATTATGAAGACCGACGTGTTTGCATCGCGCCATATTGGCATCCGTGAAGAAGATTTAGAAAAAATGTGCTCTGTAGTTGGGGTAAAGGATTTAGATGAACTAATTGATCAAACGATTCCTCATGATATTCGTTTAAAGGAAAGTCTAAATTTACCACCCGCGATAAGCGAATATGAATTCTTAGGTCTATTAGAAAATCTGTCCAACCAGAACAAGGTTTTTAAATCGTACATAGGTCTAGGCTACAATGAAAGTATTACACCATCCGTCATAAAAAGGAATATTTTAGAAAGCCCAGGTTGGTACACCGCTTACACTCCATACCAGGCAGAAATTGCCCAAGGACGGTTGGAAGCCCTCTTAAATTACCAGACCATGGTGTGTGACCTTACTGGAATGGAAGTGGCAAATGCTTCTCTTTTGGATGAGAGTACAGCTGCGGCCGAAGCCATGACCATGTTGTTCGATTTAAGAAGCAGAGGGCAGAAAAAGGACGGTGTGCTTAAGTTCTTTGTCTCAGATGAAATACTACCACAGACCTTGAGTCTTTTAAAAACCCGTGCTACACCTTTGAATATTGAATTGGTGTTGGATACTCCCGCAAATTTTGAATTCTCAAGTGAGTATTTTGGCGCAATTCTTCAGTACCCTGGCAAATATGGACAAGTAAACGATTATTCTTCTTTTGTAGAAAAAGCGAAAGCGAACGATATCAAAGTAGCTGTTGCTGCGGACATATTAAGTCTTACGGTTTTAACTCCTCCCGGTGAGTGGGGTGTAGACGTTGTTGTAGGCACCACGCAACGTTTTGGAATTCCTCTAGGGTACGGCGGTCCCCATGCAGCCTTTTTCGCTACTAAAGAAAACTACAAGCGAAACATCCCGGGACGTATTATTGGAGTAACCAAGGACACGGATGGGAACCGAGCTTTGAGAATGGCTTTGCAGACAAGGGAGCAGCATATTAAGAGGGACAAGGCAACATCTAACATCTGTACCGCACAAGTCCTGTTGGCGGTTATGGCTGGCTTGTACGCCGTATATCATGGCCCAAAAGGCTTGATCTATATTGCCAATAAAATACATAATTACACTAAAATCATAGCCAAAAAGCTTACTGCTCACGGATTTGAACAAGTAAATACCTGTTTCTTTGACACCATACGGATCAAGGCTCAAAATGTAAAATCTTTACGTACCATAACGGAATCCAAGAAGATTAACATCAATTATATTGATGAAGAAACGGTTTCCATTTCCATAAACGAGGCTTTTTCAGAAAAAGATATTCGACCTTTGATCCTATGTTTTTTGGAATCACAAGGTATTAATGATGATACTTCCAAAGAAGAAGACCTTGACGAAATTATCACGGCCTCATTAGCACGTAAATCTAGTTTCTTACAACAACCCGTTTTTAACACCTATCACTCCGAAACTGATTTGATGCGTTACATCAAAAAACTAGAGCGTAAGGATTTGGCCTTAAACCATTCCATGATTTCGTTGGGAAGTTGCACCATGAAATTGAATGCAGCCTCTGAGATGTTACCGCTTAGCTGGGCCAATTGGGGTAATATTCATCCCTTTGCACCCTTAGACCAAGCCAAAGGGTATCAATTAGTACTTAAAGAGCTTGAAGAACAATTAAATATCATTACCGGTTTTGCTGCAACTTCGCTACAGCCAAATTCTGGGGCTCAAGGAGAATACGCCGGGTTGATGACCATTAGGGCCTATCACCATTCCAGAAACGACCACCATCGCGATATATGTATTATTCCTGCATCTGCACATGGTACAAATCCCGCATCAGCGGTGATGGCGGGCATGAAGGTAATCGTTACTAAAACCGATGAGCATGGTAATATTGATGTCATTGACTTGGAAGAGAAGGTAAAAGAACATTCTGAAAATTTAGCGGCCCTGATGGTAACGTACCCATCAACACATGGCGTTTTTGAATCCTCTATAAAATATATCACTTCTTTGATACACGACCATGGCGGACAAGTATACATGGACGGGGCAAATATGAACGCTCAGGTAGGCTTAACTAATCCTGCAACTATCGGTGCCGATGTATGCCACTTGAATCTTCACAAAACCTTTGCCATACCTCACGGTGGTGGAGGTCCTGGAGTAGGACCTATTTGCGTGGCCGAACAGCTAAAACCATTTCTACCCTCTAACCCCGTCGTAAAAACGGGTGGTGCAAATGCCATTACGGCAATATCAGGGGCACCATGGGGTAGCGCATTGGCTTGCCTTATTTCTTACGGCTACATAAAAATGCTGGGGGCTTCAGGGGTTACGGATGCAACACGATATTCCATATTAAGTGCCAATTACATAAAGGAACGTCTTAACGGCGCCTATGATGTACTCTATACCGGTGAGAAAGGCAGGGCGGCCCATGAAATGATTATAGATTGTCGTCCTTTTAAAACGAACGGTATTGAGGTAACGGACATTGCTAAGCGATTAATGGACTACGGGTTTCATGCGCCAACAGTTTCGTTTCCAGTGGCAGGCACTATGATGATAGAACCTACAGAAAGTGAAAGCCTTTCGGAGTTAGACCGATTCTGTGAAGCGATGCTATCGATTAGAAAAGAAATTGATAACGCCTCGGTTGAAGACAGCAACAATGTACTTAAAAACGCACCGCACACCTTGACCATGGTTACTTCTGATAACTGGGATTTTCCTTACAGTCGTCAATTGGCCGCTTTTCCTTTGGATTATGTATCTGAAAATAAATTTTGGCCAACCGTACGTCGCACAGATGAGGCCTTTGGGGATCGGAATTTAATTTGCACCTGTACTCCGATAGAAGCGTATGCCGAAGCATAAAACAACGCTTAACACTGCATAACAGGAGTCCTCATTCATTAATGGGGACTTTTTTATTCCCTTGAATATGATGGTTTTATTTCTGGACATCGTAAAGTGTATTATGCATGCATAGCAATTAGCGGTATTACACCTATCTTGCTTAGTACCAACTAACACTACACCAAATGAAGATAGGTATTACAGGAACAGGAAGCTATATACCATCACTGATCGTTGAGAACAAAGATTTTGAACAGCACGAGTTTTTGAATGCCGACGGAAGTGAATTCAAGCATAACAATAGCGTTATCATTGAAAAGTTCAAAACCATTACGGGAATTGCAGAAAGACGTTATGCGGCAAAAAAGCTCAATACCTCGGATATTGCTTTTCTAGCAGCGGAAAAAGCCATTGATGACGCCGGTGTGGATAAAGAAGAAATAGACTATATCATTCTTGCCCACAATTTTGGTGATGTAGCTTATGGGCAATCGCAAAGCGATATGCTTCCAAGTTTGGCAACACGGGTAAAACATCATTTACGCATAAAAAATCCAAAATGTGTAGCCTATGATATGCTTTTTGGGTGTCCTGGCTGGATAGAAAGCGTTATACAGGCAAATGCCTTCATTAAGAGCGGCATCGCTAAGAAATGCTTGGTCATCGGCGCTGAAACACTTTCGCGGATAGTTGACCCCTATGATCGCGATTCCATGATCTATTCCGATGGTGCCGGCGCGGCGATAATTGAAGAAGATTCCCATAGTGGTGAAATCTTAGCGCACGCCACCGCCACCTACACCTACGAAGAGGCTTACTTTCTATTCTACGGAAAGTCCTACCTTCCTACGGCAGAGGATACCAAATACATAAAAATGTTCGGTAGAAAAATATACGAATTCGCCGTAACCTATGTCCCCGGAGCCATGGCCTCCTGCTTAGAAGAAAGTGGTGTGGCTATAGACGATGTTAAAAAGATTATCATTCATCAAGCTAATGAGAAAATGGACGAGGCTATCGTCAAAAGATTTTATGCCCTATATGGCAAAGAAATGCCGGATGGAATTATGCCTATGATTATCCAGAAATTGGGGAACAGCTCCGTGGCCACCATTCCTACCCTATTGGACTTGATTAGAAAAGGAAAAATTGAAAATCAAGAATTAAAAGTAGGAGATGTTGTTATCTTTGCTAGTGTTGGCGCGGGAATGAACGTCAATGCAATTGTTTACCGAATGTAATATGTACGAAAATACCTTTCCTAACAAACGGTTCAAGAAAACACTTCGATTCTTACAGAAACACGTTAGTACAACGGAAAAAATATTAGACTTAGGTGTACCCAACCCTTTGTCCAAATTAATGCAGGAACAAGGCTATAAGGTTAGCAACACCAAGGGAGAAGATTTAGACAAGAACTTTTTCTCGGTACAGCATTCAGATGCTTCAGTCGTAACCGCTTTTGAAATTTTTGAGCACCTACTTGCTCCTTTAAATGTATTATCAGAAATTAAGTCGGACAAACTTGTAGCCAGTATTCCGTTACGCTTATGGTTCTCAAAAGCCTATCAGAGTAAAACGGACCCCTGGGATCGTCATTATCATGAATTTGAGGACTGGCAATTTAATTGGCTGTTGGAAAAATCGGGATGGGAGATTCAAGATGCCATGAAATGGACACATCCTGTTAAGAAAATAGGGATAAGACCCTTATTGAGGACCTTTACGCCCAGATATTATATGGTCTATGCCACTAGAAAAGCTAGTGAATAACATCCCGTACTAAAAATGAACTACTATGTTATTATACCGGCGCACAATGAGGAAGCCTTTTTAAGGCTTACCCTAGACTCCTTATTTCGCCAGACCTTACAACCAAAGAAGGTGGTTATTGTTAATGACAACTCTACGGATACTACGGAGCGGATAATTGATGAATTCATAAGTAAGACGACTACCCTTCTTAAGATAAATACCCATTCTTCTGAAGAACACCTACCCGGTAGTAAGGTCATTAAGGCGTTTAATAAAGGGCTTCAAGAACTAGATGATGATTTTGATTTTATCGTTAAGCTAGATGCCGACCTTATTCTTCCTGA
The DNA here is from genome assembly GCF_003970695.1 of Maribacter sp. MJ134. NCBI lineage: Bacteria > Pseudomonadati > Bacteroidota > Flavobacteriia > Flavobacteriales > Flavobacteriaceae > Maribacter > Maribacter sp. MJ134. The sequence continues at coordinate 2,150,804 of NZ_CP034570.1, forward strand.
TAATTATTTTGAACGAATTGCCTATATTTTCAAGGGCAGGCCGGATGTAGGCATCGCAGGCGGGTTTATTTATGAAAAAGACAGTAATGGAACGTGGATATTGAACCATACCATGGACAAGGACCATGTTCGGGGAGCTTTTAAGGCATATTCCAAAAGCTGCTTTGAAGCCATAGGCGGACTTAAAACAGAAATGGGATGGGATACGGTAGACGAGTTGTTAGCGCAGTATCACGGGTATTTCATTGTCACCGACGAGACTTTAAAGGTAAAACACCTAAGACCCACTGGAAAAGCCTATAATCCAAAAGCAAGATATCTTCAAGGCAGGGCCATGTATACGATGCGTTATGGCTTTCTCATAACGCTGATAGCTTCATTAAAAATGGCGATAAAACAGCGAAAGAGTGTCATTTTTTTTGACAACATGTACGGATATTTTGAAGCCAAAAAAGAAAAAATTTCCTTTATGGTATCTCTAAATGAAGGAAGATTTATAAGGAAACTACGTTGGCAAAAAATTAAAAGTAAATTGCTTCCATAAAAAAACCATCCTATTAAAGAATGGTTTTTTATTTGTTTGAAATGATATTTCTTACTAGAATCCTAATGCAGTCTTTACATCCGCCAAAAGGTCTTTACCTTTCGCTACGATCAATCCTCCACCGGCTTGCGCATCTATTACATAGTCGTAACCTTGAGCGGCCGCAACTTTTTCGATAGCTGCTTTTGCTTTTTCGGAAATTGGAGCAAAGAGTTCTGCTTGTTTCTTTTGAAATTCTTGTTGCGCTGCTTGTTGCGCTTCTCCGATACTTTTCTCGTAACCTTGAAGTTCTACAGCTCTCTTATCGTTCTCTTCCTTTGACTTTGATGGCGCCTCGTTCTGGTACTGCGTAAACTTGTTACGTAGCTCTGTCATTGAAGCCTGAATATCTGCGTTGTACGTTTCTTGTAATTTTTTAAGTTCTGCCTCAGCAGCTTTCATCTCTGGCATCGCTGCCAATAATTGTGTTACATCAATATGTGCAACTTTACTCTGTGCATTTACAAAACTGCTCGCCACCACAAACAACATTAAGGCTACAGCTATTTTCTTTACTTGTTTCATGAGTTAAAATTTAATTTTTATTTGAGTGTTAATTAATGGTTCTTAAAATCTATTGTTCGGAACTATTTTCTTTTTCTTCCGAGTCCTTCTTGCGCTCCTCTTGCTTTTCTTTTTTCTTCGCTTCTCTTTCTTCTAACAACTTCTTTCTTCGTTCTTCATACGCCTTCTTTCTTTCCTCTCGTAACTTTAATTGCTCAGCTCTTTTCTCTTCGGCTGTTTTGGCCCTTGCTTCACTAGCCTCTTTAGCTTTATCCTTTCGTTCTTTGACCGCATCGCTTTCAACTGCTTCTAACTCTTCATCGTCGCCTTCAAAATCATCTAATCGGCTTCTTTTATTTCCTTTATTTGCCGGCTTACTTATTTTTCTAGTCCTAGCGATTTGGCGCAATACTAATTCACTTATATCGTGTCTTTTTTCGGAGTACAACATTACGACATCCGCTGATTTATCAAAAATAAAATCATATTTTTTATTCGTACCTATTTTCTGCACTTCATTGAACACCTGATCTTGTATAGGCTGTATCAATCTCCGTTTCTGCAGGACCAAATCGCCCTGTGGTCCAAATCTGTTCTGTTGATATTCTAACATCTCTTTCTCAAGAATTTGAATATCTTCCTCGCGTTCTGAAATAAGTTCCGCCGTCAATAATACTTTTTCGGCCATTAGATCTTTCTTCATTTGCTCAACGACACTTCGCTTCTGCTCAATCTCCACTTTCCATTTCTGCACTTTGGTATCCAATTGCTCACTTGCCTCCCTATACTCTTCTACATTTTCCAAAATATATTCCATGTCCACGTAAGCCATCCGAACCCCTCTCTGGGCAAAGGAATTTACACTTAAGCATACTACACTAAGAAATAAAAGAACTTTTGTTTTTGACTTCATTTTTGATATCGTTTAATCCAATAGAAAATATCGTGCCAAAATTACTAAAACTTTTAAAATGAAAGGATTAGCATATGGTACAATCGTAAAATTTCAAATTTAAATTAAAACTGTTGACCAATTATGAAGTGCGTTTGCCATCCGCTTGGACCTTGGCCAGCAGATTGAGGTCTAAGGTCTTCATCAAACCCGTATCCAAAATCTATTCCCAATAATCCAAATGCTGGCATAAATATGCGAACCCCCACACCGGCCGATCGTTTTAATTGAAACGGATTAAATTGCTGAAAATTGCTGAAAGAGTTACCACCTTCTAAAAATGCTAGTCCGTAAATGGATGCAGAAGGCTTTAAGGTTAACGGATACCTAAGTTCTAAAGAGAATTTATTGTACACAATACCTCCTTCTTGTTGTCGGGAAATTGGGTCTACCGGTGTTAACGATTGATTGTCATATCCCCTTAGCTGTACAACATCACGCCCATCTAGGGTAAAGTTCCCAAGACCATCACCACCAACGAAGAAACGCTCAAAAGGCACATCTCCGATATCACTGTTATAATTACCTAAGAATCCAAACTCTGCATTGGTACGTAAGACCAGTTTATCAACCAAGGTCGTATACCAATCTCCTTTGAACTTTATTTTGTAATATTCCAATAATCGAAAGCGTTCTTGGTCGGCATTTTCCAGTTCGGTAATTTCCGGAGATGTTTGTATGCCCTGCGTTCTTTGCTGGTTCACGATAGGTTGCAGCTCTGTACTCCTATCCGTCAAGGCCCTGAAGTCCTTATTGCTGAACAGGGAATACGGTGGTGTGAATTTAGCAGTAATTTCAAAGTTAGAACCTCCTCTTGGAAAAATACGCCCTCCTAAGGTGGCATTCCTAGAAATACCTAAAGTATAGGCCAGAGCGTTAGCCTTACCATTACCAAAATTAAACAGACCTATATTATAGTTCCTGAAATCGTATAATTGATAACTCAAGGAATGCGAAATGGTGAAAAAATCATCCGGCCATTGTACTCGCTTTGCCAGCCCTGCCGTTACACCCGTAATAGAAAACTGCTGATTCTTGTCCACTTGGATTCCATCGCGACCTCCAAAACTAGCAGCAAACTGCTGTGTACGCGATAAGCTTAGGTTAAAACGTACCGGTTTTTTACCTCCAAGCCAAGGTTCCGAGAAATTAAGACTGTAGACTCTAAAGGTTCTACTTGCCTGTAAACGCAAGGCAAAGGTTTGTCCATCCCCCATGGGCACCGGTTTATAAGCTTCTCCCTTAAATAAATTCTGTATGGAAAAATTACTAAAAGAAAGGCCAAGGGTACCAATAAAACCACCACCGCCATAACCACCTTGCAATTCTATTTGGCTAGAGCCGGACTCTACCAAATTCCAAGATAAGTCAACCGTACCTTCATTAGGATTGGCATTCAAGACATCTGGTGTTATCTGTTCCGCGTCAAAGAAGCCTAACTGCCCTAATTCCCTTATACTACGAATAATATCCGATTTATTATATTTTTGACCTGGTCTGGTTCTTAGCTCACGGAAAATAACATGGTCATTGGTCTTGTCGTTTCCATTTACTGTAACATGGTCTAGAAAGGTCTCCTTACCCTCTATGATTCTAATTTCAAAATTAATGGTATCATTTGCCGCTGATACCTCAACCGGATTAATCGTAGAAAACAAATATCCATTATTTTGATATAGACTAGTTACGTCGCTTGGATCAGGTTTAGAATTATCTGCAATACGCTCTCTTAAAAGAACGCCGTTATAAGTGGCCCCTTTTTTAATGCCCAGTACCTGCGACAGTTGGCGATCGGTATACACCGTGTTACCCACAAAATCGATATCACCAAAATAGTACTTATTACCCTCTTCTACCTTAATGTTCAGCTGGATGTTATTATCATCTACCTTTACCAAAGTGTCGGATATGACGCGCGCATCCCTAAATCCGTTTTCCGCATACTTATCTATAAGCAAGCCCAAGTCTTCCTCGTAATCTTTTTTGATGAATTTTGATTTCTTCCAGAACCGACCCAAGCGTTTTTTCTTGGTGTTTTTTAGAGCTTTACGAAGTTTTTTATCTGACAACTCTTCATTACCCTCGAAGACAATATCCTTTATCTTAACCTTGTCCCCTTTTTTTATATTCACCACCATGCTTCTGGCATTGGTCTCGGAAGTGTCTTTTTTTGTGGCAATAGTGACCTTGGTATTAAGATAACCCTGTTTTTTGTACTTGTTAGTAAGGTAATTTTTGGTGTTTGAAATAAGGCTTTCCGTAATCTTTTTTCCTTTCTTAAGATCGGTATCCTTAACTAGCTCTTCTACCTTCCTATTTTTGACTCCGTAAAAAGTAACGTCCGTTAGGGTGGGTCTTTCAACTATATGCAGTTCTAAAAAAATATCGTTCCCCTTGATGTCCGTAATGTAAACATCTATACCACTAAACAGTTCCAGACCCCATAACTTGTTGATTACACCGCTTATTTGTTCCCCTGGAATGGTAATAGGCTGCCCCACACGAAGCCCTGTGTAGGTCTTTACCGTCTGTTCGTTATAACTTACCAGCCCGGTGACCTCTAGCCCTCCTAAAATATATTTTTTACCATCTTCATAAGACAGGTCTTGTGAGAAGGTATTAATTGAAATAAAAATAAGAAGAGTGGTAATTAAGTGGTTCAAGGATATGAACCTGGTCATATCTTTAAATGAGTTGTTCGCTAGTTTTTCCAAATCGTCGTTCTCTGTTCTGGTAATTCTTTATAGCCTTCACCAAATGGTGCTCACTAAAATCGGGCCAAAATACGTCAATAAAATATAATTCTGCGTATGCTATCTGCCATAATAAAAAATTGCTGATCCGATGTTCTCCACTAGTACGGATAAGCAAGTCTACGTCTGGCAAATTATGCGTGTAAAGATGGTTATTTATAATGGTTTCATCAATATTTTCAGCTGAAATTATATTATTTTTAACTTTGACCGCAATTGCCTTAACAGCGGATTGCAGCTCTTCTCGAGAGCCATAACTTAAGGCCAATGTCAGGGTCATCCCTGTATTATCCTTTGTTTTATCCATCACCTCCAACAACTCTTTATAAGCTTTTTCCGGCAGTGCAGAAATGTTCCCGATGGTATTGAGACGAACGTTGTTTTTGTTAAAAGTTTTAAGTTCTTTTTTAAGTGAAGATACCAAGAGCCGCATTAAAGTCTGTATTTCTATCTTGGGTCTGTTCCAGTTCTCTGTAGAAAACGTGTATAAAGTAAGGTACTCAATTCCTATCTTCACACAATTTTCAACGGTAGACCTTACGGTTTTTACGCCGTGCTCATGACCAAAAACGCGATGTTTACCTTGTTGCTTGGCCCATCTGCCATTACCGTCCATTATTATGGCCAGATGTTTTGGTAAATTGTGATTGACTAATTCTTCTATTTTATCCATTTACTTTGCTACTCAAAACAATCGGTACAAAGCTTTCTCCCAAAAGTATAGGTTAAGGTAACCCCGGAGAACACATACCAATCATCACTAAAAATATTCCCAAAACGGAACTGTTCAAAATTGGAGCCTGCAGGATTACTGGCATCTAAATTATCCGTAAACGTATATCGGGCACCAATTTCTGCCCCAAAAATAAGAAACTGATTGATACGATACTTAAAACCGGCCGTCATTGGTATCGCAAACGAACCATCTCTCTGCGAAGTTTCCTGTAACACCGTACCATTAAAATATTCAAAATCATACCTAAAATAGGTTACCCCTGTATAAAGATACGGTGTAAATGCCGGGCCCAATTTATGCAGGTTGTACTCCACAAAGTTAAATTCTAGACCTAAAGAACCTTCGAGTATGGAGTTATCCACCACATAACCTCTTTGTTGTCTTGCAGAAGAGCTAGATTTGGTATCGTCCGCAGTGAACTTACCGTACATAACACTACCCCTCCACGCATACCTCTTGCTTTTGTTCCACTTAAAAATACCTCCAAACGCAATATCCGATGGCAAAATGTAATTGGTACGCCCTACATCACTAATTGTATTAGCGCCACCGGCAAAGAGCCCCACCTCATAAGTTTGACCCTTCAAACTCAGGGAGCTAAAAAAAAGCACTAATAAACCAATTCGCCACATACGTTACTATTTTCAATAAATAGGTCCATCTTCATCGTTTACAAAGGTGTGCAACCCTACTTATGTTCTCACAAGATAAACAGCTTTTGAAGGTATTTATTGTTTCATTTGAGGTTCAATTTCTTTTGTCCTCACCCCACAAAAGCTTATTTCTGAGGGTTTTTAGAAAGCTCTCCGAAGTATATTCAATCATCTTAATTGAAAAAGGGGCCTTCTTAATAGTAATTTCTTGACCATTTTCAAGGGAAGCTATTCTAGAATCTAAAGAAACCAGATGATTCTCTTCCCTACCCGAAACTTTAAGCCGAATACTCGTCTCGTCTGAAATTACCAATGGCCTCGCATTAAGATTGTGAGGCGCAATAGGAGTTAACACCAATGACTTGGCCGTGGGTACGATTACCGGGCCTCCGCAGCTCAAAGAATACCCAGTTGACCCTGTGGGCGTGGCAATAATAAGACCGTCTGCCCAATAAGAGGTAAGGTATTCGTCATTTAAATAGGTTTCTACTGTAATCATGGAAGTGGTATCCTTTCTACTTACCGTAATCTCGTTGAGTGCAAAATTAAGGTCACCAAATTCTGCATCTAGATGCTTTGTATTTAATTGAACAAGGCTTCTTTCTACTATGGTATAGGCACCGGCAACAAATTCACGAACCACTTTCCTTACATCTTCTTTTTTAAAGGTGGATAAAAACCCCAACCGACCTGTGTTTACTCCCACAATGGGAATTCCCATGTCCTTTACAAAAGTGGTGGCCCTTAGAATGGTACCATCTCCGCCAAAACTTACGAACATATCAAAGGAACCGTCAAGGCCAGCAGATTCGGTAAATGTTGGAAAATTGAGGGTATTCCCCTTTAATAGGTAGTGATTGTAAAATTCCTTTTCTATAACGACTTCCGCACTTTCTTTTTGCAGTTCGTCTAAAAGTTCCAGTAAAAAATCAATGACTTGCTCATGATATGTTTGACCGTAAATGGCAACTTTCATGCTAAACGTTTAAAAATTTATCCAAATAATCTGAACGCTGTTTCAAATCTTCCAAAAATTGGTCGTCACTATTACCGAAGATAATATTGTAGTTGTAGCGTCTAAAAGTTTGCACTACGTCATTAAAATTAGTGGTACTTATCTTAATGGTTATTTGAACGACATCATTCTGTATATCGGTTATTAAACCACCAATAAACTTGGCATTATTACTTTCAACGATCTGAGCTATTTCACTAAATGAATAGTCTTTCAGTCCTTTGGCCACGACCAGGATATTCCCTGGGTCCGTAAAAAAAGGAGTGTCGATAAAAACGGAAACAATATCCGTTAAATCGTAATATCCTATTATCTCTTCGTTCTCGTCTAAAATTGGTAGCAAGTTTGCTTCATTTCTTGCAAAGGCTTCTAGTACGTCTAGCCAATTGGTATTCTTCCTAACAAAGAAGGTCTCCAAATCGTATCGGTACGATTCGATTTTTGCAGCCGCATCGATAATCTCTACATCATTTTCCGAAAATACACCCAAGAATCGATTTTTCTCCGTAATGGCGATGTGCGAATACGTGTTCTCCTTGAAAAAATCCAAAACTTTTCCAAAGGAATCTCCAATCTTGAATTCAGGTATATTCTTTATTATGTGGCTTTGAATCTGCATGAGTTAAATTATAACGCAAAATAGTAATTATTAATATCAAAAGGCATGCCTAATTCGTATTTTTGGAACGTTTTTGAAACTAAAATGACCCGATGACAAAGCTCAGTGTAAACATAAATAAAATTGCAACTCTCCGTAATGCCCGTGGCGGCAATGTACCTGACCTTCTAAAAGTCGCAGCGGATATAGAACGATTTGGCGCTCAAGGAATTACTATTCATCCACGACCGGACGAACGTCATATTCGATATCAAGATGCTAGAGACCTTAAAAATATAGTCACCACGGAGTACAATATTGAAGGTAATCCTAATCCAAAGTTTATTGACCTGGTCTTGGAAGTAAAACCAACACAGGTAACCTTAGTACCGGATGCCGTAGACGCAATAACATCAAACGCCGGGTGGGATACCGTTAAGAACGAAAGCTTTTTAAAAGATGTTATCGGCACCTTTAAAAAAGCAGGGATTAGATCCTCTATTTTCGTAGACCCGGATAGCGCAATGGTAAAAGGTGCTCAAAATGTTGGGGCGGACCGCATTGAACTCTACACCGAGAGCTATGCCTCGCAATTCACCTCGGATAAAGAGAAAGCCATACAACCTTTTGTGGAAGCGGCGCTAACCGCCAACGAAATCGGTATCGGTATAAATGCCGGTCATGACCTTAGTCTAGAAAACATCCTATACTTTAAAACACATATACCTAATCTTTTAGAGGTTTCCATAGGGCATGCCTTAATATGTGAAGCAATTTACTTGGGCTTGGACAATGTGGTAAATATGTATCTGAACAAATTGAAATGAGAGAAATACTACATTCAAAAATATTAGGTTCCGGAAAACCATTGTGCATTCTTCATGGCTTTCTGGGAATGTCCGATAACTGGAAGACCTTGGGAATGGCCTATGCGGACAGTGGTATGGAAGTGCATCTCATAGACCAACGCAATCATGGCAAGAGCTTTCATTCCGAAGATTTTAATTATGATTTTTTAGCCAAAGACCTGAACGATTATCTAGAGTCCAAAAATATGGGGCGTACGCTATTAATAGGACATTCTATGGGCGGCAAAACGGCAATGCAATTCGCCTGTGATTATCCTGGTAAAACGGAAAAGCTATTGGTTGCGGATATTGCCCCAAAATTTTACCCTCCCCACCATCACGAAATAATAGATGGCCTTAATAAAATTGATTTATCTGTACTCACTTCGCGAAAGGAAGCAGATGATGAACTTCAGAAGCACATATCTAATTTTGGAATACGGCAATTTCTCTTAAAAAACTTGTATTGGAACAGTGAAAAAAAACTGTCTTTCAGGTTTAACCTGCCCGTTCTAAGCCATAAGATGGAAGAAGTTGGGGAGAACATCAATAGCACGGATAGCTACGCCGGGCCTACATTATTTCTAAAAGGAAGTAAATCCGAATATGTAACCGATAGTGACCTGTCTCGAATAAAAACGCATTTTCCTTTGGCTCAAATGGAAACGATAGCCAATGCCGGACACTGGCTACATGCAGAAAACCCAAAGGAATTCTTGTCTAAATCGCTACATTTCTTGGCATCCTAATAGGCTTTTGCTTAAATGCTAACTTGGCTTTGTAATTGTCAAAGGACAAAGACAAACAAAAATTGATTACATTTAAAAGGAGCTCTGCTGTACCCGCTATAGCTCATTAATTCTAAAACAACCTATAAACACAAAAACTAATGAAACTTATATTGCGAATTTTATTAAGTGCTTTAGCAGTAATCCTTTTGGCAAATATTCTACCCAATGTATCGGTAGACTCCTATGTTACCGCTATTATTGTTGCGATAATACTGAGTTTGTTGAATTTCTTGGTAAAGCCCATTTTAGTTATTCTGACCCTACCGGTAACGATAGTCACGTTCGGACTTTTTCTGTTGATCATCAATGCCATTATCATTCTTTTGGCCGATGCCCTAGTAGCAGGTTTTAGTGTGGGGAATATTTGGTGGGCCCTCCTTTTCAGCCTTCTGCTCTCCTTTCTACAATCCATATTGTATTCGCTCCTCAAGGAGGACAAGTAAAGATGGACTTAGCTTTTGAAATTCAACCCCTTAAAAACTTGGCGAACAGTCTAAATTATAGTAATTTTGCATCCCATTTTATATAAGGACATAAGAAAATAAGGAATGAATATTACAAAAGAACAGATAGACGATTTAAACGCTGTTGTTAAAGTTGCTATTACAAAGGAAGACTATCAAGATAAAGTAGATACCATCCTTAAAGATTATAAAAAACAGGCTAATATTCCTGGCTTTAGAAAAGGACAGGTTCCTATGGGCCTAATTAAAAAGCAGTACGGTAAAGCTGTTTTAGTTGACGAAGTGAACAAATTGCTTCAAGACAATTTGAACAAATACCTTACAGAAGAAAAGCTAGATGTTCTTGGTAATCCGTTACCAAAGCAACAAGACAGCTTTGACTGGGACCAAGAAGAACTTGACTTTGAATTTGAACTAGGTTTAGCACCGAATTTTGAAGTTCCCCTAAAGACTAAAAAAGCCATAACGCACTACAAAATAGTTGCTGACAAAAAAATGGTGACGGAGCAAGTGGAACGCATTCAGAAACAATACGGAAAATTGGTTAGCAAGGAGGTCGTCGGTAAAACCGATGAAGTATCGGGCAAGTTCTTTAATGAAGCAGAAGAAATAGACAACCAAACGCTTTTAGAGTTAGATAAACTAAAAAGTAAAAAAGCCATAGAAAGTCTAGTTGGCAAAAAAGTCGGAGATACGGTCACCTTAAAGACCAAAGGCTTGGTCAAGGAGGAATATTTACTGGGAAGTATCCTAGGTATTTCTAAAGAAAAAGCAGAAAAATTGAATATCGAAGTTTCTTTTACGATTACGGAGATAAACGAAAGAGAGCCAGCAGAATTAAATCAAGAACTTTTTGACAAGCTCTTTGGAAAGGATGCCGTAAAATCTGAGAAAGAGCTTAGAGAACGTATTATTGAAGATTCCGAAAAACAATTTGAGCAGCAAGCGGATCAAAAATTGCTTAACGATGTAACCGAATATTTTATTGAAAATACAAAGTTTGATCTACCGGCAGGATTTTTGACCAAATGGATACAGGTGACCGGTGAAAAGGAGTTATCCGAAGAGGAGGCTGCGGAAGAATACCAAAAATCTGAAAAAGGACTTCGTTATCAACTCATTGAAGGTAAGGTCATCAACGACAACAATCTTCAAGTTCAGTTTGACGAACTTAAGGAGTTTGCCAAAGGATTTATAAAATCCCAAATGGCACAGTTTGGCCAGCTTGATCCCCAAGAAGAAGAACTGGACAATATAGCAGCTAGAGTTTTAGGCAACCAGGACGAGGTAAAACGTTTATCTGAACAATTGATGAGCCAAAAACTTCTTAGTCTTTATAAGGAAAAGGCGAACCTAAAGACCAAGGAAGTTACGTATGAAAACTTCATCAAAGAAGTTAATGGATAGTATCCAAACAATAAATTAAGTATCTTTACGGTGCCGGGAAAACACTTTTTCGGCACCTTTTTTTACCACTAAAATCGATTAACTATTTATGGACTACGGAAAAGAATTTAAGAATTACGCCATAAAACATCAAGGTATCAGCAGTACGTACTATGACAACATCATGAGTAGCATGTACCCGACCAACATGACGCCGAACATCATTGAAGAAAGACAAATGAACGTTATAGCCATGGATGTATACTCTAGGCTTATGATGGACCGTATTATATTTCTCGGCACCGGAATCAATGATCAGGTAGCTAATATTGTACAGGCTCAGTTATTGTTCTTGGCTAGCGTTGATGCCTCAAAAGATATTCAGATATATATCAATTCCCCAGGAGGAAGTGTTTATGCAGGTCTTGGCATTTACGATACCATGCAATTTATAAATCCTGATGTTGCCACCATATGTACCGGTATGGCAGCCTCTATGGGTGCTGTT